>CAYPUH010000007.1:0-39113 GCA_964413725.1 uncultured Cytophagia bacterium
CGAGGTGTATAGACATTCGGAAGATATGGCAAGACACAAAGACACGCCTCATTACCAAAACTGGAAAGAGACGGTTACCGACATGATGGCAGAACCCAGACACAGTATCAAATACAGTGAATGTTTTCCAAGCCATGAATCGGAATGGAAAAGCCCCTCGCCCCGGTAGCCACACTCTGGCGTCACCGCTGAAACGCAACGAATAATTCCTTAATTGGGATCAGGTCAGATGACAACGTTTACATTTGCCACAGCCACAGAGATCCATTTCGGTACCGATACCCTTCAAACTGTTGGAGATCTGGCGTCCCGGATGGGCCATCGTGCAGCGATCATCCTCGGACGAACGCATGAGCGTGCTGAACCGATGTATCATCTACTGGACAATGCCGGTGTTGAACATGTGACCTTTAACGTCGATGGGGAACCCACTGTCGATGCTACCGAATCGATCGTCTACTCTTCCCGGAACGACTCGTGCGACATGGTTATTTCCATGGGGGGAGGGAGTGTTATTGATACGGGCAAGGTTGTGGCGGGTATGTTGACCAATGAGGGCGGGTTGCTGGATCACCTCGAAGTGGTGGGTGAAGGCAAAGAACTGGAAAACACGGCAGCACCCCACATCGCGATTCCGACAACTGCCGGCACAGGCTCTGAGGTGACACGAAATGCTGTTTTGACGGTTTCGGACCACAGAACCAAAGTCAGTATGAGAAGCTTAAACCTGTTGCCTTCTCTGGCCCTTCTCGATCCCCTGCTCACTCTGTCATTGCCCCCGTCGATTACAGCATACTCGGGTCTCGATGCCCTGGCGCAATTGATCGAGCCCTATGTCTCCAATCAGGCCAACCTATTAACCGACGCCCTGGCCTGGGAAGGGATCGGTCTTATACGACGATCGTTGAGACGTGCCTTCCATGATGGGTACGACCAGGAGGCGCGCGAGGATATGCTGCTGGCGAGTCTGTTCAGCGGCATTGCACTGGCCAATGCCAAGCTCGGTGCCGTACATGGTATCGCGGGTTCGGTGGGAGGCATGTACGGTGCACCACACGGTGCTGTTTGTGGACGGTTGCTGCCACTGGTCACGGACACCGTGATTCAGGCCCTGACACAACGTGCACCCGAGAGTAAGGCGTTATACAAATACACCCGACTGGCACGATATGTGACCGATGATATGGGTGCCTCAGCTAAGGACCTAGTACCCTGGTTGGAAAAGCTGAGCGAAGACTTGCTGGTCCCGGATTTGACATCCCACGGTCTCTCCAGTGCCGACATCCCCAGTGTGGTAGACAAATCATTGCAATCGAGCAGTATGAAAGGATCCCCCATCCAACTAACATCCGGTGAGCTAAAATCGGTCCTGCAACGCGCGTTCTGAGCTTTTAGCACTAAAAACCCATTTCATAGCAAAACTCCCAGTTTGTCAGGGAGCTGTTTCAACAACAGTAAAACATTTCATCGTACACTCGAGATCCATGTGTTCAAAGAGGAGGATTGTCAATGGAGTATTTCAACGGACTGGGAATGAATCTGGGCACCCTGTCTCGACTCTCGCAGGCGCAAAGCCGATCGATCAGTGCGGAAAACAAACACGGTCAAAAAGGACAGGGAGGCAAGGCAGTAGAGGGGTTGGGGGCACACGCAGCCCGGGATCTGGGTCAGGGGTGGAAAGTCTCCCCGGCAGTGGAAATCAGGGCGGGAGAAACCTTTGAGATGGCTTCCGTGGATGGCCCGGGAGCCATCCAGCAGATTTGGATGACCACCACCGGACGCTGGCGTCACTGCATTCTGCGGTTTTATTGGGATGGTCAGGACCAACCCTCTGTGGAATGCCCCATGGGCGATTTTTTTGCCTGCGGCTGGGAACAATTCGCTCAAATTTCCTCACTCCCCGTAGCCGTCAATCCCGGAAAAGCATTCAACTGTTTTTGGGAAATGCCGTTTCGCAAACATGCCCGAATGACGGTGACCAATCTCTCTGACGAGGATATCGTTCTCTTTTATCAGATCAACTATACCTTGACCACCATACCAGAGGACCGTGCATACTTTCACGCTCAGTTTCGTCGGGTCAATCCGCTTCCCTACAAGCAGGTCCATACTATCGTGGACGACATTAAAGGCCATGGACATTATGTGGGAACCTACCTTGCCTGGGGTGTCAACAACTCGGGGTGGTGGGGAGAGGGAGAGATAAAATTCTACATGGATGGAGATGAGCATCCCACGATTTGTGGTACCGGAACAGAAGATTACTTTGGAGGGGCATGGAACTTTGAAAACAAAGTCACGGGTCAGTACCAGGAATACACTACCCCCTATCTCGGATTGCCCCAGATATTGCGCCCAGATGGCGTCTATCAATCACAGACACGGTTTGGAATGTACCGCTGGCATATTCAGGATCCGATCCGCTTTGAACAGGATTTAAAGGCAACCATTCAGGCTCTGGGATGGAGAGAGGGACAACGCTATCTGCCCTTACAGGATGATATCGCATCGGTCGCGTTTTGGTATCAGACATTGCCAACAGCACCCTTTCCGAAATTACCGGACCGGGATGCTCTGGAGGTGATCTGACGATTATTCTGTATTCTGCATTCTCGGTTGGTTGAGATACCCCACCATATTCAACCGACAGGGATACCCGCCGCGCTGAAACCGGCATCCCCCCCACCGTGCACAGGATACCGAACAAATGACGGTATCCTCGTGCACCTCTTTTTTATCCGGAACCGGATCAAACCGCACTCCCGGACGCGTATCCCCTCCCAGCACAGATGTGACCATTCGGTGAATATCGGCTGCTGCCGGGATCGTCCCCTCCCGAAGGCGTTGCCAGCGGTGGTGGTTAAAATCATTCCTGAGATCATCATCCAGTCGAACCAGGTGAATGGTATCCATTTTAACGCCCAACAGCTCCCATGCGGCGAGGGGCAAAGCGTAGCATCGCTCCAGTTCACCCTCAAAATACTCATTGATGATCAGGATCGGTCTGAACTCTTTAATAATGGATTGCCAGCGGTCATATAGACCATTGCCCGTTGATTGTACCCGTTTGGTAATCGTTTCAAAAGAGGTCGGCCCCTCATTTCCGGCATCAACCGAACGATGCGCCTTGAGCATCAGAGAAATTTCCTTGTCATCCCGAAACAATCGGTGCAACTGTCGCATCAGCGACAGCTTGATAAAATTATAGCCATCCATGATGGCATGTGGTTCGGGAGTGATAACCACCAGACCCAACGATGCGGCCAGGAATGCATCCAGCTGGTTGTAAGCGGTTCCCGCTCCGATATCAAGAATCACCACATCGGCATCGATCGTTTTGAGATTGTTCAAGAGTTTGCGTTTTTGGGCATAGCTGAGGTTGGCACCGGTGATCTCTCCCCGGGGACCGGACAGTATGGACAAATATGGGACAAGGGTCGATTCCAGATAGCGATTGATGTCTGCGTGAGAGGCACGCAAAAAGGCCATCATCCCCCCTGTCAATTCGGACGAATCAAAAACATGATGAACATTGGCGCCGGAAAAATCCGCATCCACAAGTACAGTGCGCTTTCCTGAATCAGCCATCATCAGCGCCATCGATGCAGCGAGAACTGTCTTTCCCACTCCTCCCTTACCACCTCCTACTGCAATAATTTGAGGTGGGTCTCCTCTCCCCTTCCACAGCCTCCCCAGTGCAGAGCGTCCATGCATGGGTCACTCCCGTATTCGATATGCTGAGGCTCATTGGTGTCTGGCTATTCCCGGCTCCGGTTTCATCGAGTCGGGGATGGAGGTTCTATTAGTACAACATAGCATCTTTCAGATAAAAATCAACCTGGATTTATGAATTAACAGAAAATTTACAATCCTGTCCCGCCAGAGAAGCGCAAACAGACGCTTCATGGCGTATTCCTTTTTATAAATACAGAAACCATGCACGAATCCCTCCGGGCACTAAAACGTCATATCTATTTTATAAACACAAGCATTTGTCACGCCAATGTCAATACTGCTTCACAAGTGATCTCTTGGTATTCAAATACACGTTTCCGGCAGATTTTCGGAAAACCACTTTTTTCACAACTGTTGACTTGATTTTTAGCAACAAAATACTATTTTACCAAAACCCACATAAAGGATTTTACCATGACACACCGTGAACGTCTCCAGCGTACCGTCAAGGGCCAGCCGGCTGATTTTCCCCCATCCATCTTTATCGCCACTTCCGTGGTCTGCCAGCTTTTGGATATCCGCCAGGATCAGTGGGCTACCGATCCGGCTCTGCTGGCTGACTCGTTGATTCACTTCACAGAGATGAGTGGCTGTGACGGAATTTATGTGACGCGCGACAATCTCGTTACTCATCAGGCCATGGGAGGTCGGGTCATCTTTCCACCAGACGATGAACCCATGGGTCCGGAACCTGTATTGGCCTCTGTGTCTGATTTTCAGCGCCTCTCTCTACCGGATCCAGAGAGTGCGGCCGGAATGTCCACTGTTTTGACAGCCGCCCGGCGGGCCGTGAAACGGTCCGGGGATCAAACCTATGTAATGGCCAATATCGACTGTGGTCCCTTTAGTACGGCCGCCAATTTGCGCGGTGTGGAAAATTTCTTAATGGATATCATGTCAGAGGAGCCGTCTCTCCTCCACGATTATCTTTCTTTTTGCACCGAACTGGTGATTGCATATGGCAAACAGATGCAACATACCGGTGTTCACGGTATCCAGTTCGGCGATGCCTCTGCCAGTCTGGTGGGCCAGAATCAGTTCGACACACTGGTTCTCCCTTATCTCCAAAAAGCCTGCCAGGCTTTGCATCATCCCCAGTGTGATCTCTGGGTTCACATCTGCGGCAAGACAGACCATATCCTTCCGTCCCTGTCCGACGCTTCGTTTGATGTCTTTGAGGTGGACGCCCTTGTTCCTCTCAAAACAGCACGGGAATTACTGGGTGAACAAACCGTCTTAAAGGGAAATCTTGATACCGTTTTCCTGCAAGAGGCAAATCCCGCAGATGTATATCAGGCAACCCGTCAGATGATCGACTCCCTGGATAGCCGGGAGGGTTTGATCGTATCCGCGGGCTGTGGTGTACCACGATGGACACCTCTGGAAAATATTCAGGCAATGGTTCGCGCTTGTCAGGACTCACCCATCTATTCTTGAGGACCAACATGACAGAAACTCTGAATCCCCGGGGAAGAGGACTCTATCTCGGTCTGATTTGTGTGGTGGCCTCCCTCGGTGGCTTTTTGTTCGGCTTTGATACCGCTGTGATCTCGGGAACCGTGGGAATGGTGGAGTCTCTTTTTGGCTTAACCAAACTGCAGACCGGCTGGTTCACCAGTTCCGCCCTTATCGGTTGCATCCTCGGAGCGATGATTGCCGGAACGCTGAGTGATCGGTTTGGCCGAAAACCGATTCTTCTCATCGCAGCTTCTCTCTTTTTTGTTTCCGCCGCGGGATCCATGATCCCTCCCACGTTTGCCCTCCTCATCCCCGCTCGGATAGTGGGCGGCGTTGGCGTGGGCATGGCATCGGTCCTGGCTCCCATGACCATTTCAGAATTTTCTCCCCCGAGACTGCGAGGACGACTCGTGGCGCTGTATCAACTCTCCATCGTCATCGGAATCTTGATGGCCTATCTGTCCAACTGGACACTGCTGCAACAGGCAGAAACCGGCAGGTCTCTGCTCGGATCAGCGGGCTTTTTTCATTGGATTTTTATCGAACAGGTCTGGCGCTCGATGTTTGGAATGGAAATGCTGCCGGCAACCCTCTTTTTCTTTTTGTTGCTGGGTATTCCAGAAAGCCCGCGCTGGTTGATTGACAGGGGAAGGGAACAGGAAGGATTTGGCATTCTGTCCCGGATCAGCGGTCCCGGTGTCGCCCGCCAGGAAATGAATGAAATCAAGACCGCCCTGAATCAGGAAGAGGGATCTATTCGCGAACTGCTCAAACCCGGCTTTCGCAAGGCACTGATGGTCGGGGTCGGGTTGTCGGTTTTTGGCCAGCTGACCGGTATCAATGTCATCATTTACTATGGCCCCTCGATACTGGAAAGTGCGGGGATCCAGCTGGGCAGTGCACTGCAATATCAGGTCTCACTGGGCATCATCAATCTGATCTTTACACTGATCGCTCTGACTGTCATCGACAAAATCGGCCGCCGTCCGCTGTTGCTCTGGGGAATGGCTGCGGTGGTGGTGATGCTGGCGGCAGCGGGGGTTCTCTTTTCACTGGACAATGCTCCCGCATGGCTGATCGTGATCGTTCTCGGGGCCGATGTTGCCTGTCTGGCGCTGTCAATCTGTGCCGTGATCTGGGTCATCACCCCGGAAATCTATCCCAACCGCATCCGGGGACGAGCCATGTCCATCGCCACGCTCAGCAACTGGGGCACCAACACTGTCTCGGCCTATCTGTTCCCCTGGTACGTGGCAACCTTTGGTATGCACACCGGCTTTTTTACCTTTGCCGCGATCTGTTTTGTCGCCACGGTCTTTTTCTGGCGATTTGTTCCGGAAACCAAAAACAAAAGCCTGGAAGAAATCGAGAAGATGTGGCAGACACAGGAAAATTAACCGCGAGAACGTAACACTCCCCGGGGATCCACAATTTCAATATCGTCAGGAGCCTCGAGAGTGGTATGCCACTTTCCGCCTGTATCCCGTTCATGTTCCACCGTGACAGGTCCCTGGGGTGTGGGCATCGTTCCCCGTACCCATTGAAGGGATCCTGGACGCGGATCGAGCTTGAGCCGGCGATAGCCGGGTTCTGCCGGGCTCAGGCCGAGGACCACCCTGGATAACCAGGCCGTAGGTCCGGCGGACCAGCCATGGCATAGACTGTGACGCAGTCCGGTATAACAGTGTTCTCCGAACGTTCGGTGCAAATCGATCTCACCATCCCGGCAAAGACGGTCAATGGGCGCGGCACCTTCGGCCCAGACCGGATTAAATGCCTCCCAAAAGGTTGTCGCCCCCAGATCCAGCATGCGCCCCCAAAACCTGCGGATCATCTCCATCGCGCCATCCTCATCTCCCGCCAAATGCCTCGCCTGCAGAACAAATGCCCCCATAAACGGTGAAAAGCCTTGTTCAGGATGATCGGACAAGAGTTCACTGTTGACATGCAACGCGTCAGCCAGACCTGCCCAGACCTTCAACGAGGCAGCCGCTTTATTGTCCCCATGAGCGGGTCGGTGCCCAGAGAGGAGCTGTTGCAAATCCCGATACCGCCCGGAAGTCCGGGTATCACCACCCTCACGGAGCAGAACCGCTCCGGCCCGACAAGCCTGTACAAACAGAGCCTGCAAACCCGCATGAATCCCTCCTGCGTCACCATGACTCGTCCAGTCAAGAAAGCGAAAATCTGGAAGCTGTTCCGCGCCGGTAGACGGATCGACAACCGACTGCAGCATCGGAAAAAGCGCCTTCAGATACTCACAGACAGGGCCGAGCCGGTCCCGCCGACCATGAATCCAATACCACTCTTGTTGCGACACGATCCACCACAATGTATAGGATGGAATACCATTCATCCATCCGGGGAGAGGCGTCTCCTCTCGGACCTGCTCCAGACTGTCGCTCACCACACCGACCTCGCCAAAAACACTGGCGATGACCTGCATTTCGGGAAAAAGATCCCCCACCCAGATGAGCTGATCGCGCTTGATACCATCCCACAGGGCGGTTTGCATACACAGATGCACGGTCCGGGCACCGGTGTGCCAAATTTGATTCAGGCGCTCGTCATCACATTGAAAAGAACCCTGCCAGGGCAGGTCATGAAAAACAGAAACCGCACCGACCTCGCGCAATTCAATAGAGACCGGTTCGTTCCCAGAGTCCGTATTCCACGAAACGGCATCGATGCGAACAAAGCGAAAGCCGGTATGCCCTGTCTCCAATGTACCCTGCCAAGGACAATCCAGGATCGTATCGTGAATAGCGTGATCATTGTCCGGTTCGTGCATGGCCTCGGAGACCGATTCGCCGAAGCGAAGACGGATTCGAGTCCGACGGGGCTGGTTGTCCCCGCTAATGATGCGAATTCCTCCAAACAGCTCGGTGCCGAAATCGAGCAACAGCCCCCCCCCGGCCGCCAGTCGAACCGATTGTATCGACCAGGGACTGGCAGTACCGGCTCCCGGGTGTAAAAGCTCTTTTGGATCTCCCTCCACACCCTTGGCCCACAGGATCCTGGTGGGAACAACCCACTCTCTTCGTCTGGAATCAGTACAGATCGGCAATAGTAAACCCTCTTTCTCATAGACAAACAAAATTGCCCCCCAAAACCGGCACCATCACAGTAAACGTCGTCATCAAAGATACTATAGAGATAATGAACGTTCACAAAAAATGCTCCCCGGCTTGAAACAATTGAAAACAAAAGCCCCAAAACAACCATTGGTAAAATTCATCGCATCTCGACACCTTTACTGCTTGAAAATATGGGTTGGTTTTCTTTATGAAACATCGATGCCCCAGGTCCGAAGGTGACCAACCCGATGCGGATGGAGATAAGGTGATAAAATCTCAAAAAAGACTGGCATTTAATATAACAAATTTTCATTTTTATCAAAATGTAATGTACGGTCACCTCCCCCGGTGCAGAGTTCCATCCACAAAATCGTCCCGAGAATAAATCCAGCATCAAAAACCTTCAAACCCTGGGAGTCACCAATGAAGTATCTACGACTGGCAATAGGTTTTCTCCTGGTCATAAATTTCACTCTCCAAGCCATACCCGAATGGGGGAGATTGGCATCTCCCGGTTTTGAAAACCACCCCATCAAGAGTACCTTCTTTTTTGCCGGTAACTGGCGAAACGGTGTTCAATTCTACGAGTACAATCCATCGTCAAATACCCATCTCTATACGATTCATCCGTCCAGCTCCAGGCACCTGGGCTGGTCGGAACAGGAATCCTATCGCCGCTTTGCGGTCAACACCATGGTCGAAACCGGAATCAATGTTATCAACATGTCCTATTGGGGACCCCGCGGGACCGACAATTGGGCTTACTGGGCACCCATGCAAACCTCCACTTACGCACACGATGAATTGTTTACCCTGGCCACAGAGGAAAATATCCTCATCGCCCCCTATATCGAATCCTATGCGGCCACACCGCAGTCTCCCGGCTTTTCCTTTATGGATGATTTTCCCGGATCAGAATCAAACCCGGCTCCGAATCTCAGTGCCCACATCATAGACCTCCTGGATCGGTATCTCATCCATCCGCAACATGCAGACTGGCCGGCACAGTGGGCCCAGGTTTATGATCAGAACGGTGAAAAAAGATACCTGATCTCCATCATCCATGTGGCTTCCAATCAATTCGGAATCACGGATGAACGGTTTGCAAACGGTTTCGACCGTGTGGCCGAACACGTCTACGAAGACACCGGTATCCGAATCGGATTTGCTCTCGATATCCTGCCTCCGAGCACCAATGCTCCGGGATTCTTTAAAGCCACACCAGAGAATACCAGTAACTGGCTAACACAACAATCGTCCATTCTGGCCATCTCCTGTTTTATCCCCGAAATCTGGACCGGCAGCAGTGATGACACGTTTCTCACTCAATGGAAACGATTCTTTTCTTCACAATGGATCGACACGGGTATCCCTGTCATCCAGGACATCAGTCCGGGATACGATGCGCATATCGTCTTTCCCGGCAGTCCAATCTATGGCAACACAGAACAGTGGCGCCAGTCATTGAGTCAAATCATCGATGATCTGGACAGCAAGGGACTCACGTTTAATGCCTGGAATGGGTATACGGAGGGATTTGCCGGTGTTCCCACGCTTCAATACGGCGACGCCACCTCTCAATGGCTTCAGGAGGAAATGCGCACATTTTCTCCTCCGGTTGAAGACATCACCCTGGACTACTCGTTTCCGCAAAAGGGGTGGTATCTCATTTCAGTGCCGGGCACGACCGGGGATATGCGGGTGAGCACTCTGTTCGCCGGTACGGGTAGCGATCATGTCTGGACCTGTATCGATGATCAATATGTTCTGCACTCTGAATTGAGGGTGGGGTATGGATACTGGCTCTATGTCTATACACCTTGTACCTGCCGGGTGACCCTCTCACCGGTATCGGGCTATACACGAACCCTTTCAGGTGAGTCCTGGGCTCAACTGGGTAGCTTGTATGAAACGACTTTGCTGGAGGAGCTGTTGGCAACTCCCGGACAGAGTATTGAAAACAGAGTATATGAATATAATCCTCAACACCAGGAATACGAGACCAGCACGCAGCTAAAAAACCAAACGGGATACTGGGTCTATGTGCTGAATGACTGTGAACTCGCGGTCGGCCACGTGGAAGCCACCCCCTCACAAAAAGCCATTACAATCAACTCGTCTGAACACCGTTGCACCGCCCCTCTTCCTCCTCCGGCAATGAGTGACATCGACCACTCTCCAAGCAAAGGAGCCGGGACGTTTATCTGCCAACAAAACTATCCCAATCCCTTCAATCCTCAGACCTGGATCGAGTATGAATTACCTCATTCTGCTCATGTTGAAATAAAAGTATATACCACGGCAGGAAAATATGTCACAACGCTTAGAAATCAATATGACCCCCCGGGAAAGCACCGGGTTCTTTGGAATACAAACACAAGTGCCCATCACAGGCTTCCATCCGGAGTCTATTTCATTCACATTAAAGCCGGATCGTTATCCAAAAAAATCAAATCGGTGCTACTCAAATAAATTACCAGACAAGTGTGGATGCTGCCGGGGCGGGAGCAGGCAATAGCAGAATTGCTCAAATGGCATTTTCCTGTTCAGGCATAAGGATGACCCAATAGGGCCATCTTTATGCCGTTGTTATCTTGTTTGGCTTACCAGCCACCCATTCAGTCCATTCGTGGCCACAGATTGCTGTGGTGCCGCATATGCGTTACCCGTCCCGAAGCATCGGTCTCGAAAACGATCGTCTCTCCTTTGAGTGCATCCTCGCGAACCCGACGAAACGTATTTCCCTCGACATGTTCCAGACGGGTGATACCCGAGACCGGATGATCGGTGGGCAAACTCAACATTCCCAACTCTCCGTTCCAGGCGATCACGGCAATCTCGCCTCCCCATGGTGTCATGCTATAGGAGCCGAGGTATTTTTCCCAATCCACTTGCAGTGCTGCCGCCTCCCGGGTACTATCCCGGGCAGCTTTGAGGGCCGGGGCCATGATCTCATAGGCCCTTCGTGCGTAAAGACCACTGTTAACACCTGAAGCGTTGGCCATAAAGACCGTCGCGATCTTGTCCGGAATGTGCAACAACAGCTGGGAACGGTGTCCCGGACAACTTCCCCCATGTCCCACAAACGTTTTACCATCATAACGCATGATGGAAAATCCCAATCCCCGGGCGAACTCCCAGTCCTGATCCAACCAGTGTACCCGCTGCATCTCTCGCAGGGTGTTGGCTTCCAGCACCTCGGTCTCATGGGTGTTCAACAGCCGGAACTGCCAAGAGGCGAACCGGGCCAAATCTTTCACAGTCGAGGAGAATCCCGCAGCTGGTGTGATACCATTGGCCTGGAAGGGTTTGAGCTTTAACCGGTCACCCGTTCGTGTCACCGAACTGTAGCCTGTGGCGATCGGGATATCCTCTCCGGGCTGCGGCATTCGGGGACGGGTATCCTCCAGATCGAGGGGATCCAGAATATGATCCTGTACATAGTCTGCAAATGATTGCCCCGAGACCTCTTCCACGATGTATCCGGCCAAGGTGAGCCCCAGATTGGAATACTGGAACGTTGAAAACGCCGGATACAACGTTTCCTGCTCCGAAAGCTGTTCGATGACCTCTACACGTGACGGAAAGTCAAACTCTGGGTATGACCAATAGGGATAATCCGACTCGCGAGGCAGACCCGAAGCATGGCTCAGCAACCCCTCCACCGTCACCGGTCCGTGTGCCGGAAAGGTCTGTTTTAACATGAACCAGGGCAAATATTTCGATACCGGATCGTCCAGACGCAGTTTTCCGGCATCACGCAGCTGCAACACCGCTATACTGGTAAACAACTTGGAGATTGAGCAGATACTGAAAACGGTGTTCGGGGTGACAGGTGTCTCTCCCTCCCGGTCCATCACACCTGTGGCGTAACTCCAGAGGGTTACCTGGTCAGAAACCACACTGAGAGCACATCCAGGAATCTGTTCATAGTCGTGTTGTGCATCGAGCCAGACCTGCAACAGATCGCGGGCTTGCTGTATCCGGGGATGATCCTGTACCCCGGCTGTGGCCGACGCCAATGTCACCAAACCGAACAGGATGACAAGACAAATTGATAGTCGTTTCATAGGACTTTCTCCGGGTTGAACGGTTTATTTTGAATCGGTCATTCATCTTCCTCTATGCCCATACCATAGCAAGCAAAACGCATCTCTCAGGTTTCGGATTGGCGTCGAGCTTCCAGGTCCTGTTCGATCTCGACCATGCGGGTGTTGTTGAGCGGGTATAAAATGATCAGCGCGCTGCCGATGACACCGGCCACCCCCGGATAGAGACTCATGAGCAACCGGATACCCAAAAGGGCGTCACCCGATTGCGCTTGATTGGCCTCGAATCCATAAAACGCCAGAATCCAACCCACCATCGCACCTCCAATGGTCAAACCCAACTTGATGGCAAACAGAGAAGCGGACATGATCAACCCCGTGGATCGACGTCCGTTGACCCATTCGCCATAGTCCGCCGTGTCGGTATACATGGCCCACTGCAAAACGGCCACCGGCCCCAGAAAAAAGGATACCACCGCTTGAAGCCCGTAAATAAGCAACACCTGTTGTGGCTGCAGTACAAAAAACAACAGACACCCCAATGCGCCGATGGCCATAAATCCGGCATAGGTATTCTTTTTATCAAACCAGCGGGTAAAGGTTTTGGTGAGCAGTGCTCCCAAGATGGTGGTCGCCGTGCCCAGCATCATAAAAGTTGAGGAAAAGGTGCCAAACGGCAGATCGATGCTTTTGTTGAACAGAAAGAGAGTCTGATCCTCTGTGAAATATTTAAAATAGTAGATCATGGCACTGTTACGGATCACGATAAATATGAGCTGAAAAACGGTGGCCCCGGCGATCAACAACCACGGGACATTGGTCACCAGATCTTTAAAATCCTCCTTCAACGCACTTTTCTGTTCGCGCGGAGGATGAACACGTTCCCGGGTGGTAAAAAATGTTATGAGAAACAACAACACCGCCAGGCCGGAAAGCAGGGCCATGGTCCACTGCCATCCCAGCGCCTCATTGTCACCACCGAATCGACGCACCAGCGTCATCACAGATCCCTGGACGATAAAGGCACCCACAAAAGCAGCAATAAACCGGTATGTCGACAGAACCGTCCGCTGCAATGAATTGGGTGTCATCACGGCCATGAGAGAGGAATAGGGCACATTGATGGCGGTATAGGCCATCATCATCAGGGTATAGGTCAGATAGGCATATATGATTTTACCCATCAGACCCAATCCAGGCGTCACAAACATCGACACTCCGATCAACCCAAAAGGAAGTGCCAGCCATAGCAGATAAGGCCTGAACTTTCCCCAGCGGGTATCGGTACGGTCCGCGATCATCCCCATCAAGGGGTCATTGACGGCATCCCAAATACGTGTGATGAGGAACATGGTGCCCACAATGGCGGGCGAAAGGCCATAGACATCGGTGTAGAAATAAAGCAGAAACAGCATAAAAGTCTGGAAAAAAAGATTAGAGGCGGTATCGCCCACGCCATATCCGATTTTTTCCACGAATGACAATTTACCGGCACGACTGTTCACACGATCCTCTCTGGTTTGAAAGACTGTTGTCCGCGTTCCCTCCTGGGGGCACACAAATGTTTAAATATGCACTTTATTTTAAAAGGAAACAATCGATTTATGGACTCGTCATTCGCCCGCATATAAAAAATGGACAGAATCAGCAGGAACTTTTATAGTGCACCCCCCTTACACCCGCCCGGCATCCATCATTATCGCCGGGATGATGGTGTCAACATCCATGAAATTTTGCGCCAGTGGCAGAAACACCGCATGACACAAGGGTTACAAAAGTGTCTTATTATTCGAGCACAACATCCGAAAAAGAGACACATTTTTTCACTGTTATTGTAGAGCGCAATCCCCACGTCTTTGATACGGGATTTCAGTCCATCGAGATGAACACAATCGCGCTACAGCAACCTGCCGATGAACCCCTCTGCCATGACCTTTGGAGCGGGACAGCAAACCTGATCGATAAAAACTATCTGTTTGACTCTCGAGCTGATGGTCTAACAACCTCGGAGCAGTACTGAATACGGATCTATTCTCCAGAAATACAGTATCATTTTTCTGTTGATTTTGACGACAATTTTTATATATTTGAACAATTTATTAAATTAGTCGAAAAGTTGAATCTTTATGCAACGATCGGATAAAAGACAAGACATTTTGGACGCGGCCATGCACTGCCTGGCGCGTTACGGCATGCTCAAATCGACCCTGGACGATATTGCCCAGGTTATGGGACTCAAAAAGGCCTCGCTCTACTATTATTACAAAAACAAAGAAGCGATCTTTATGGATGCCATGGACCGTGAGGCGCAACGGTTCCACGCATATGTCCGCGAAAAGACACAACACCAGACCTCGGCTGCTGAAAAGCTCACAACGGCGATCAGACTCTACTATGACTATTTCCGTGATCGCGCTGAATGGCTGGAGCTCAATGCTCGGGCGGCGATAGATAACCATAGCCTGTTACGCGAGATACACAGACGCAATTGCGAAGGAGACCGCAATTTTCTGGCACACTTTATCCAGGAGGGTATCGACCAGGGTGAATTTCGCGACCTCGATGCCATTCATCTGGCCAAAGTCCTTCACCTCTCCCTCCAGAGTCAACATCTTGAGAGGATTCGCCAGGCGGTTGAACGCAGAGAAAACAAACTCGATTATAAACAACTCGAACAAGATTCGCTATTTATCCTCGATATTTTTTTGAACGGTATCATTACATCTTAAATCGGGATTGGCAATGATCAAACGTATGTCTTTTTACAGTCTATTGTACGGATGGATTCTAGCGATCGGTATTTCATTCTCATTCGCACAATCCACCCCCTCCTACACCCTGGTTGAGGCCAAAGAATATGCCCTGGAGAACAATCGCGATATCCGCAGTGCCCTCCTGGAAATCAAGGCGGCCAACAAACAGCTATGGGAGGTGACGGCACAAGGATTTCCTCAGGTCGAGGTAACAGCCCAATACCAGAAACTCCTAGACATTCCCACTCAGCTGATTCCCGGAGAGATTTTTGGCCAACCCCCCGGATCCACCATTCCGGTCAAGTTCGGCAAACCCCACAATGCCAAGTATGGTGTGTCAGCCAATCAGTTACTCTTCAGTGGCAGCTATTTTGTCGGAGTGGCGGCTTCGAGAATATTCCTGCAATTGTCCCAGGAAAATCTGAAACGCACCCGTCTCGCCGTCAAAGAAACCGTGACCAACACCTACTATCTGGTGCTCATTGCCCAGGAAAACTTGCGTGTTCTGGAACAGACCCTTGAAAATCTCAAAACAACTCAATATGATATTTCCGAAATGCATAAAGAGGGCTTTACCGGCAAAACCGATGTCAAACAGATTCAAATTTCAGTCAATGAGATCGAAAACAATCTCCGCTCTTTGAAACAACAGATCGAGGTCACGAAACAACTGTTAAAGCTGCAGATGGGACTCGATCTCAATGCAGCTATCGCCCTGTCAGAGGATCTCGACGCCTTTTTAACCGATGCTGCGGATGCCGATCGCAGCCAAATCGAATTTGATCCATACAACAATATCAACTTGCAGGCTATGCTCACCCAGGAACAACTGCGCGAACTCGATCTGCGCAAGGAAAAGACCACCTTTTTACCCACGATAGCCGCATTTGCCAGCTGGCAGCAAGATGCGCAACGGGATGAATTCAATATTTTCAATCTTGACAAGACCTGGTATCCCACCACAGTTGTGGGAATCCAATTCAGCTGGCCGATCTTTAGTGGCTCGGCCAAATTCCATCGCGTGCAAAAAGCAAAAGTCAAATTGGAACAGGCCCGGCTGCAAAAAGAAACCATCGAGCAGAGTCTGCGTCTGCAGCACAAAAAAGCACGTACTGCCTTTGAGTCCGCTCGCGACCGCTATCAAAACAGCATCGTCAACCGCGATCTGGCTCTGGAAGTCTATGAAATCACGCTGGAAAAATATCGTCAAGGACTGGTCAGCAGCCTAGATCTCACCCAGGCCCATAATCAATACTTGAGAAGCGAAGGAAAATACCTCCAAGCCGTCTCCGATCTCCTGCAAGCACGGACAAGTCTGGATAAAATCTTTGAAAGAATATAAAAAACGCATTACCACAAACCAGGATGAATCATGAAAAAGCTCATATCCTTACTGCTCATCGCATTGCTCGTCGGTTGTGGTTCAGAATCGGACCGGAACAAACTCGAACGATTACAGGCAGAACGAGACCGACTCGATGCAGAGATCAAAGAGCTAAAACAACAACTCGCAGCCCGGGATGGGAATATCTCTGTCGAGGATCTCACTCCCGTGAGCATCCGACAGATCGCGGCACAACCATTTCAACATAGCATCAAAGTCCAGGGTACAGTGGAATCAGACAATAATATCCTCATTCCGGCCCAGTCTTCGGGTACCGTTAAACGGATTCACGTCACTGAAGGGCAAAGTGTGCAAAAAGGCCAACTGCTGGCGGAGCTGGATGGTGCCATTCTGGAAAACACCCTGGCTGAACTCAAAGTCAATCTGGAGTTGGCTCGGACGATTTTCAAACGGCAAAGTCGACTATGGAAAAAAGAGATCGGCAGCGAAATCCAATATCTGCAGGCAAAAACCAAAAAAGAAGCCCTTGAAAGACGACTGGCTGCCACTCGCGAACAATATCAACTGACCAAGATTACCTCACCTATCGACGGCACAGTGGATGAGATCCTGCTCAAGGAGGGCGAAGCCGTGGCGGCTGGACATGGCACCATCCGGGTGGTTCGACTTTCAGAACTGAAAATTACCGCCCAATTGTCCGAAGAATATATCGGCAAAGTTAGAGCAGGAGAGCCCGTAGCTGTGCATCTACCGATC
Source organism: uncultured Cytophagia bacterium (assembly GCA_964413725.1). Classification (GTDB taxonomy): domain Bacteria; phylum Zhuqueibacterota; class Zhuqueibacteria; order Residuimicrobiales; family Oceaniaggregativiventaceae; genus CAYPUH01. The sequence goes on from CAYPUH010000007.1 coordinate 17,174, forward strand.
CTCAACAAAGGATTCGAGAGCACCATCCACACAGCTTCCAATGTCATCAACCTGCGAAACCGCACCTTTAACATCGAAGTGATGTTGCCAGTACAGGACCAGGCAATCCAGCCCAACAGCCTGGCTGTCCTGTCCGTCACCCATTATCAAACCCCTGATGCTCTGGTCGTGCCCGTGGATATCATCCAACGGACCGAAGACAGCGAATTTCTCTTTGTCGCCGAACCCGCGGCTTCAGAACAAGAGTCAGCCTGGACGGCGCGAAAAACGACGGTCGAGACAGGCTATCGCTCCGGAAATCAAATAGAAATTCTGGAGGGACTTGAAAAGGGAGATCATATCATAGTGCGTGGTTTTCAGGATCTGGCGGACGGTGAATCGGTCGCGGTATCCAAAGCAGACCCGCATCTCTAGACAACCTCTGGTAAACATCGGGATAAAACCATGAAAACGTTTGGCTTGTCAAATCGGGCAGTGGACAATAAAACGACGATCTATATCTTTGTCGTCCTCATCACCTTGTTCGGGATCATGCAATATCTCTCCACGCCCAAGGAACAGTTTCCGGAAATCACCTTTCCCTATTTTATGGTCACCACCATCCAGCCAGGTACCTCGCCCCAGGATGTGGAAAACCTGATCACCCGTCCCATTGAAAAAGAACTCAAGGGAATCAATGGCATCAAACATATCAACAGCCAGTCTCTCCAGGATGTCTCGCTGATCATCGTGGAATTCGATGTCAATGCCGATGAGACCCAAGCCTACCTGGATGTCAAAAAAGCCGTCGACGAGTCACGGACCGAACTCCCCACAGATCTCTATCAGGAGCCAGAGCTCACTCAAATTGAAGTGTCCGAGATTCCCATACTGACCATCAACTTGTCCGGTGATCTGGGACTGGTCAAGCTGAAAGATATCGCCGACGATCTCAAAGACCGACTGGAAAGCATGGAAGAAATTTCCAAAGTGGACATCATTGGTGCCCTGGATCGGGAATTTCAGATCGATGTCGATCTCTACAAGATGCAGATGGCCGGACTGTCATTTACTCAAATCGAAAATGCCGTAACACAGGAAAACCTGACCATCTCAGCCGGACTCATCGATACCGGTAGCATGAAGCGCAATTTCCGTATCTCCGGAGAATTTGAACGAGCTGAAGAAATCGGCAATATCCTGCTCAAAGAGGGCGTTTATCTCAAAGATATCGCCAAAGTCAAAGATGGATTTGCCGAACGTGAAAGCTATGCCCGCATGGATGGTCAGGAGGTGATCTCACTCTCGGTCATCAAAAAGAGTGGCAAAAACCTTATTCGGGCGGTCGACAAAATCAAAGCCGACCTCGAGGATTTTGAACAACAGGCCTCACCAGCATTGAGAACAAAGATCACCGGCGATAGCAGCACTATGACGCGCAACTCGGTGAACGATCTGTTCAATACCATCATCCTCGGCTTTATCGTGGTCGTGTTCGTGCTCATGTTTTTCATGGGCGAACTGGACGCCTTTTTTGTCGCCATCGCCATTCCACTTTCGATGATCATCGCCTTTAGTCTGTTGCCGATTATCGGATTTACTCTCAATATCGTGGTGCTCATGGCGTTTATTCTGGTCCTGGGAATCGTGGTCGACAACTCCATTGTGGTGGTTGAAAATATCTACCGTCATTATAGCACCTCTCCGGATATTTCCCTGGCCGAGGCCACCAAACACGGCGTCGGTGAGGTGGCAGTGCCGGTCTTTACCGGGACACTGACCACCATGGCACCCTTTTTCCCTCTCATGTTTATGCCAGAAATCATGGGCAAATTCATCTCCTTTCTGCCTATCACCCTGAGCATCACCCTGGCCGCATCCATTCTCGTGGCCTATTTTATCAATCCGGTCTTTGCGGTATCGTTTATGAAACGTCACGATGAACTGGCCTCTGATCGACACGGCAAACTTGCCAAATCCTTTTTCAGATGGGCTGCCCTTTTTGCCGGACTCGCACTGGTGTTTTATCTTGTCGGATGGCTCTTGCCGGCCAACCTCATCATGATCGGGCTGCTGGTCTATCTTTTTTTAAAGACAGTGATGGTTCGATTGATCGACGGGTTTCAGAAAACCCTATTGCCCTTGATGATCAAAACGTATCGCAATACGCTCTATTTTGTATTACAGGGAAAACGATCCGCTCTGGTCGTCGCTGGCACCCTCTTTTTATTGATTCTGAGTTTCATCCTTTTACGCGTCGCAACGCCACAAGTGGTGTTTATGCCTTCTGGTGATCCGAACTATATCTATGTCTATATCACCATGCCCGAAGGGACGGATGTCGAGGTGACCAACACCATGGCACGAACAGTGGAAAACCGGGTCAATACCGCTCTGGGCCCCGATAATCCCGATGTGGAATCGGTGGTCGCCAATGTGGCGGTCAATGCCGGCAGCGGCATGTTTGATCGCACCACACAGGAAAAACTGGCCAAAGTCAGCGTATCGTTTGTGGAATACAAATACCGCACCACCGACAAATCCACTGTGGAATATCTGCAAGATGTGCGTGAGGCAGTGCAGGGAATACCGGGTGCGGAGATCAAAGTCGATCGTGATATCATGGGCCCACCTACGGGCAAACCCATCAACATCGAAATCTCTGGCCACGATATCGATCGACTGGTGGAGCTGAGTGGGGATCTCAAAGCATTTATCGCCGATCTGCACATCGCCGGTATCGAAGACCTTCAACAGGATATGGAAACCAGCAAACCCGAAATCATCCTCAATATCGATCGCGACAAGGCCAGCAAACTCGGACTGTCCACCGGCTATATCGGCACCACTCTGCGCACAGCGGTGTATGGCAAAAAAATCTCCACCATCCGCGAAGGGGAAGACGAATATCCGATCCAGTTGCGCCTGGCGGAAGAGTATCGCAACGATATCGATGTCTTGCTGAGCCAGACACTCGTGGTTCCGGGTCCTCAGGGAATGAAAACCATCCCCATTTCCGCCGTTGCTGATGTCGAGTATACCACCACCTATGGCAGCATCCGACGCATCGATAACAATCGAGTGATTACCCTCTCATCCAACGTGGAAACCGGATACAATGCCAACGAAATCATCGTCATCCTCAAAAAGGCTCTGCCACGATTTCCCCTGCCAGATGGTTATCACATCCACTTTAGCGGCGAACAAGAAATGCAAAACACCATCGGCGATTACATGGTCAAAGCCTTGTTCATCGCCATCGCCCTGATCCTCATCATTCTTGTCGGCCAGTTCAACTCGCTGGCCAAACCTATGATCATCGTCGTGCAGATTCTTTTTAGCTTTATCGGCGTCTTGCTGGGATTTGTTATCTTTCGACTCGAGTTCTCCATCATGATGACCGGCATGGGGATCATCGCTGTTGCAGGTATCGTGGTCAAAAACGCCATTATCCTCATCGATTATATCGACGAATACATGAAAGAGGGAAAAGACCCCATCCAAACGATCATAAACGCCGGATCGACCCGTCTGACACCGGTGTTGTTGACCGCAGCGTCGACGATTCTGGGTCTCTTGCCTCTGGCGCTGGGGATCAACATCAATTTTATTACCCTGTTTACCGAGCTGGATCCGCAGATCTATTTCGGCGGCGACAATGTGGCGTTCTGGAATCCGCTGGCCTGGACCATCATTTTTGGACTCGCTTTTGCCACCTTTTTGACCCTGGTGGTGGTGCCGGTGATGTATCGGATGATCTATGTTCGTAAATGAATGCACTCGTAATAGAAGGACTGGATTCAAAGATTGATCATCATAGTTTGACAGGGCATTGCCTGGAATCCATATGCCCTTCGAAAAGCAACTTTGATCGTTGCCTCCGAGGACCTCCACAACCCGCATTCTCCAATCACACCTGATAGTCCTCATCATCCTCGGGACCATCCAGTGTAACATCAGCATCCCGATAGTCGAAACGGTTCAATGCCCTATCGAACGATTCGACAAAATCGGTTTGCTGTGAGCCAGAGCCGGAGCCGGAGCGGACCCGAATCATGATCCCCCAGGATTCACGTCCGCCGGATGAGTACCCCGTTAGATATGACTCGTATCCCGCGGTTGTTTCCATAACAATTTGATTGGTATTATCCTCACTTTTTATCATCTTGTATTCATATCATCAGCATCCACAATGCGAAAGGGTCGTTTATGAAATCTCTACGTCTGTCTATTTTAATCCTTTTGGTATTGTCGTCATGTGCTCTTGCGGAGGAGAATATCACCATCGTCATCGCACCTGATGGCAACGACCAGGCCGAGGGAACCGTCGAGAGTCCGTTGGCGACTCTGGAACATGCTCTCAACAGCGTGCGGGCCCGCCGAGCCCAATTCTCGGAGCCACCCTCCGCTCGTATTGTGTTGCGACAGGGTGTCTATCATCCAACAAAACCGATACATCTCCGTCCACAAGACTCCAACCTCACCATTGCCGCCGAGTCCAATGAACAACCGATCATTCACGGAGGCAAAACCATAACCGACTGGCGAGTACAAGATGATGGCTCGTGGCAAACCACCCTCGATGCGGTAAAAGCTGGAACCTGGACATTTCAACAGCTTTATGTAAACGGTATCCGTCGTCCCCGGGCCCGGACTCCCAATACCGGTTTCTATCGGGTGGCGGGATTTCCCGACGGTAAACCACCCGAGGTGGGGTATCATCATGACTGCCAGCGCTTTGAATACCGACCGGGAGATATCGATCCCAACTGGACCCACCTGGATGACGCGGAAGTGGTGGTCTATCATTTCTGGACCGACTCGCATCTGCCCATCAGACATATCGATACCACCACTCATATCGTCACCTTTAAACACAAGGCGGGCAAGGTCTTTACCGACGACTTTAATGACGAGGGTGCCCGCTATGTGGTCCGAAATGTCTATGAAGCACTGGATGAACCCGGAGAGTGGTATCTGAATCAAAAAAATGGTGTGCTCACCTACCTACCTCTGCCCGGTGAAGCGCCGGAATCGGTGGAGGTGATCGCACCGGTGCTGCCCTCGTTTATCCATCTCCAAGGGGATCCCCTAAACCGTCGCTATGTTAAAAATGTCAGGATCCAAGGACTCGGTTTCGAATACAATAATTGGCAGTTGCCACCGGGCAACTCCAACGATGGACAGGGATCTTCCAGCGTCCCCGCTGCCATTACTCTGAGCGGGACATATCATTGCCAACTCTCCCAATGCTCCTTCCGGAATCTGGCCACCTTTGTGTTGGAACTGAACGAGGGCTGCAGGGAAAACACGATCAGACACAACACCATGGCGCATATCGCTGCCGGCGGTATTCGCGTCAACGGAGGTACCGAAGACGATCATCCTCTGTTGCGGTCTGGTTACAATACCATCTCCGACAATCACCTGCACCACTTTGGTGAGGTATACCCTTCCGCTGTGGGGATTTTGCTACAACACACCGCCGGCAACCAGGTGGAGCACAATCACATCCATCACGGATACTATACCGGCATCTCGGTGGGCTGGGAATGGGGCTACCAGCGCAGCGTGAGTCATCATAACCACATCGCTTACAATCATATCCATCATATCGGTCAGGGCTTGCTCTCCGATATGGGGGGTATCTATACCCTTGGCGTCTCACCCGGCACCGTGATCCAGAACAACCTGATCCACGATGTGAATGCCAACCACTATGGCGGATGGGGTATCTATAATGATGAAGGCTCGACGCATCACCTGATCCGGGATAATATTGTATATAATACCAAATTCTCCACCTACAACATCCACTATGCCAAAGAAGTGACCGTACGCAACAACATCTTCGCTCAGGCTCGCATCAATCAGTTGTCACGAAAATGGCTGGAACCGCACAAGAGTGTCTATTTCGAAAACAATATTATCTATTGGACAGAGGGGGATCTGCTAAGAGGCGACTGGGGTAAAAAAACCTATGATTTTTATTTCAATCCGTTTAAAAAAAACCATATCCGCACGCTTGAACGTCATGAGGAAATGGACTGGAATCTCTATTACCATCCCGGCATCCCGCCGGATTCCATCCGGTTTGATGGCAGGACGTTCAAAGAGTGGCAGGCAAGCGGACGCGATCAACACTCTGTTATCGCCGATCCCCTGTTCGTGGATCCGGACACCCATGATTACCGATTACTCCCGGAATCCCCCGCTTTGAACCTGGGATTCCAGCCCATCGACATGAGCACGGTGGGTCCGAGATCACTTGAAAAGCCTCACACAACACCTGACTGAAACGAAAACGGGGCAAAAAGTTATCGCCCCGTGATGGATGGGACTTGAAAATGACCATTCACCCCCAGATAGAACCCTATCTCGACAACCTGGAACGCCTGCTCGACCCGGCTCATATCGAACATACTCGGACGCTGCAGCAACAGGCGTTTGTGTATGAACCGGTGGATCATATCCCCACGGTCATCACCTATCCGCTGCCGGTATCTGAATGGCCGCTCTACACCTTAAAAGAGATCATTTTCGACCGGGATAAAATGTTGCTCAACGAATTGCGACCGCTATACGCATCCGCAAAACTCAAAGACGACCGGCTCTATGGCATTCGTGCCAACTATGGCACAGGTCTCGTCGCGTCTCTCTTTGGGTGTCCCATCCACGTTTTTGACCATGCCCTGCCTATCGCCACCGCCCTTCCCTGCCGTTCCCTTGAAACCCTGCTCGATCGCGGTATCCCGGAAATCGAATCCGGATATATGGGCCAGGCGCTGGAAACGGTGGCCTATTTCCGCGAGGTGCTATCTCCTTACCACCAGCTTTCCCGCAACATCGGTTCTCAATTGCTGGATATCCAGGGACCGTTTGACAATGCCTGCATTGTCTGTGGATCGCAGATCTTTCTCGACCTCTATGATAGACCCCGTTGGGTTCATGACATCCTACAGCTCATGACCGACACCATCGACCGTGTGGTCACCATTCACCGCGAAATCGATGGCTGCCCGATGGAGGAACACGATGGGGCCTGGAATCATCTCGGTGGTATCTGTGTACGCAACGATTCCACGGTCAATCTGAGCGGTGAACAGTACAACAATCATGTTGCTCCGTTTGATCGCCGGCTCTACGGGAAAACATCAGGTTGGATGCACTGGTGCGGTCAAGCCTCACAATGGTGGCCCCACGTGCTCGAAATCCCAGGTCTGAACGGCGTCAATCCCTATCAGGGTGAATACTATAACCTGAAAGAGCTCTACCTACAGAGCCGAGAAGCGGGTGTGGCCATCGTCCAGTGGACCACGCCGGTCGACAGCTCATGCCAGGACCTCATCCGCACCGGCTTTTCCCGGTTGTATGAAGCTAAAACGGAAAAAGCCGCTCTTTTGGCCAAAGAGCGGCTTTACAAAACCGGCCATGCGGATGAAAAAATGCCACCTGCCCTCCCATCTGCAAACAAATAAATACAGGAATACAGTTGATTCACTGCTCTGAAAAAATCAGCTCCCGGGACAGCAAGCACATCCAGTTCTCTTCTTAGGTGAGGAAGAGGAGTAGCTCCTTAAACTGGAAATACCGGTTGGAGAGTGCGGTAATCTGTTTGCGCTGGTTCAGTATTCTCCCGAGCGACTCGGGCATGTCCACCTGGACCCCCAAAGCGTCGGAAACCGTATCCGGGAATTTCGCCGGATGTGCCGTGGCGACGATGATCGCTGGCAGATCCTTTCCTTCCACTTTAGAGTCCTTGAAGCGGTCCAGCGCAGCGAACGCCACTGCTGTGTGCGGGTCCGCTATATAGTGGTATCGCTGATAGACAGTCCGCATCGCTTCCAGGGTCTGTATATCATCCACAGAGCAGGCCCACAGATCTTTTCTAAGCGCTTTGAGAGAGCTCTTGTACAGCATCTCGATGCGCGCCCAGTTGCTGGGACGGGCGACATCCATGGCATTGGACAAAGTAGCAACAGCCGGTCGCTCCCTCCATTCGCCCCTCTGAAGATAGTCGGCCACCACCCGATTGCGGTTGAGCGCGGCGACGAACCGATGCACCGGCATGCCCATGCGGTGAGCGAGCAACCCGGCAGTGAGATTGCCAAAATTACCACAGGGCACGGACCAGAGCGGTGGACAAGGATCTGTCTGCTGCATTGCCATCTGCCCCCAGAGATAATAAAAGGTCTGAGGCAACAGACGACCGATATTGATAGAGTTGGCACTGGTCAACATCACCTGTTCACCCAACTTTTGATCCGACAGGGCAGTCTTGACGAGACGCTGACAATCGTCAAAGTTGCCTTCGACGCGTGCGGCGATGATATTGTTGCCATAGGTGGTAATCTGCGCTTCCTGCATCGGGCTGATTTTGTCCTTGGGATAGAGCAACACCACCCGGACTCCCTCTAGGTCATAAAAGGCATTGGCCACCGCACTGCCGGTATCTCCCGATGTGGCAACCAGTATGGTGAGGGGACGATGGTCATGGGGTTTAAAAAATTGCAGACACTGGACAAGGAAATTGGCACCAAAGTCCTTGAACGAGAATGTCGGTCCGGTAAACAGCTCGAGAACATACAGACAAGAGTCCAGCCGCCGCAATACCGGAGCGAAAGTAAATGCGCCGTCCACCAGGGCTTTCGCTGTCTCCGAATCCACTTCCGGGGTCAACAGCCGATGAGCCAGATATCCGGCCAGGCTATTGAACGAACCGTGAGCAAAGGGTTCCAGAGAGTCATCCGAAATCGAGGGTAACGGGTCCGGCATATACAGCTCTCCGCTGCTTCCGGCACTTTGAAACAGTGCATCCTGAAACCGCACGTGCCGATCGGGTTGTGAAGGAAGGATCAAACGCATATTTACACCAGACAGGTTCCCTGAGAATTGATCGTGGATTGAAAAATCTGGCACTCCAGACCCTGGGTGGCAAAGGCCTGTTGCATGGCCGTCCCCGCTGCTGCAGCCGTCTCGGATTCGGTGGTCAGAGCGAACAGACTGGGTCCGCCACCGGAGATGGTGCAACACAGCGCCCCTGCCTCCAGGGCGGATTGTTGGACCCGATGAAATCCCGGGATCAGTGATTGCCGTGCCGGTTCGACGATCAGATCGCCGAACCATCGTGCGATCTGGTCGTATTGCTGCTGATGCAGGGACGCAATGAGAGCGGCAAGGTGTCCCCACTGCTGTACGGCAGTGTTTAGTGGAACCGACTCGGGCAGCACCGCCCGTGCCCGCGCTGTGGGCAACTCGAATCGGGGGTGCGCTACCACAATCTGAAACCAGTCCGGAAACGGACACGGTATCAGAGTCAGTGGACGATAGTCAGCCACCAGCACCAGACCACCCAGCAGAGAGGGAGCCACATTGTCGGCGTGCAAGGCACCGGAAATGTGAGCCTCTCCCTGCATGGCCAGGCCCACCAGTTCGTTATCTGACAGTGGCAGATCGAACAGGTGATTCAGTGCCATCAGAGTGGCCACCGAGCTGGCAGCGGAACTGCCAATGCCCGAGCTGATGGGCACCCCCTTGTGCAGGTCGATATCCACACCTTGCGTGGTACCGAGACGCTGACAAAACTGTTCGCAAACAAACACAGCGACATTTTCCCGTCCCCGGGGTAATTCCCCGACACCGCTTGTGATCGTCAAACGAATCCGGTTGTGCGGGTTGAATTGTACCGAAACGCGGTCACCGGGGTCATGGATTGCCAGCCCCAGAACATCAAAACCACTGCCCAGATTGGCCAGGGTCGCTGGCGCTCGGGTGGTGATGTTTTTTGTCATGGCGAGGGATTCCTGTTGGTCATTCACAAATGCGACGGATATCGGCCAGTACCCCGGCTGCGGTTACCTGAGCACCCGCACCCGGTCCTTTTATGGTCAATGGCGACGGCTGAAAGCGCCTGCTGGTGATTTGTACGATATTCTCGGCAACGGAGCATCTTGCCAGTTCGCTTTGGACATCCACCGCACGCAATGCGATTTGCGCTGTGTGGTCCGCCAGGGTGGCCACGGGGCGCAGGACCTGGCCCTTTTTTGCAACGGTTTGACGCCGGAATTCAAAGGCCCCATCCAGATCCGGCACACGGTTCCAGAACGCCTCCGGATCCAGTCTTAACCACTCTTCAGGCACGATCGGATCGATTATCACATCATCGAGTTCCATTTTCGACGAGTCTGGGATCGGCACTCATAAAGCCATCCACATCGGTCCAGATCTCGATCCGGTCTGCATCCAGTGCAGCACCGATGACGGCCGCCGTCGTATCCGACCCGCCCCAGCCCAGATTGGTGGTGACACCTTTAGGACTGGCAGCAATAAATCCGGTGATAACTACCAGATCGTTTTCGGAGAAAAAGTGACGAATGGCCTTTGCAGACTCTATCATTCGGAGGTGCCCCCCTCCGTGATAAAGATCGGTGATCATAAACTGACGCGCGTCCACATACCGTGCGGGATGGTTATTCTTGGTCAGATGGACCGACAACAAAAACGCAGAGAGCCGTTCACCAAAACTGACCACCATGTCCAGTGTCCGGGGAGAAACCTCATGCAACAACTGATTGCCGCGAAACAAATCATATAACTGGTCTGAGAGAGGTGTGATCACCGACTGGACGTGAGACTCGTTCCAGACCTCGGGAAAAACCGCAGCATGAATCTCTTTGATGGATGCCACCAACTCATCCACAACAATAGCAGACTCTGCAGCCTGGCGAGCACTGTCGATCCGTCTGTCGGTGATTCCCCCCACAGCCGACACCACCAGAGGGGAGTGATGATCCTCTTTTGTCTTGGTTTGAATAATGCCAGATGTTTCGGATACAATCCGATGTGGCCAGAGACGATCCACCAAATTTCATAACCGTTTTCATCTGTTCCCCGCAAAAGACATGATATCAGAACACCTGAAAGCCTCAAGTCGAATCTGTTCGGCTGGTCAATCCTGTTTTCAGTGCTGGTTGTCTTAAAAAAGACACAATAGCCGAAAAATGCCATAATGTCAAGCAAAAAGAAAAGAAACAAGGGAAACATGCGGATTAAAATCTGGTCACGTAATCACTGCTAATTCGATGCTCATTTTTTTAGAATGATTTTCAAATCGATTTTGCCGATCAAACGAAACTAAAAATATGATTTGAATACGATTGAAAGCCCATGCCCGATTTATCAGCTGGACACGGATGATTCAGGATGTAAATCAAAAGTGATCTTTGATAATAATTATCGCAGGTAGAGCATTTTCTTCATTTCATGATAATCATCAGCATCCACTTTAAGAAAATAGGTTCCACTGCTGCACTCGGTCCCCTCATCATCGCTTCCGTTCCAAATAAAGTGATGCGACCCAGCCATTTTCCTCCCACTGAACAGGGTACGAATCTTTTTTCCCAGGGTATTATATACGCAAAGAGAGACATTGCTTTCTACCGGAATGTCAACCTGGATAGAGGTATGGCCATTAAACGGATTGGGGTAATTTTGCTGCAGACAAAAGGATTCCGGAACATCCATTCTCTGAAATGGTATCCCGCTCATCTGTGGTGGAGGCGGAAGCGTCTGAGTCGAAATCAGGGCGGTTAAACTGTTTACTGATCCTTGTTCCAGTGAGGTTGTCAAGGTTAGCTCACAAGCCTGATCAACTGAAACCCAGTACCCTTTTTGAGAATCCAGCTCAGACACCGCTTCATATACAGCTTGACTGGCGTTCCAGGCAAAAACCTGAGAATTGATCGCTCCTGCCGGGTTGGTCGTCAGGTGATTTGCCGATACTTTTGAGGCCAAACCGCTGATCATGTACCACCCCTCATCTGACAAAGAACGGCTATACTGATGCATGGGCAGGACATCAAAAAAGACCGATCCGGGAGCAGGAACCCATATCCAATAGCCCTGGCCTGGCTCCAGAGTGGTCACTGACATATAATTATTATCGCAAAGGGCATAGGCAGAAGCAGCGACGGGAAAAAGGGTCGAAAGTCGCATATCCGGTGCTGTTCCCGGTACGGAAATCATGTACCAGCCAGCTTGTAGAAACTCGTAGGTAACGGTCGTAAGTGGTGAATCCTGCAATTCAAACACAACGGCATCTGCGCTCACGGTTTCAGTTGCGCTTTCACATTCAAGAGTAATCTTTGCCGTGGAGGCTGATGCAAACTCGTATATTCCCAGATCAACCCATGCCCCGCCATCGATGCGTTGGTTTGTATCGACAGCCTCTTGTCCCGCATTGTATTGAATGGTATACGTGGCATGCTCTGATCGGGACGGATCAGAGGTCCATCGCGTATAGACTCTATAAAAGCCATCTTGTGGAAGATCGGCTGACCAGGTCACACTGGCACCAGCTTGCTGACTGACGACAGCGGGTGTGCCATAATAGCCGAACTCGTTGTCTTCCTGCCACATTCCGGCCAGTGTAAAACTCGGATGTCCATTATCTATAATGTTTCCTTCAATTGTTCGGTCCACCGCCACATGTTTTATCCGGACATCATTCATCTCATAGGCCCAGGGAGCACGCCAGGTAAATCCAGCTGCTACCGACTGATCTTCCACAACGGAAAAAGCGCTTTCAACCCGATTTTTTCCCAAGGCATTGCCGGGGCTCCAGGTTGCACTCTGTTCGCCCAGATGCACCCGTGCTTCCAGGGCATTGGGACCATCGGGAGGCAGGGGAACGCCCTCTACAATTTCCGAATAACTATGGCCCGCATAATTCATACGCACCCGATACGTGCCACCATCAAGAGAGAGTTCAGGCGTAGATAACCGAGAGTGCCATGCTCCCCATCCATGATGCAGGCGATAGCAATATCCCTTTTCATTTAAATAGAGATCCTGCTCTTCAGGCATCATTGCGTCTGCGGTTAGCACACTGGCATCCGGGATCATCCAATCGTTCCAGGGTTCGACACCATTTGGATTGCCGATGGGATTGGTACCTTCATCGTTCCACAAGGCCCAGCCAGTACGAACATGCTGATTGTCTTGTTGATACCAGTCTGTAGGGGTATCGAAATAGTCCTGCAGCATGGGCATCCAGGTCTGCGGGGTTTCCGGAGCACTGGCGCGCACCAAACGGGTCACGCTGCGATTGTGACCCTGACCATCGTCCACAGTCAGGGTGATGGTATATAAACCCGGATTGATATAATTGTGTTCAGCGGTCAGTCCTGATGCAGTGCTGCCATCGCCAAAATCCCAGGTTATGCTGAGATCATCCAGATCCGGGTCGATGGTTTCCTCCGCCGTGACCTGAATCGACAGGGGTGCTGTTCCCTCTTCAGGGGCAAGGGCACAAACCGGCATGGGCGGCCGATTGCGAACGGAAATGGGTACCTGTTTTTCAAGGATGAAATATTTGATCCAGGCGCCCACGTGTTGCAGGGCCCAAGGACCGCGGAACTCCCAGCTGATCTCATAATCGCCAGAGGTGCCCAGCTGAAATATTTCTGCTTCGTAATTATCAACCAGATATTCAGCAGAAAACCAGCCACTCTGCTGATCGGCAAAATTCAGTTTTGTGGCAAAAGAGCCGGGTGCACTGGGTGCAACTTTTGTAGAACCGTCGTAATGATCAACGATATCAGCCCAATACCCAAGCCGCATACGGTAGGTGCCTGCATCCAATGAAATCCGGGGAGGTATGAATTTTGAATGCCAGGCCCCATAGCTGCAAAAGATTTTATAGCAAAATCCACGCTCATTCAAAAACAATTCCCGTTCATGTTCAGGGATATAGGCAGCCCACTGAAACGTGCCCTCCGGAAAAGCCCAATCATTCCAGGGTTCATCACCGGTCGGATTGCCGATGGGATTCTGCCCACTATCGTTCCACAAGGTCCAGCCATTCCTGACCTGCTGCTGACCCTGGTCGTACCAGTCGTTATAGGTGTCGAAATATTCCTCCATCACGACCTCCCACCCCATCACTTGAGAGGGATCGTTCACGTGAATGGTCTGTGTGGCATATCCTTCCAGACCCTTGTCATCTGTAACGGTCAGGTGCACCGTAAAAGATCCGCCTTCAGAGTAGGTATGACTGACAGACACACCGGCTGCCGAGCTTTCATCGCCAAAATCCCATGAATAACTCAGCGGGTCACCATCGGGATCATTTGATGCGCTGGCATCAAAAGAAACCGTCAGCGGTTTATCCCCGTCAACAGGATCGGCTGCAATTGCCGCCATCGGCGGATGATTGCCACCTTCCATCGGAATGGCGAAATACGTATTCAAAGCATAATCAGTCAAGGGCGCGATCAGGGGCTGGGCATAATTCGCAATGTTATCAAACCCCGGACCGAGGTACCAGATTGCAATGCTCTCGACCTGGGGATAATCGGCATACATCTGTGCCGCCCAGGGGATATCGGTACCCATAGCTTGCTGAAGCGAATGGGCAATACGGGTACCGGTCCATCCGAATTCGGTCACCAGAACGGTCGGTCTGGCAATCCCCCACGTATCGCATTGGTCATAAAGCGCTTGAAAACGGCCGAGGAGATAGGGATACCAGTGATCCAGATTGTCCTCGGTCAAGCTGTATTCGTGCAAGCCGACAGCAACACGTTCGGGGTTTTCCGCTGCCAATGTCAGAAACTGCTTCATTTTCGGGCCTTGCCAATGTTCCGGCTCCGGCTCCCCGGTCGACCAGCTCGGACCGGCCCAGTTAAATCCTTCTGCCATTGCCAGCTTTGCAGTATGGGTGCAAAACTCGCCAATCCATTCAGATCGGGTCTTGTCCACTTCGTTAATGGTTTCGATCCAGAACAGATGTTTATAAGGCAAAAGCTCCGGCGCAAAGGCCGCACGATGGCGCTGCCAATGCTGCAACGCAGCGGCATAGGGTGTGAGGCTATAATCAGGCACATCCGGATTCCAGCCCGAGGCACTGCAAATACGATAAACCAGTGAATGCGGAACACCACTGGCTGCGGCCATCTGCACACCGTCGAGAATGATACCGGCATCGTCCACCGTCTTTATACAAAACGGGACGCCCGCTTCATCCAGAGCTGTCATATAGTCATTGATACCATCCCGGTTTCCACCCACCGCAACATGAAATCCGATTTTAACAAAGGCCAGGTCCTGCCCCTGCTGATTGAGTTGTTCGCGCACAGCATCAAAATCGACCGGACCGGTTCCCCGAGTACGTGCACGCACGACTGTGCGTGCCGTGCCCTGGCCGCCCTTGTCATCACTGACCACCAGCCGTACCAAGTGGCTGCCGCGGCTTGAAAATGTATGTGAAACGATAGCGCCGGTGGCCTGTGTGCCATCGCCAAAATCCCAGGTATAGGTTAACGGATCACCGTCTGCATCCGAAGACATGCTCCCATCGAATTCGACAGTGATGGGGATGAGCCCGTTTTTGTTTCCGGTCTCGATTCGTGCCACCGGATCTTGATTATCCGAACCTGAACCACTGGCGGTCACCTGAATATCATCAAAATAAACGCCGGTCTGGCTGGTAATCGAGGTGCCGGTTTTCAGGACAAGCGTTGCCACATCACCGGAGGCAATGAACGAATGCGAATTGGCCGCCGGTGATGTCTGATCCATATCACCGTTCCATCCATTCGGTGAAAGCCAGGTATCGTTTTTATAAAGCAAGAGAACGCTGCCATCAGGTGTGGGGTTAAGATCAGAGCCATTTTCCGGAAGAACAGAGCCATTGATGAGCAGCACTTCACCCCATTGGGCGTCCGAGGCAGTGGGAGAGCTTTGCCACCAGCCGGAAACCGATATTATGGTACCGGCACCACCAGTACTGAATTGCTGATAAACGCCACCATTAAAATCCGCACCGGACAGATGCAGACGAGCGTCGGCAGCCGAAGCATTGACACTGCCACGCTGCGTCCAGACCTGCCATCCATCGAGTTGTGAATCAAAGGACCCATTGCTGATCAGATTGTCACCACCGCTTCCGGATGTCACCGTAATGGTTATGGTCGCCACATCCGAGCTCGGTTGGGTATCGGTCACAGTTAAAGAAACCTGATAAGTTCCGGCTTGCTCATAGGTATGGCTGGCAGTGGCACCGGTGGCGCTTTGTCCATCACCAAAATCCCAGTCATAGCCAAGCGGGTCTCCTTCCGGATCATAGGAAGTGCTGCCGTCGAATTGAACCAGGAGCGGAGCCGTACCCTGGGTCGGCGTCGCCTGAATATCTGCAACCGGTGCAGACTGGCTCGATGTCATCACCTCGACATCATCAAACCAGGCATACGCGGTACCGCCAGTTGCCCATTTGCGCCAACTTTGCAGAAAAATAGTGGTTAACGGCCCGGTTGCCGTAAACGTGTTTTCCAGCATGTGCCAGGTCTCTTTGGCCGAGTCAAATTCATACCACTGAACCGTGCTTGAGGTAAAATCAGTGCCGCCGGTTGCATCGATTCCCAGCCGGGCAATAGTGTCCCAATCCGATCCACCTGAAAACTGTGTACGATTCCAGGCACGGATGGTCACAGGCTCACCGGTTGCGCTAGAAACTGTTTGATAGACACCTGCATATTGATCACTGCTCGCTGGCAGCGGCGATTCGATCTGTTGCGCTTTGAGCCCCCCATGCACCTGATCTCCGGTGACGCTAAAAGAAGCATTATAGCCGGAGGAGGTAAAGGGTGTCCATCCCTGCCCCACACCGGATGCTGAAACCGATCCCTCG
Organism: uncultured Cytophagia bacterium; assembly: GCA_964413725.1. Lineage (GTDB taxonomy): Bacteria > Zhuqueibacterota > Zhuqueibacteria > Residuimicrobiales > Oceaniaggregativiventaceae > CAYPUH01. The sequence continues at coordinate 33,840 of CAYPUH010000007.1, forward strand.
AAATCGCCGTTGACCAGCGTCTGCTGCACCGATCCGCTGGTGCCATAGACCTCGAATTCAGTAATTCTGGCATAGTTATCCGGTCCGGCATCGAGGATATACAAGCGGACAAATCTGGCAATAATGGACTGGGACAAAAAAGTGGTATTTTGGTCTGCGAGCAAAGGATTGTGGACAGTCTCCAATACTGTCCAGGGTCCGGAGAGTGATGGACCATATTCCAGCCGATACGCTTCGGTATTATATTGTTGACCGCTACCGGCAGCGTTGGCGTGTAAAACGACAAAACCGTTGATGGTGGCAAACGACCCCAAATCCAGTACCAGCCATGATTCCGGCGAACTGCCGTCGCTGGTCCACTTGCTCGAACCATCGATGATGCCGTCACAGGCCTTATCGCCAGCAAAATCAGCACTGTAAATCGAACTGGCTTGCCAATCGGTAATTTCAAGTGAAAGGTTCTCACCTGTCGGAGGGTCGACATTACCGGACGTTGGCCAGGCATAACCACTAGCTGCCGCCTGATCAAGATCAGACAGGATCTGCCCTTCATACGGGTTATCATCGATATTCCAATCATCACAATGGGCGCACCAGCGGTAAAGATTGACACAGCGAAAAACCGGTTTGCCCTGGCTAATTGCAGCAAGATTGTACCGGTTGATTTCCGCATAAATTTCCTGCACCCATCCGGCTTCATAATGGGCAGCCGGATTTTCATCATGGCCGCCTTTCCAGTAATAGATACCGTTGCATTCTGTCGCATAAAGCGGCAGATCATAGAGATCTGTGGGAATACCAAAATCGACCCAGTCTTTATAGACAAAAAAGCTGAAAAACAGATCCTGCCCTGCGGCACTCACTTTATTTGTACTATGGATGTCGTTGTAGGTATAACCACGTGAATTGATATGCAAGGCAATGCCATCGATACCGCCGGAATTCTTGATCGCGGTAAGCATTTGATAAAGATATTGAACCCAGTTGAGCGGGTTGGCATCATGCGGATATCCGGGAAAAACATTTTCACCATATGGACCGGCAAAGGGTGCCAATGCCTGAGGAATCACCTTGGCCTGGGGCCGAACCGCTTTGATGGCATCATAACAAAGACGGAAACAGGTCGCATAATCCTGAGGCGAGATATAGGATCGTCTTCCATCTACGAGCGGCCACTCGGAGGCCAGGTTGGTTTCATTGCCGATAACAAAGATATCACATCCCTGCGTTGCAGCGGCAAAGTTGGCGCAGCGCTGAGCAAAATCAGCATATTGGGTGGGAGGAGGAATCGTTCCGGCCGTACCATAACCATTGTTGAGCCGGCAAATCACTGTATGTCCCTGATTGGAAGCAGATCGAAAGTCTTTACCGGACAGATCACTCGGGTTGCTACCGATCTCTTCGGTCGCAGTCACCCAGCCGGTTACACCGGCACCGGCTAAATGGGAGAGAAATTCTCCTTCGTTGACGCCATAATCATGGATGCCATAGAGATAAGGACATTCCTGCGCGGAAAGCAAACGGACAAATAATAAAATACAAGCAAATACCCAGACCCAATGGTGCATTCGATAGCTGGATGACTTCATGGCTGCCTCGCTTTTTATCGATAAAATAATGTGCCCATGGAATGCTGCTTTTTTGTGTGTTTCTTTTTAGAACATGTTCATAAAACCGGAACGCACTGACAGAACATGATAAAATAGAATCGTCATATCATTCTCATCTGATTTGCACGATCGTCATACGGGTGTGTCCGCCATAGATATTGACCGTTGTGCCACGACTAAAATTACGAACCTGGGCGGTTATGACATCATTTTTATTGAGTGATACAATGTTGGTGGTCGCGACAGTTGCGCGGATCCCATCATCTAATGTAATGCTGAACACGTACCCAGGTGTCATATGTATCGCCTGTCCTCCTGTGATCGTACCATTGACAAGAATTTCTCCCGCCGCCTGGGCATGATCATTACCGACATCGACCACGGTTTCCAGATCAAATATGGCGACGATCAGATAGTGGCCGGCACGACCGATAATATGCCCCATTCCTTTATCGGACATATCGAGGATCGATGGACCCTTTATCGTATATTTTTCTCCGAGCAAGGACAGTGTAACGTAATACGGATCGGTACCGATCGTGATCGAAGAGTTCCCGGATGCCGAGATCGAAATCGGCCCAGCCCCGGTGAGGTTGACTTTTCCATTATGATTGTCCAGATTATTAATGCTGGTCACAACATTGATTGCCAGGTCATCTGCTGTCAGACTGTTGTCTTTGACGCCACGTGAATCCACTGTCGCCCAGGATGCGACGCCGTTGCTGTCGGTGATCAGAACATTGCCACTCGTGGCACTGGATCCGATCTGCAGCACATCGGTTTTTACAGCACCGATCACTTCAAGCGCATGAGTCGGATTTTCAGTCCCCACTCCGACATGTCCCTCCGGAGTGACAATCATTAAACATTTATTTTTATCATCTCTGATCTGTAGCTGCGCGACACAAAGATCAGCGAAAACCATTACCCAGAAAAGCACGATCAATATACGTATTCGACCCATAGCCGCCTCATAAAATTAAAACCAGATGAGAAAAATTGACATAAATAGTAGCCAAATGAAATTGAAAGACTCGTGTCTTTGATTATTCTTAAAGCGGCATACAGAACAGAATATTTGATGTGGGCATAATCCCAACAATGTGGTCATTTAACCAAAAAGAATACCCTGTCCCTGACAGACTTTGCAACAAGACTCGAAAATGATTATAGATATTATAGTTGGGAGGCACCGTAGATGGCAAGGTATCGTCTCTCATCGGACTCTGCATTTAAGGCAAAAAATATGCCAGAGCGACGGAAGGAAGTATTGATAATAAAAGGGATCACGTTATCTTTAACTCACCCTTTTTGCATCGCACCCGCACAGCACGATTCAATTTGAACTGCTTGCTGTTCAGAGCGTGATCGGTGTGGCTTGCTTATTGGTAGAGATCAGGGACGCGTCTTTGAACGGAAAATAGAAAAAGAACGACCACAGCGCCGGCATGGACCGACCTCAATGGGCGGATAAGATTGGAGTTATTCTCCAGACAGAAAAACCAGCGCGCTGGGCTACGATGATGGCTTTACAACAGGACTGCTTTTATTCACCACCAACCCCCTTCCGCGCATTCGATTGCCACAACTGAAAATCCAAAAGATCGATAACCGCATCGGCATTACAGTCTGCACCAAGATAACCGCTGGATCCGATCGTGCGGGTATTATACCATTCTAAATAATCTCTGCTGGTCACCCTGCCATCGCCATTGACATCACCGGCACAGAGACCCCACACACCGGTATCGAGTTCAATTGTCGGTTCGCCAGCACCATTCACGGTAAAATCAATTTCCAGACTCGTTTGTGACAATGACCGAGCCGTCGTTGAATACATGCTAACATGATTGCGATGATCGAGCTGAAGGATATAATTCCCCGAAGCAACACCCTGAACAACCATATCGCGACGGCCAAGATGATCAAAACACTCCCCGCTAGAGGTGATAAAAACACTCTGATCGGTCAGGTGTGTGTTTCCATCCGACTCAAACAAAGAAAGCAACACCCAATCCACAATCTGCAGCGAATCATCCGGGAATCGATCCAATTCAAGCGGCGATTGGGGATAAGGTGATCGGTGCGGTAAAATGCCATGACTGATCAACTCGGCGCGCATTGTACCATCTGATCTTTGATATGGACCCTGCAAGAAGGCCTTTAGGGTGGCACGCACAAAAGGCAGGCCGGCATATTCATAGGCACCCCTATCGAGGGTATCAAATTCGGGCCGGCTGTTTTCATCGATATCGTGATCCGGGGCCAGCACTGCACGGCCAGTGTCGATCGCCGGCGAGCCGGGGCAGAGCTGAAAATCCTGTGCGTTCGCATCTGTGAATACCCATTCGACATGAGCGGACTCTTGGGCGTGATCACCAAATGCCGTTGCATTTTGCAGCTCTGCAACGGCAAAATACTGTACACTGCCATCCCACTCGACCCAGACAATCGGATTTCCCTCCAGAGGCACATAGAGGTTATAGTCGATCTCTGCTTGCTGATCGAGATGCTCATCATAAATGCCACAGCTCTTGTTGTGGGCTAGGATATTATTGAATATGGTGTTGTTGATATCATCAGACTGGGCCATGCGAATCCCAGCCCCATTGCGGGCATCCGGTGTCTGATAGCCATTTTCCACACACGTATTGTTCACGATGATATTGTTACCGGAATGCGTGCTGGTGATGCCGGAGCCCATATTGCGATAAAAAACATTGTTCTGGATGCGTACGCCATCCGGCGTATAATCGACAATCACGCCATTGCCGTCATAAAGAGAAGAATCCCGTTGCATGGAAATCCAGTTACCATCCACCACATTGCCACTGCCGGCGGTGTGAACGTTGATGCCCGAACTGCCCGGATAGCGCATGGTCTCGGAATAGTATCCCGCTCCGGTTCCGGTATTGTAGCGAATGGTACAGTCCGAGCTGCCATCGGCCTGGATACCGTAATGCTGCCGGCCGTTGTACTCGGAGGTGTTATATTCAATGACAACATCTAACGCATTGTACTTGGCCGTAATGCCGCCATCCAGATGTTGACTGACGCTATTGTAACGAATGATGCTATTGCTCACACTATGACTATACCCTCCATCCCGCCAGCTCCAGATACCGTCGCGACAATGATGCACGGTATTGTGTTCGACAAGCAACTGGTCGGAATCATTGTTCATACCGATGCCGATGGTGTGATTGGAGAGGGTACAGTTATCGACAGTGATGTGAGAACTGTTGTTGATACTGACACCTTCGGTCCAATCGATATTCTCCATCTGATCATACAGAGTCATAAAGGTGGTGTATTTTTGCCACACCTTGCCTTCACGGGTCGACCAACTCTCCGAGGGATCGATCCAGCCGACCGTGGGATCATCGATGACCATATTCGGCATGTCCAGCCAGTGTGCCGGAAAATCGTGCGGACCGATTATGGTTAAATGTGAGATATGGATATAGGATTGTTCTTCGATAAAAAATCCACCATAAATAACGGGGGTCTCGTTATTAAAAGCTGTTATCACCACCGGATCCGCAGCTGTACCACTCACTGCGACCCAATTGCCCAGTCCGATAAAAGACTCGTGATAATCACCATCACGAATGAGCAACGAGTCTCCGGCAGACAACCCATTCCAATCCGGACCATTGACCCC
>CAYPUH010000008.1:0-31085 GCA_964413725.1 uncultured Cytophagia bacterium
ACGGATATGTGATGAGACGCTTTCATATTGAACTCGATCTGCGTCGACTGATTGAAAGGATTGGGAAAGGGCGCCACCAGGTCAACGGTGGTGGGACATTCGTAGATAAATTCCAGTGGCTCGGAATAGTTTTCATTGCCCTCGAAATCCACCTGTCTTAATCGATACCATGTTTTTTGTTCAACCGGTTGTGTGTCTTTAAATCGATAATGCTGTATTTCGGTAGAAGTGCCGGAGCCGGGGACGAATCCGAGATCCTGCCAGTATTCCTTGTCAGTGCTTTTTTGGATATAGAATCCGAAATTATTCATTTCGATTCGGGTCTGCCACAACAGCTCCACAATACCGTCGGCAGTTGTCTGCGCCCGAAATCGGTCGATTTGGATGGGAATTGATCGGCTTTCCGACACAGGTGACGTCTGTCCGCGGCGGTTGGTTACCGTCGCCACAACAGATAACGTGTCGACTCGCGTTTTCAGTTTAAACATGCCGGAGCTGTCTGCTGAAACACTACCGATAAAAGAATTGAGATTGTTTTTATCCCCTCCAAACACTTCCACGATACCGCCGGGAATCGTGACCCCCTGAACGCCCTCCAGGTCAATAAAGGTGATAATAGGAGGTTCGATGAGGGCTTGAGAACGGTGCCGTATCTCGATGGCCCCTTTGGGATTTTCAGTGATACGATTGCGACTGATGGTAACCGATCGAGTGGAATCGTGCTGCACCAGAACACCAAAGCCATTGTGGTGGCTGATGGTATTATCCGGACCAATATCGACATCCTGAGCGCCTTTTTCAATCCGGATGCCGTGCTGTTCAAAGGTATCGAATGCATTTATGGATACCAGACCGATACGGTTTTCAAAAATCCGTATAGACTGTGTACCCGGACCCGATACCATGACATCGGCCATGGGTGTGGATTGTGTGCTTTTACCCGATGCGATCTGATTTCCCGGACCAATGCGGTGGTTCATGGATCTCTGTTGGCGCGTTTGCGTGATAATACACAGGGCCTCGAGCGTGTTTCCAACGATTCGGCCACACGTGGGATCGGTTCCGATTATATTGTGTTGTATCTGCGTTCCAAGACAGCTTCCGGTCAAAAGTATCCCTTGTTCTTGATTGGCCGCGATCACATTTCCCGTGGCTGCGGAATTCCCTCCGATTGCGCTGTATCGGGGGCCGTAACCGTCCCGTGTGTTTGAGCCAACCCAGATGCCCGGTCCCTGGTTTCCCATAGGGGTTTCGCCGTGGGTGTCCAGTCCGATAATGTTGCCCTCGATGCGAGTCGAATCACACGCCTGACCGGTCAGCACAATGCCGGCACCACGGTTGCAGGATATGATATTACCATATCGATCAGAGACACCACCGATGTGGTTGGCAACACTGCTCCCCTGGATCAGAATGCCCCCACCTTCCGGAACAAAGTGTGGTGAGAGCTTTTTCGCCAGTTTTCCATTACCTGCAGCATTGTTTGCAATCATTCCGATCTCGTTGTTGAGGATTCGGTTGTGAGAGCCCTGATCGATTTTGATGCCATACGTTGCCATGCCGGCAATGATGTTTCGCTCCAGCCCCTGAGGACCTCCCACCTGGTTTTGATGGGCGGAGGCCTGAATGTCGATCCCCGAACTGTGAGGTCCAAGTTCCCCCGCATGACCATCGGCATGGATACCAATATAACATCCAGTAATAATATTGTGGTGTGCTGCCGTTCCGGAGATCTGGAGGTGTGGACCCCGGTTTCCGACAAAACTGAGATGGGAAACAAGATTGCCGGCAGACCGTATTTCAAACAGCGGGGTTTTCTCCGGCAACCCTGACGCATCCAGTTCAATCAGCAATCCATGCGGATTGGTGTCTCCTGTAAATTCGATCTGAGAATGACCGTCGATATGAGTACTGTCATCGGTGAGAGAGGGGAGGGGAGAGGAGAGCATGATTTGCCAAATGCCGTGCTCGGCAATAAAGCCGCTATCAGTGGCAGGGATCGCGAACAGTATCGTATCCGCCCCAGCCAGCTCCTGGCTCTCGCGAATGGCCTGTCTCAATGATCCGGGACCGTCCTCAGCAGAGTGAGAGACCCAAAAGGTCTCGGCCCTTAAAAGAGTTGGGCCGAGCACCAATACGACCCACATTGCCAGCCCCCAAAAAACTCTGTTGTACCTGCTGTTTATATGGATCATCGAAAGCACAACCCTTTTGCGATACTGGATGCACAATTTGGTTCAAACGGGTTGATACTGCTGAAACAAAGGAAACATAGGTGTTTTGCCTTTTAGATGCAAATGAATTCTTTGTCTTTTGCCGGGATCTTTTTCTATCGATCCGCTGTCTCTCCCGAGCGTCATACACACGATATACGGTAACACTGAAAAGAAAGCCGGAAAATGGATCCTGCTCCCGATGCCTCCGACAAATCTTAGAGTGTGTATCACTAGTGTGCGGTCGAACGACCGGACGCCCAGCAACAATTCTATTAAAATCAATTTATTATGTTAATCGAAAAACAGAATCGACTTGAATTGAATGTTACGAAATTATTGTTGTTTATTCACTGGTGTCCGGTTGACAAACCGGACACCAGTGAGATTATGACAAATTTTTTAAAAAAATTCTTTGTTCTTTTCGCACATTGTTTACATTGTCTGTAGTATAGGGCAAGTCCGATCCCAACTCAACACCATGTGAACGGCAGGTAAAATCCTGGCCTGTCGTTATCACCGATGCTACCCAATTGTCAGATCAGCAAAGCCAGAAGACGAAAGATAATCAATGTCATTATTATCGTCAAAGAATGCAACGCATTGATTGAAAGGGACACGAATGGAAATCACAGAAATCAGCGTTCGGCTCCGCAACGAAAAAAAGCTCAAGGCCTTTGTTAACGTGACGTTCGACAACATGTTTGCCGTAAAAGGACTCAAGGTGATCCAAAGCAAAACAGGGCTGATCCTGTGCATGCCGTCCCGAAAGGCAGAAGATGGAACTCAACGTGACGTGGCCCATCCGATCAGTCGGGAGTTTCGTTCACGCCTGGAAAGGGAGGTGTTCACGGAATACGAACGGGTACTGTCCAGAGCAGAACGTGGCGATGCCATGGATGATTTTGCCGCGGCCAGTGAGGCGTAACCCCGTGTGACGATGATCCGATGATGCGACTTTCCGCAAAGAGTGGGTCCGAGAGGACAATTCTTTGCGGTGAGCCGGTATCATTTAACTAGGCCTGTACATTTCCCTGCCATCACCATCCCTCTTTGTTATGGTCGGAAAAGCGACATCGCTGATCACTAACCACGCTGAGAGGGAAAGACTTTAGAGTCCCGAGCGGGTTCTATCCTGATTGTTACATTCCCCTTGACATCAGACCCTTCCTTTGGTTCGTTAAATCGTTGGGTTCTCCTGACTTTCCGTCAGCCCCCTTATCCCGCTGCGGAGCGCCGTAAAACTACTTGCGTTCCCCTGTTGGATTGGATAGATTGCAACAGGGGAACAAACAAATGAATGTTGTTAAGAGACTTGAACTCCTTCCGGATTTGACATGAAACGAATCCGACTCCCGATTTTTGCCGTGTTGTTGGGAATCCTCTCGATCGGTTCTCAGATTCTTTTGATCAGAACCTTTATGACCGTTTTTTATGGCAATGAATTGTGTGTTGGTCTGGTGCTGGCTTCATGGATGGTGTGGGTGGGGATAGGTAGCTTTCTGTCTCTGTACCTGTTCCATAGAGTCACAGTGCGCCGGATTCAATCCGTATTCGGCATCGCTACCGTTGCCACCTGGGTCGCCGCGTTTGGTGTCAAGTTTGTTCGTCTGGTTTTGGACATCCCTTACGGCGAATATATCTCATTGATTCAGCTCGCCCTGTATGCGGGGCTTTTGCTGGCCGTACCCGCATTTTGTTATGGTGTTGTGTTTGCCATGATCAGTCGTTTGATCTCGAGTCAAGCTGGACACACTGGGGACCCGTCCGCCACAGTTTATATATGGGAGGCTTTGGGAAGTGTATTCGGAAGTGTGGTGTTTAGCTTGCTCCTCTTTCAATTTTTTAACCATTTTGTCGCTTATATCGGATTTGGCTTGTCACTACTTTTCGTGCTCTATTGTGTTTATCCGACCCGACAATGGCTCATCTTCCTGGTTGTGTTTTTTCTCCTTGTCCTTCTCGCCTCTGTGGGTGATGTAGAACACCGCGTCGAGCAAATCTATTGGTCCTCCCTGGGAGGGGAGATGAGGGTGATAGAGAAGCGTCATTCTCGACTGGGGGAACTGGTGGTGGTGGACTGGGGTGAGGAGCCTGTATTGTATGAAAACGGTCGCATGCGAACAGCTATACCGGATCCCATCCATACAGAATCGATGGCGGCCCTATTGATGAGCCATCATTCCGGACCCCGATCTGTTTTGTTATTCGGAGGGGGGCTCGGAGGTCTGGCACCGGAATTGGCAAGATATCCTCTGCGTCGGGTGGATTATGTGGAGGTCAACAAGACCGCTTTTCAGCTGGTGATGGAAACCCTGTCCGATTCACTTCGACAATGCTGGAAGCAGCCCACTCTTCATATTCATCATCAGGATGGCCGCGCCTACCTGAAGCAGCATGACCACAAAAAATGGGATTTTGTGATTATCGATGTGGGACATCCCATGTCCGCCACGGAGAATCGCTTTTATACTGCCGACTTTTTTCAGGAGCTAAAGTCCCACATGTCTTCGCGAGGCGTACTGGCTATTGCCCACTTTCCCGCAGCGGAAACTATATGGGGCCGTGAATTGAAATGGCTGAACGCATCTCTCTATCATACTCTGTCTGCTGTTTTTTCTCATATTCGATTCATCCCGGGTGAGAGCGGGACTTTTTTTGCCACCGATTCACCAGACGCCCTGGTGGCATCAGATGCCGATTCCCTCTCCCATCGCTATCGGCAATTCGGAGTCAATCCCACCTTCTTTCATCCCAAAATGTTTTCTATCCGTATTCTCCAGGAGCGCATTGCGTCTCTCACCGCTGACCTGAAATCCACAGACGCACGGATCAATCGCGATTTTTCTCCCATATCATATTTTTTCGATTTTTTGTTGTGGAACAAACTGGTACACGGTGTCGATTCCATTCTCATCGATGTTGTAACGGCTCGGCAACCTCTTTGGTGGGTGCTGCTTGCCGGGGTGGCAGGGATCACATCATTGATGGTGGTTTTTCGCTCCCGACCCTCATGGGCCCGGGGGAGTATTCTGTTGCTCACGGGAGGTCTTGGATTCGTCGGTATGGCCTTTAATATTATGCTGCTGTTGGCGTTTGAGACTCTGTTTGGTTATCTCTATACCTGGATCGGAGTGGCACTGGCTCTGTTTATGTTCGGTATGGCCGGCGCAAGTTGGCTGGTCAACCGGATTCTTTCCCGACTAGGGATCCTGCATTGGCTGGCGCTTTTGCTAGCCCTGCTGATGGTATTGGCGATCGCACATTATCCACTATTAAAGCGGCTATCTCATTCCCCTCCAATGGGTCTCTATCTCGCGTTGCTGTTCGGTATTGGCGCGTTGCTGGGGGGATCGTTTCCGCTTCTATGCCGTCTGTATGCCGAACATCGCCAGATTCCACAACTCGGCGGGATCTATGCGTTCGATCTTTTTGGTGGGGCCATCGGAGCACTGTGGGTCAGCAGCTTTTTTATCCCGTTATGGGGATTCCGGGATACAGGGTGGTTTCTTGCGGCAATCTGTCTCAGCGGTTTGGTGCTGACGGTCACGGTCTTTCAATCCGTTTCCCACTCAAAACGATGATGGGACATTTAATGTAACAGGATAGTGCAAAACAAATGACTGCAGCGCTGTGCGTGTGACCTGTTCCCCACCGGAAACAGGGTCATTGATTCTGTGGATGACCCGGACAAGACGTCTTGTGTTGAATCCATTTTTTGTTTTGCTTGAAAGTCGTTATCGACGGTGCGACATGCACGATGTGCACAACATCGATGCAATGATAACATCCATGATTTGGATGCTGTTCAAGCAGGATACAGATATGAATATGGGTGTTGCACTTTATAATTAATTTAATATATTGAGAGTGGTATGCGGTTTCATGACCGGATACCGTCTTTTCGGTTGGATCTGATCCAAACAAAACCCGGCGGGTAACCGGCAAGGATAGCCTGAAAGCCAGGGGGAGCTCTGCGCTGCCACATATCGGCTCTGATACGGGCCGTTATTGTCTTGTCGCGTTATATGTAGGTAACGGGCACCGATGGATGAACAAACAAGGAACAGAACTCTATGAGTCGATCGAAAAAAAGAGTACCGGTTTCCACTGTTGAATGTGTGGCCTTGGAGCATAGTGGACGACAGTTTATCTATCCTCCCACGGAAAAAATTCCGGTGATCGAAGTGGACAACTATCCCGCGTTGGGACGCTTGACAGCGTTTCGATTTATAGAATGGGTCCTGGGGCATCCCGAAGGTGTGATTTCTCTTCCTGTGGGAAAGGCTCCCGAGCATTTTATCCGGTATGTTGTGTACTTGATGAGTCATTGGACCGATCCGGCTGTACGTCAAGAGCTCGAATCGTTTCAAATCGATCCCTCTCAAAAACCGGATATGCGTGGTTTGCGGTTCGTTCAAACGGAAGAATTTTATCCTATCAATCCTAAACAGAACAACAGTTTTCATTACTTTATCCAAAAATATTATATCCGACAGTTTGGGCTCGATTCATCCAGAGCACTCTTGTTCAATGCCTGGGAGATCGGTATGCCCAGGGGGGTGACACCGACAGATGTGTTTGAAGATGAACAAGTGGATTTGTCGTTGCGCAACCGATATGGCCGCACCAAACAGGAGCGGCTGCAAAAATCTGTTATCGAGCAGGTGGATCAATATTGCACAGAGTATGAGGAGTCCATTCGCGATCTGGGTGGAATCGGTTTTTATCTGGGCGGAATCGGTTCTGATGGTCATATTTCCTTCAACACCCGGGGCTCGGATCATTTTTCAACCACACGGCTGACCCCCACGAATTATGAAACTCAGGCAACGGCGGCCACCGATCTCGGAGGTATCGAGGTGGCTCGCAAACGTCTGGTGCTGACTGTGGGGTTGGCGACGCTGACCTATAATTCGGATATCACCGCTATTATACTCGCAGCAGGAGCGGACAGTGCACAGGTGATCAAAGAGTCTATCGAATCCGCCCCCACCAATACTTTCCCCGCCACCGCATTGCAAAAGGTTGGCAATAGCCGATTTTTTCTGACCCGTGGAGCGGCATCCATGCTTGTGGAACGTCGCTATGAAGATATCAAAAACATGGATCCATTGCCGGAAAAGGAGATTGAAAAGATCGTTCTCGATCTTTCGGTCGACATCCGCAAGCGACTAAAGGATCTGAACCGGGAAGATTTTAAGTCAATTCGGTCTCCCGCCTGGGTGTTGAAAACCAGTGGTGAGTCTCCGGCAGTCGTTACACGCCGCGTAAAGACACGTCTGGAAGAAAAGATCAAGCGGGGACTGGAGGCTATCGAAGGGCATACGTTTATGCACACCGCCCCCCATCATGACGACATCATGCTGGGCTATTGGGCGTATGTTATTCATCTGGTAAGATCTCCCAGCAACCAACATTATTTCAACTATATGACATCCGGTTTCAATGCTGTGACCAACAAATATGCCGAAGGTATTCTCACCCGTTTGTTGGGTTTTCTGGATACCGAGCTGTTTCGCAACCTGATGGATGATCACTATTTTGATCCCGACAACAGCATCGGCCAAGACCGCGATGTGTATCAATATCTCGATGGTGTGGCTGCCCACAGTCGGACCATGAAGAGCGAAGGAGAAGCGCGCAGGCTGATGCGAAATATATCCAGTCTGTTTGACGAGGACAGCATCGATCAGTTGAAATATCGCATATCCGAGATGATTCTCTATTTTCAGACCCAGTACCCTGGAAAGAAGGATCTTCCCTATATCCAGCAATTTAAGGGGATGATCCGCGAGTGGGAAGCTGATTAGCTGTGGGGATATCTCGGATTTAACAGCCGCAATGTAAATCATCTGCGACTCGGTTTTTATGGCGGGGGATTGTTTGCCAGTGCGATTGATCAACGTCGGGATGTGGAGCCGGTGCTGAACCTGATTCGTCAGACACAACCTACAGTGGTAACTGTTGCGTACGATCCCGAGGGCAGCGGGCCGGGCACTCATTATAAAGTGTTGCAGACTCTGGCTCAGGCCCTGTATCAGTATCAGGAGGAGACGGGCAGGACGGATATCCAGGTCTGGGGATATCGCAATGTGTGGTTTCGCTTTCACCCTGCGGAGGCGGACATTGTGGTGCCGGTCTCATTGAATTCTCTCGCCTCCCTGGAAAATGCATTCAACAACTGTTTTGGTTCCCAACGCGAAGCTTCGTTTCCGAGTCCGGAACTGGATGGTCCATTCTCACGCCTTTCACAGCGTATCATGGTCGAGCAGTATCAATGGATCAAACAGGCGCTGGGTCGGGAAGTCTTTAATGAAAGCGAACATCCGCGTTTGCGTGCCACACACGGGATGCTGTTTTTAAAGACCATGACGGTGGAAGAGTTTTACAACAACGCATATGAACTGAAAAAGTCCACCGAGAACGTAGGTAAGGAGCAATCGACCTCAGACTCGAACACCGAAACGAGCGAGTGAGACATCGATTGTATAAAATGCTTTTCTAGACGGTCCGTCTGAAGACCTTGCTGATGGAGAGTGGAGACACACAGACCGTGCCGGAAGACCCAATATTTATGATCACCCTCTCCCTGCAGCGACAAGGAGCCCGTTTTGGAATCGAAACAACCCCTTAGTGATGCCATATTCAAGCGTGCCGCTGTTGCCGCTGCCTTTTCACCCCGTTTGAATGCCGTGCTCAACGAGAGCTTTCGGCTTTTACGAGCCCTGGGTGCGTGGCCGATTATCGTTCATGCGGGGGATGACATCCCATCCACGCGTATCAAACTCGAAGAAAGCATTCAGCGATCGGATTTTGGTGATCATTCACCGATTTTTCTAGTCCGTCAGGGCAATGCTGCCGATGTGCTTATCGATGCCGCCAAAGAGCATGAAGCGGATCTGATTGTGGCAGGAGCGCTTAAAAAAGAGGGATTGTTCAAGTACTATTTTGGTTCGGTGGCCCGGAATCTGGCGCGGAACGCACCGTGTTCCGTGGCGTTGTTTACAGAGCCACGTGTCAAGCCGGAAGTGATGCATAAAATTCACTGTGCCTTGGACTATGATGAGGATTCCTGGCTGGCGGTTCAGGTGGCCTCCAATATCGCTCACTATACCGGGGCACGCGAACTCTTTTTTACTCATTCCTTTCGGGTTCCCGAGTGGGAAGATAAAAATCATATTCCCGGACCCTCGGAGATCAGCACGGTATACAAGGAGGAAGACAAGCGTCTCAAAGCGTTCATAAAAGATGCAGACCTGGGTGCGTCGGTCCAGATTCGCAGCTTCTATGAAAAGAGTCGGTCGGTAACCCTCGATTTCACGAAGGAGGTGGGTGCAGATCTATTGATCGTTCCATCCTCGCGGGACCGGCATGGGATTTGGGATCGGTTGTTTCCCCACGATCTGGAACTGGCCTTACAAAACTTGCCCTGTTCCCTGTTGCTGGTCAGGCAACGTGATGAGACTTGAACGTACGGCATCAAACAAAATACGAATTACTGTTGTCCGCGCCGGGTCCAGAGTTTGAGCTTTGTCGGTCCCTGTCCGCTCGCCTCCAGAACGAACAAAGAGTCTCCGCTGGCGGATACTGTAAGATCTTTAGGGGCATTTAAAGGGGGATTCCCCCCGCTGAGATACTCGATCGGTCGTCCCGCACGATCAAATATGGAAATAATCCCTCGTGTACTGTGGGGCACGTAAACCGACTCATTGCCGAGGGTAAAAACATTTCCCACCCCGATATCCACGGTATTCAGGTTGTCCTCTTGCCAATAACGGGCACGCAGTCCTTCCACCGCCCCATGCCAGCACTGCACACCGTCTTCTGTCCGATCACTGATCCAGATCATCATGGCATTGTCCGTGACCGCAATATCGTTTGCGGTATGAGAGAGGCCAAATGGACTTCCCATCAAATCAAGACCTGTGGGAGTCAATACACGAAATCGGGTGCTGGCATACTCCAGGGCAAAGAGATATCCCTGGTGGTCACAATCGATAGAGGAAACGCCATAATCCAGGTCGATTCCCCGCAGCGGTTCCCCCGTCCGGGTATGGAAGCGAAAGATATGGCTGGAGGCGGTATCGCTCGCCACATACATGATATCTTTGGGAGCGTACGCCAGCCCTCTAATATCCCCAAAGGTGATCACACTGTCTTGGTTGTCGAGTCCATGGGTCAGGGGGGAAAAGTGTGCTTCAGAGCCGTCCGGATTCAATATGATCACACTGCGCTGTGCCTGAGAGCCGATCCAGATGCGGCCGTTTCTATCCAGAGCGATGGAGGAGGGTTGTTGTAAAACCGGGCCAAATTCTCCGGCAGAGATGTAGGTATGGTCGGGCGTGAGAATGGAAAGCGACCATACATCGCTATAACCGAGATTACGTTTTGGCCGACCTGCCGATTCCTGATAGTTGTCCCATGCAAAAATGCGACATCGAAAGTCAAGACCGGTGTCCTGAGGCCGAATGGGTGTGTCGGTTATATACCAGTTTTTTGTCGTTTTCACCGGAGACATTCTCACTTCAATACCGTTCTGAGGGGGCCATTCTCGGTCATAGATCAGATAGATCCCTTTGCCCTCAGATCCCGTATTATCGTCATAAACATTGGACGGATCGACGATCTGTGCGGCGATTTTAAAGTCACGTGTCGAGTTCCTGGAGAGGGGGACAGTGTGAACTTGCGTAATATAAGGTCCCTGATTATCTGTGATCCGCTGTTTCCAGGGCATGGGCGCAGGCTTTGCAGGTCGGCTCCACTTTGACTTGAGCCACCGGCTGATTCCACTCTGTTGGTGGTCGGGAAACAGCTTTTGATATGAAAAAATCGCGATTCCTGGACATCCGGCTTTTTTCGAGACCTTTATTTGAGTATCCAGTTGCCCGCGGTCGTAGACAAAAATGCCGGGATAAATATGCCGCTCATGGGAATTGCGGTGATGGTCAAAAAGATAGCGGACAAAGAGTTTGTTGTCCCGCGTGTATAGCATGGGATACAACGCATCGATGATACCGCGAGCCAACCACGCGTGGCTGTCCTGAAGATAGACTCTATTGCCCATGGCATAGTCTTTAAAAACAGAGGCGGTGAGAACCAGATCCGGATCATATTGTTTCATGGAACTGTAGAGATCGGCCACCAGTTCTGTAATCGCATCTCGGCGGTATGATACCCAGGTCTCGGGTTTGGCACCCGGGGAGCTTCCGAATTTCAGAGTGAATGCCTGCACAGATTCAGAATCAAAAGAATACTCTGTATTGGTATACCGGATTTAAGCCAGATTAATGCAATATACTTCGGAATGGGTGTAGTGTTCCCGAATGTGCCTAAGCAAATTGGTTGAAAGGGGGGGGTGGGTGGTAGACAACCAGTAATAGTGGTTGTTGGGACCCTGGGGAGTGCCGAAACGGTCCACCATGAACCAGTCGGGATGAAGATAAAACAGCTGAGAGCCGTGATCCGGGCTCTTTTTTCCCCGCCAGCCGGGATAGACATTGACCCAGGCATGAAGATCGAGATTACGGTTATGGGCAAACTCGACCGCCAGTTTTAAAGGATTCCAGCCTGGATCCCTGTAATCGAATGCCTCCGACCAGGGTTCATAATCCGAGGGATAGTAAACCGTCGCATTTCCCCGTACCTGGAAAAAGATGGTGTTGAATCCGCATGATGCTGCATTGTCAATGATGGTCAGAATATCATTTGGTGTTTCATAATCCCAGCGGGTTACCCAAAGCGCTCTGGTCTCGTCCTGAGCCTGACACGTCTGAACGCCAACCCATAACAAGATCAGCAAAAGAAAACCGGTCCACCGCGGCCTCTGGAACATCAACTCTCCCTCGTTCTCTGGTCACATCCTGCTCTGTTCAGTTGGTCATGACGACTGCCTTCCGCTTTCCGGATTCCAGTGAGTCATAACAAAAAGGTAGCAAGAGATCATTAAACTTTCAAGCAAAAATGATCGAATTGAAAAAAAGCCTGCCCCGGCACCAATACCACAATGGTAATATATACTTGACATCCTGTGCCATCTATTGTATATTATTGTCTGGATTTATCCTGCCTTGAACAAGGTTCCCTGTGTTGATGGTTTTCACCGATTGGATGCTGTTGCCGGCTTGACAGACACCTGTATCGTAATGATCGTTATTCGCCAGACCAGAAGTGGCGATCCGGCTTGTCGTGACAACGGGAATGAGGAGACAGGGGTAACTATGTCCAGCCTCCCATGGGTTTGTCCGGGTTCGGAGGGACAGAGCTTGCATTCGGATGTAACCGGTCAAGAATAAGTGGAGCGTCATGTCCCAGTTCAATTTGGTGACAGAATACGATTTGCAGGGCGATCAGCCACAGGCGGTGCAGGAATTGACCGAAGGGCTCCAGCTGGGTCGACCCCATCAGGTACTTCTCGGCGTCACCGGCAGCGGTAAGACGTTTACGATGGCCAATGTGATCCAGGCCATCAATCGACCGACGCTGGTGATCTCTCATAATAAGACATTGGCCGCTCAGCTGTATGGTGAATTTAAGGGGTTTTTCCCGCATAACGCGGTGGAATATTTTATCAGTTATTACGACTATTATCAACCCGAAGCGTATGTGCCATCCACCGATACCTATATTGAAAAAGATACGTCCATCAATGATGAAATCGATCGCCTGCGTCTCAAGGCGACCAGTTCGTTGCTGTCACGAGATGATGTGATCATCGTGGCCTCTGTCTCCTGTATCTATGGACTGGGTCGGCCGGAAGACTGGAAGGAGATGCTTTTGTTTCTGCATCAGGGGCAGGAGATCGAACGCAACATGATTCTCGAGCGACTGGTTGACATTCAGTATACCCGCAACGATATTGCCTTTGAGCGTGGAACCTTTCGGGTGCGCGGTGATGTGATCGAAGTGATCCCGGCTTATGAAAAAGAGGCCATCCGCATCGAGATGTTTGGCGACGAAATCGAACGGTTGTCTGAAGTCGATGTGACCACCGGAGAGGTGACTCATGAATGGGAACGCGTCGGAATCTATCCCGCCAAGCATTTTGTGACACCGCATAAACGACTGAAAGCGGCGATGAAGGAGATCGAG
The DNA here is from genome assembly GCA_964413725.1 of uncultured Cytophagia bacterium. Lineage (GTDB taxonomy): Bacteria > Zhuqueibacterota > Zhuqueibacteria > Residuimicrobiales > Oceaniaggregativiventaceae > CAYPUH01. Next base: position 13,305 of record CAYPUH010000008.1, read on the forward strand.
GCTGAACTGGAAGAACAACTGGCGACGTTTCGATCCCAAAACAAACTGTTGCAAGCACAGAGACTGGAAATGCGGACCCGTTACGATCTGGAGATGATGGACGAGTTGGGCTATTGCTCTGGCATCGAAAATTATTCGCGATTTCTGTCCGGTCGAAAGCCGGGTGAGCGTCCGTATACTCTGATGGACTATTTTCCGGACGATTATTTGCTGATTATCGACGAGTCTCATGCGACAATGCCGCAAATTCGGGGGATGTTTTTCGGGGATCGTTCCCGAAAGGAAACTCTGGTAAATCATGGTTTCAGACTGCCATCAGCCCTCGATAATCGTCCCATGAGCTTTACCGAGTTTGAATCCATGCTGAATCAGACGATCTATGTCTCGGCGACTCCCGGCGACTATGAATTGGAACAGAGTGAAGGGGTGGTGGTGGAGCAGATTATCCGTCCCACCGGTCTGATGGATCCCGAAATCCTGGTGCGTCCCACCAAAGGACAGATCGATGATCTCATTGAAGAAATTCGATTCCGTACCTCACGTCACGAACGGGTGTTGGTCACGACCCTTACGAAACGAATGGCTGAAGATTTGACCGATTATCTCGCCGGCTCCGGAATTCGGGTGCGTTATCTCCATTCCGAGATCGATGCTCTGGAGCGGGTCGATATATTGCGTGATCTGCGATTGGCGGAATTTGACGTATTGGTAGGCATTAACTTGCTTCGAGAAGGTTTGGATTTGCCCGAAGTCTCGCTGGTGGCGATTCTGGATGCGGATAAGGAAGGCTATCTTCGCTCTGAACGATCCTTGATACAGACAGCGGGACGTGCAGCCCGCAATGTCAATGGCAGGGTGCTGTTTTATGCCGACAGGGTGACCGATTCCATGAAAAAAGCGATCGATGAGACGGAACGTCGGCGTAAACTGCAGCAAGAGTATAACCAGCAATACGGCATCACACCGCAGACCATCCGCAAATCCATCGATCAGGTGATGGGCAGCACGCGTGTGGCCGACGCCCGTGCCCAATATGCCAGTGCCGCGGAGCCCGATGGACAGAACCTGATCAAACAATGGCCGTCAATGAGTCAAAAGGAGCGCGACCAGGCATTGGATCAACTCGAACAGGAAATGCTCAAAGCAGCGAGTGAACTCGAGTTTGAGAAAGCGGCGGTTTTTCGAGATCGTATCGATGAACTCCGATTGCTAAAGTCAGACAAGATCAATAGCCGTGAGGAGTGAATCCCAACCCGTAACCCCTAAATTGATAACGGGATCTGAATTCCATCGTGTCCTGCGGGCCACGTCATGATATTTCTGTAATCAGTTAGATAGGATTCATTATGAATATTCTTGTTGTTGGTGGAGGGGGTCGCGAACACGCGATCGTAACGAAATTAAGGCAGAGCTCGCATGTCAGTAAGGTCTATTGCGTGCCCGGTAATGCCGGTATCGCCAAAGAGGCTATCTGTGAACCCATTTCTCCCGAGGACATCGACGCTATTCTTTCCTTTGCCAGATCTCAAAAGATCGATTTTACTGTTGTCGGTCCCGAGTTACCGCTGGTGGCCGGCATTGTCGATGCCTTTGAAGCCAATGGGATGCCCATTTTTGGACCGACAAAGGTGGCTGCCGAATTGGAGGGGAGCAAGGCGTTCGCAAAATATTTGATGCGCACCTATGATATTCCCACGGCCGATTATGAGGTTTTTACTGACTATAAGAACGCGAGAGACTATCTCAATTCCTCGCCCGTGCCGGTGGTGGTCAAGGCCGACGGTCTGGCGGCCGGAAAAGGAGCGGTGGTCTGCCAGACCCTCGAGGAGGCCAACGAAGCCCTGCAGAGTATGATGGAGGAAAAACGTTTCGGAACCGCCGGTAACAAGGTTGTTATCGAAGAGTGCCTGATGGGTGAAGAGATATCGGTACTCGCAATTTCCGATGGCGAGAATCTGGTCTATTTGGCCCCTTCTCAGGATCATAAACGGATCTATGACAATGATGAAGGACCGAATACCGGCGGGATGGGGGCATATGCACCCGCTCCTCAGGTAGACGATGAGTTGATGCAGACCATAAAACGCGAGGTGATGGAGAAAACCATCAAAGGCATGGCACTCGAAGGACGTCCCTATAAAGGCGTGCTGTATGCCGGATTGATGCTCACCTCCTCCGGTCCAAAGGTTCTGGAATTCAATTGCCGGTTCGGAGATCCGGAAACCCAGGTTATTCTTCCCCTGGCGGAAAGCGATCTCTTGGAAGCATTGATGGCCTCACGCGACGGGCTGTTGGCTGATTTTCACTGGCGCAATAAAGACCAGGCGGCCGTGTGTGTGGTCCTGGCCTCTGGCGGGTATCCCGGATCCTATGAAAAAGGAAAACCCATTTGGGGACTGGAGTCATCGCTCGATACCGATATTCTGGTATTCCATGCGGGTACACAACAGCAGAACAATCAGATCGTGACCCACGGCGGTCGGGTGCTCGGGATTACGGCCCTGGCCGATACGCTTAAATCAGCACAGGCGCGGGTGTATGAAGCTGTGGGTAAAATAACCTTTGATGGTGCGTATTACCGACGGGATATCGCCGACAAAGCCCTTAAAGACTGATACAAAAACCACCCGAAAGAGCAGGATGTGAACACCGATCCCGGCTTTGGGGCAAGTCTCTCGTGAACATTTGGTGATGAACAGAGACGCCCCGGTGACGATCAATAGTTACAAAGAGAACAGGTTTATGAGGATGATGGTGTCTGGATGCTGTTAACACAGAATCCGGATAGACGCTCAACAGGAGGAAAGGGGAATGAAAATATTGGTGACCGGTGGAGCCGGTTTTATCGGATCTCATATTGTGGATGCATGCCTTGAACGGGGACATGAGGTGGTGATTGTGGATAATTTTGCAACCGGTCGCCGGGAAAATGTCAATCCAAACGCTACCCTCATCGAAGCGGATATCCAGGATCCGTCGCTGGAAACCGTTTTTCAGACAGAACGCTTCGATCGGGTCTGTCATCAAGCCGCTCAAATGGATGTACGCCTTTCGGTTAAGGATCCCATTTTTGATGCTCAAAACAATATCCTTGGATTCATCAATATCCTGCAACAATCCGTGAAAACAGGAGTAGAAAAAGTGGTGTTTGCCTCTTCTGGTGGGGCAATATATGGGGAACAGGACCGCTTTCCCGCTGATGAGACACACAGGCTTCAGCCATACAGTCCCTATGGGATCACTAAAATGACCGGTGAGAAATACCTTTTTTTCTACAGGCTCAACTATGATCTGAATTATGTGGCGCTGCGTTATGCCAATGTCTATGGTCCGCGTCAAAATCCCAACGGCGAAGCGGGTGTCGTGGCTATTTTTACCACAAAGATGCTCGAGGGAATGGATCCGGTGATCAATGGCCCGGGTACACAAACACGAGATTTTGTCTTTGTGGAGGATGTGGTTCATGCCAACATCCTGGCCCTGGAAGGAGAGAGCTGCGACATTTTTAATGTGGGAACCGGAAAAGAGACGAATGTGAATGAAATTTTCCGACATCTTTTGCACTATACCGGCAGCAAGACGCAGGAAACGCATGGTCCGGCTCAACCGGGAGAACAACAGCGCAGCGTGATCGACTACCAGAAAATCAAATCCCAATTGGGGTGGTGTCCACACGTAACCCTGGCGGATGGATTGAAACGAACGGTAGAGTATTTTAAAGCACAACAGTAGAGAGGTTTATTTTGAATCAGAGTTCCAGCCAACATTCCGGGGAGGAACCCTGGCGGGACATTCAGCAACAAGTGGGCCTGTATGGCGAGTCGCCAGCGGTCCGACAACTGATACAGACCATCATACAGGTCGCGGATACCGACATTTCGGTTCTCATTACGGGAGAAAGCGGTACCGGTAAGGAATTGGTGGCCAAAGCCATTCACCAGCAGAGCAGACGATCCCGGGAAGCATTGGTTACCGTAAATTGTGGGGCTATACCGGAGGGGATTATCGAATCGGAACTCTTTGGCCATGAAAAGGGATCCTTTACCGGTGCCACAGGCGGACGAAAGGGCTATTTCGAATTGGCGGACGGCGGTAGTATCTTTTTGGATGAAATCGGTGATCTGCCCATGCCCACACAGGTAAAGCTCCTGCGCGTCCTGGAGGAACGCGAATTCATGCGCGTGGGAGGCTCTCACACCCTGCAGGTCGATGTTCGCTTTATCACCGCAACCAATAAAAATCTGAGAGCCGAGGTACAGAAAGGATTGTTCAGAGAAGATTTGTACTATCGACTCAATGCCATGCATATCCGGGTGCCTTCACTGCGTGAGCGCAAGGACGATATCCCCCTTCTCGTTCACCGCTTTACCAAAGAGTTTTGTCGGGAAAATCACATACCGTTTCAAGGGTTCACGGATGATGCCATGTCTCTGTTGAAAGACTACGAATGGCCTGGAAATATACGTGAGCTTAAAAATCTGATCGAGAAAGTGATTGTTCTGGAGCGGGGCAATGAAATCGATGAATCGCGACTTTTACTTTATCTGCATGTAGATCATGATCGAAAAAATCTGCCGGCCGTTATGAACAAACCCAAGGAGGACGTGGAGCGGGAATTTTTACTCAGAGCCTTGCTGGAAATCAAGAGTGAAATCGCACAATTGCGCGAATTGATTATGGCAGGACGAGCCTACCCCCATTCCCTTCCGTCATGGAACGAGATTCAACCGGCAGAGTATATGGAAAACGGGGATACAGACGATCAGGCATCCACCGAGGGATCGATGGCCGATATGGAAAAAAAACTGATCATGGATACTCTAGCGTCTACCCGGGGAAACAAACGAAAGGCGGCCAAACTGCTGGGTTTGAGTGAACGAACCCTGTATCGAAAAATAAAACGTTATGGTTTGAGAGATGATTCGACTGATACTGAAGAGTAGACAGAGTGTGGGCTATTATTTACTGCTGGTGTGTATGATCTGTTCCTGCAGCTATTACTCGTTTTCGGGCTCGCTGCCACCTCATCTCGAGACCATTGCGATCCCATTGTTCGACAATTCGACGCCTGAATTCGGAGTCGCCGAAGAGCTGACAGATACGGTGATTCAAGAGTTCACCCGCGACAATTCACTTAAAATTGCCGATCGACAGCAAGCCGATTTGGTTCTAGAGGGGGAAATCAGCCGCATCGATGACCGGGCCGGTGCCTTTGATGAAAATGAACAGGTCCAGAATCGCAAACTTTATATGACGGTTCGAGTAAATTGTACCGATCAGGTCAAAAAACAGATCCTGTGGGAAGACCGAATCACTCGTTGGGGTGAATACGACCCGGTGGCAGGACCGGACGCCCGCCTGCAGGGAATCGATGAAGCTATCGATAAAATCAGTCAGGATATCCTGAATAAAACGGTTTCCGGCTGGTGATTTTCCTTCTGTGTTGATCCTCTTACAATTCACCTCATCACAGGGACCTGATGCCCTCTCCTTGCAGATAGACGAGCAAGAATCGGACGGAATGAGGGTGCCAGATGGCCGGTGAAAAAAGTATAAAAAAGTATTTTTTTTCATCTGCAAAATTATCTATCTTACAGTATGTTAACAAGGGGACACGTACCTCTATATTTCACTTTATGTTATATCCATTGATCATGGAGAGCGGGGAAATAGCCTGTTTGCACAGATTGTTAGTATTATAGCCGATATTGCGATCGGCATGGTTTTATATGGTTGAGAATGAGGAGTGAATCGAATGCAAGCCAAATATGCAGAGGATATTTCTTTCCTGGAACAGCGCATCAAAAACAATCCGGAAAGCATGCTGTTTGCGCGCCTGGCTGACAGGTATCTAAATAATAACCAGACAGATAAGGCGATTGAGCTCTGTGAGCAGGGTCTTGAGATTCATCCCAATTATGCCAGCGCATACTATATCCTGGCAAAATGTTTTGCCAGCAAAAAGGAATATGATGAAGCCGAACGCCGTCTCAAACGGGTTATCAAGCTGGAGCCTAAATGTCTGAGTGCTCATAAGCTATATGCAGATATCCTGGCAGAACAAGGATGGACAAAATCCAGTGAGATGGCTCTGAAAAAAGTATCACAGATCGATCCCTTTTTCGAATACAACGGCAGTGATGGGGGCGGTCATGAGAGCTTTTTTGAACCGTCATACGGTGAAAATGAAGAGCCTTCTGAACCCGTCATATCTGACCCGTCAGACTCTGCTTTCGATGTTCCTTTTGAAACGCAAGACCAAGAATATGCCGATCAGTTTCAGGATCTGGAAACCGGAAAGACCAATTTCGATGAAAAGCCTCCACTGGAGCCGATGCCCGGGGAACAGATGGAATCTGGCGAACCTCAGGAGTCTGAGACACCAGAACCCAGGACCTCATCATTCGAGGCCCCTGATACGAGCTCTGAATCCAGCCGTGAGGCTCTGGAATCCGACATAGATGAAGACCGTTTCGAGACGCCATTGGCAGAGCCAGCCTTTGAAACCAAGGCTGTAAATGATGAAGACATCTTAACCGATCTCAAAGGAAGTGACGAGATCGAGTATCAACCCGATGAATTCGAAGAAGAAGAAACGCGGTTCTCTGAAATTCTGGATGATATATTCAGACCCAGCCTCCAGGAAGAAGAAGAGGGCATGGATGCGACTCGGGAGAACATCCGCAGTCATTTCAAGCCCCAGCCTCCTGAGCCAGAGACCGGTGGGGAAGAGCCAACTCCGGAAGAACCAACCCAGGAAGAACCGACACCGGAACAACCGATACTCGATTCTCCCTTTTTCCCGCAGGTTGAAGAACCGGACTCGCAAGAATCACCACGGCAGCAAGAGTCTGTACCCCCCCAGGAACCACCGCAGCAGGAACAAGAGCCCGTTCAACCACCGGAACGATCTGAACCGCTATCCACACCCTTTGATTTTGATGAAGACACGTTTAAACAGGAACAGGACGATGAACCTCTCAGCTTTGATTCCGAAACGCCGTTTGAATCACAGACCGCGGAACATCGCGAACCTGAGCCATCTGAACCACCCGAACGTCAAGATTCGGACACTCTTGATTCCATAGAATCTGCAACTCTTGATGATAGTTTTGAAGGTATTTCCATTGACGACTCGTTCGATGAACAAGAGGCCGAGTTCAGTGATTTTCTTTCCAGCCTTGAATATGAAGAAAACGACCTTTCGACGGATCGCGAGAGCGACAGCGATTTGAGACAGGAATCCAAACCAGAATCCGAATCTTTTACTCACCGACCCTCTGAACCGTCCGGGTCACAGAAACTACCCTCTCAGATCAGTACGGAACCTTCAAAAGACAAGTTCGTCACTCCGACACTCGGTGAAATATATGCCGCACAGGGACAGTATGAAAAGGCCATCGATGTTTTTGAATTGCTGTCCAATAAACATCCGGATAACGAATGGTATCATACCAAACTTGATTTCCTGAGAAAAAAATTAAAGGAAGAAAAGGGCCGGAGCTGATCGAGTGCCGAATTCCGGCCGTAACAAGAAAAAAGTGCCAAATCAAATGGATCCTGCCGATCGGGACGGGACTGTATAGACATGGTTAAACATCTGTTAACCATGTTTTTTTATGCAGAGGGCTATGTTGTACGACTTTACACCGGGGCATGAGAATCGGTATGAAAACAACGGAAACAGACCTTTCGGTCGTGATTGTTACCTATGATAACCGGGATTTGATCCTGGCGTGCCTGAGACGACTTGCCGTAGCCGTCAAAGAGTACTCTCATGACGTTGTTATTGTCGACAATGCCAGCACCGATGGTACCGACCGGTTGTTGCAACGCAAAACTCTTGAACTGGAATTGATGTTCGATAGTCTGAGGTTGAGTTTTAATAAAATCAACACCGGATACACCGCCGGAGTCAATCAGGGTCTTGCGTATACCTCGGGCGCATTTGTTCTGTTATTGAATCCGGATGTCCTGATGCAACCGGATACCTTGCATCCTCTATATGAGTTTTTAACAGATCATCCTAAAGCCGGTGTGGTTGCCCCCCAGCTCAGATATCCGGATCACAGCATTCAGGCGTCATGCCGCCGCTTTCCGCGCAGACGCGACGTTTTTTATTCAATTTTCGGACTGGGGATCTTTTTTTCTCATCCCGAATTCAATGCATGGAAGATGGGAGAGTTTGATCATACCCAATCCCGGCCGGTTGATCAACCTCAGGGTGCCTTTATGTTGATGCGTCGACAGGTTCTGAATGAGGTTGGGCCATTGGATGAGCGGTTTGTCATGTTCTTCAGTGATGTCGAGTGGTGTGCCCGGGTAAAGCGGGCGGGATGGCATATCTGGTTTATTCCCCGGGCTGTGGCTATTCACGTCAGGGGCGCCAGTATCAGGACTCGTCGTCTCTCGATGATCGTTTCCTCCCATCGTGCTTTTGTTCGATATTTTATCATGCAAGACACCACACTGTCTGATCGATTTGGCACAATCCTTGTACTGTTAACATTGCTTATACTGACCCTGCCACGATTGATGGCGGCCAGACTATCAGGTACCTCTCGCAAGGTGTCCTGACACGATTTGCAAGTATCTAATTATCAGTTTGATAGTGAAAATGTTACTGCCGGGTATCCGATGATGCAGTGACACCCTGTTTCTCGGATATGAACATGTATGTGGCATTTTAGACACAACGACGATCTCAATTGAACAGGATGATGATGAGGAATACGACGTTCCATTGGGTCTTTGGGCTCATGATGGGGGTGTTGATTTTGCGTGCCACTCCGATGTTTGCCAATACCACAGTATTGTGCAAGCTCTCAGAGAGGCCTTCTCGACTGCATAAAACGCTGTCCGTTTCAGAAACGACTGGTATCGCACGGATCGACGATCTGCTGCAGGATCTGCCCCACAAAGTTGAACCTCTGTTCGCGGATCCTGCTGCCCGATATCAATCCACTTCTCTGGATCGCTGGATCCGGTTTACGGTCACAGACTCCCTTCACGCTCACGATCTGGTCGCCCGACTGAAAGACCGGACAATGGTATCGAGTGTTTACATCAACCATACCCTTCGCGTTCACCGGAACGGAAGCGGGGGGGATCCCCTTCGCTCTTCACAATGGGCATTGGACCGGGTGGGAGCGGATTCGGCGTGGGCCATCGAACGAGGTCAACCTTCCGTCCCGATCGCTGTAATCGACACCGGTATCGATACCCATCATCCCGATCTTGTCGACAACATCTGGATCAATTCATCCGAAGACCTGAACGGCAATGGACGTCTCGATGCTGCGGATCTCAACGGTATCGATGAGGATGGCAACGGGTTTGTGGATGATGTTATCGGCTGGGATTTTACCGATGCCGGCAATTATCCGGATGGCGGGGATTATCGGGATCGGGACAATGATCCTTCAGATGAAATGGGCCATGGGACCGCTGTTGCCGGTATTATCTCCGCCACAGGGGATAACGGTGTTGGCATCAGCGGTCTGGCTCCGGGTTGTCGGGTGATGCCGTTACGCAGTTTTACCTCTCGTGGTCTGGGAGAAGAGGATGACACCGCGGCCGCTATTTTATACGCGGTTCAGAACGGGGCTCGCGTGATTAATATGAGCTGGGGAGATGTCTTTATCACCCCGTTACTCGACGATGTGATACAGTATGCTTACAGTCAGGGTGTGGTGATGGTCGCTTCTGCAGGCAATGCCGGCAGCGATGCCATTCACTATCCCTCCGCACACCAGCAGACACTCTCTGTCGGTGCCACAACGTCGGATGATCTCAAAGCGGGATTTTCCAACTATGGATCGACTCTGGATATCGTCGCCCCGGGGGAAAATGTCCTGTCGACCATTCGGGATGCACAATACGACTCTTCCCTCAACGGTACATCGTTTGCTGCGCCCTATGTATCCGCCGCTGCTGCACTGTTGATTTCGCAGGATGCAGGGCTGACTCCGGACGCGGTAAAGGGAATTCTCCTCGCCTCTGCCGATGATCTGGGCTCCATGGGATGGGACGGCTATTACGCCGCCGGTCGGCTGAATGTTCATCATGCCCTGAAATATCCTGTACAGGCCATCGCCTATATCGCCTCTCCCGCACTGGATGATGGCTTTCAATCCGGTCCTGTAACTCTTTACGGTACGGCCTGGAGTCCGACGATGGAGTCCTATCAGTTGTTTTACGGTATCGGAGAACACCCTGATTCCTGGACTTCCATCGGACCGCCGCAACCCCGACGGGTGATGGATGATGTCCTCGGCATCTGGGAAGAATTGCCCCAGGCAGAAGGATCGGTGATGATCCGACTGACCGTCAAAAACCGTGACGGCAGTGAAATTCAATCCAATGTGCGAATCTTTGTCGATCATTCTCCGCCTCAAATTTCAGACGTGCGTATTCTTCCCATGTGGGATGGCCCGGAACGGTCCGCGTTGATTCTTTTTCAGACCGATGACCTCTGTGAGGCCCGACTTCATTATCGTCCCCGGGGAAGCGTGCAGGCGTTTGAATCCGTCCGTTTATCCTATCGGGCACGGGAGCTGAGCACCCACCTGACTCGGGATATCGTTTCCGGCGCGGTAGAGTGCTGGATCGAGGCGATCAATCGCGTCGGCCTTTGCAGCCGTGCCGATAACGACGGAGAATACTATCATATCGACCTCTCAACGCCACCCATCAGCCGGGTGTTGTTGACTCCAAGACCCTGGTCGCTGCCCTATGGCTATCTCCTGAATGTGGCCTCTGATTTTAATGATAACGGACGACCTGAACTTGTGCTCAATCCACTGCAGGAAGAGACTCTGCAGCACTCGATATTTTTTGAATTCGATGGTACCCAGTTTGTACCCATGGCGTCCATGAACAGACTGGCCATTCCCCGGGATGTCTCCTCCCGACAGGGGGGAGGTCAGAGCTTTCTGGCAGGATATGGCTTTTCCAGTTTTCTCTGGCAACCGGACTCGGGTGCCTTTCCCGGACAGTCCGAGGGTTCGGATTTGACTCAATGGCAGGGCGATGCATCCACAGGATATTGGGCCAGTCAGCTTGGTGATCTCGATCAGGACGGCCACACCGACATATTGATGCGACTGACATCCAGTGAAGATTCCGGGTTTCAGGACGAGTTCCAGGTATGGGAGGAACAGGCGGACCACTCCTTTTCAGTCTCCCAGACTCTGACCAATCCAACCTCCGGTGAAAACAGAAATGGTGTTCCACACAGTGAACTGGGAGATCTCGATGGTGATGGATACATGGAGATCCTGATCGGCGATAGCGATGGTGATGTCTATCTATACGAGACGACGGGTGACAATCGCTACGAAGCGATCTGGCAGGATACCCTGCCCCTGGTGGATACCATCGATTATATCGAGGTGGGAGATTTCAATGGGGACGGTCAGGATGAATTCGCTGTAGGTTGCCATTCTTCAGGGGAAGAATATAACAGCGAACACGATTATGACGCTCGTCACTGGTTGTATCGTATCTACGAGTCAACAGCCGACAATACCTATCGCGTGGTGGCCGAGTGGCGTTTTTTCGGTTACGAGTCAGCCAAAGATTTTTACAGCGGTGTGTCCTCGGGAGACATAGATGGAGATGGCCAGGATGAACTGGCCCTGTGTGTGTTTCCGGATCTGTATCTGGTGGATATGAATGATATGGGAGAGTATGAACTCTCTTTCCATTACACGCCGGTACGCAGCCATGGGGCTCTTTTCACGGATGCCGATGGGGATGGCCAGACGGAATTGTGGATTGGAACCGGAGAAGAAACCCTTGCCCTGCAAGCGGTGGGTGGAGCCTCCGGTCCGGCTGCACCTGTGGGCTTGAGCGCGCAACCGCTGGGCCCCGATCGTGTGTCTCTGAGCTGGTATGCAGTGCCCGGTGCCGATACCTATCAGGTGCTTCGCGGCCAGGGACCGGCTGGAGTGTCGATTCTGGCGACGGTCACTCAACTGTCGTTTGTGGATACGACGGTGGTCAGCGATTCTGTTTATCATTACACTGTGGTGGCCATCGACAGCAGTCGATCTCCTGTCAACAGTCTGCCTTCCAATTCCGTGTCCGCACATCCCGGCCCGAATCCATGGGTGGTTGATGCCACCGTCGAAAATGAACAACAGGTACGCATCCACTTCAGCCAGCCGATGAACGCCTCCGTCCGTATTGGCAGTCACTATGCGATAGCCGGTGCCGATCATGCTGTCAGCACCGTTGCCGAAGAGGCGGGGAACCGGCACGTGCTCCTGACCCTGGATGGTCCTTTGGTATCGGGACAGGATTATGACATTACAGTCCGTGGTGTGGCCGATCAGTACAACGTGCCCCTGGATACTCTGCGTTCCAGCGCCTCCATCTCGGTGCTGAACCGCCCCCGAACTCCCTATCTCGTTGCCGGAAATGTTATCGATGCCGAAACGCTCGAGCTGGTTTTTAACGAGCCCATGGATCTGGAAACCCTGCTCGATCCTCAACATTATGATCTGGGAGCCGATATCGTGGTCAAGCACGCCCTTGCGGTCGCCGGCACCTCTGACCGGGTGAGATTGCGGTTATTCACTCCCAATGGATTCGGCGCGCTGGGAACCACGTATGTGGTGCGTGTGACCGATGTTACCAATAAAAGCGGGGTCCCTGTCAAAACGGGGCGGGGGGATGTGCTTCACCTGATTTTTTCCCGACAAACACTGGACTCGGTCTTTACCTTTCCCAACCCCTGGCGTCCGGGGTTGGGGGTGAATCATATACGGTTTGCCAATCTGACCCCGGAAGCGGTCATAAATATTATGACAATTCATGGCCGACCGATTCGGACGCTTTATGAACGCAATGGTGACGGGGGCATTCGATGGGATCTGAACGACGAGGATGGCCAGGCTGTGAGCTCGGGTGTCTATATCTACAGAATTACCTACGGAAATCAGTCGTGTATGGGCAAGCTGGCTGTGATTCGCTAAGGAGTCGTGAATGATGTTGCGTGTTGGCCTGACAGGCGGACCCGGAGCCGGTAAATCCATCGTGTCACACCTCCTACAAGAGCGTGCCGTCCCTGTTGTGGATGTAGATCTTGCCGGCAAATGGGTGGTGGAACACAATCCAGAGGTTTTGGCAGAACTGCTCAAGACCTTTGGTGAAGACTATTTCGATGCGGAGGGTCATCTGAAACGCCAACGTTTGGGCCAAACCGTTTTCGCAGATCCCGACGCCCTGAAGGCTCTCAATCGTATCGTACATCCGCCCATGGTCGATAGGGTGTTCCAACAGGTAAAAGGTATTGAACAACAGGATTCTTTTCCGTATCTTGTGGTGGATGCAGCGCTGTTGTATGAACTCGAACTGCATATAAAAATGCATACAGTGGTCACCGTGTATGCCCCACTGCATGTTTGTTTGCAGCGTCTACAGAATCGGGACGGACTCTCAGAACGACAAGCGTTACAGCGCATTCGTGCTCAACGTCCGGCAGAACAAAAGCGCGATCGCGCGGATATTGTCATTACCAATGAGGGCTCTCTGGACGTGTTGAAACAGCAGGTTGAGGAGTTGCATCACAAGCTGCTATCGCTCGCTTCTCAAACTCCCTGACAGAGCGCCTCGTTGGAGTATCTGATGAGGCGGTCCCATGGCGTTCGGTTCTGTTTGGTATATCCTCGTTGCATACATCGCCGGACTTTTGAGTTCCAGAGTCCTGGATCCCAATCCCCTCCCATGTTATGCGGGTGTTTGGCTCACCATCATGGCCCTTGCCGCCAGTTTGCTGACGAATCGGCACCCATTGGCTCTCACCCTCCTCTTGTTCGGTTTTTTTACGCTTGGATGCCTCAACCACGCTCTGGACGTACGACCGGCATCGGTCGATGATATACGTCGCTTTGCCGACCTCGATGATACGGTCGTGGTGGAAGGACATGTAGCGTCTGCTGTCAGACATTCCTCGACAGGGCAGCGGATGCGTGTGGATGTCGATTCCCTCTGGATCCGACAACGTGCCGTTCCTGTGACCGGTGTTTGTCAGCTTTATTTCAGGTCCCTGGCTCCGGTGTTGAGATCTGGTAATCATATCGTCTGCCGTGGACACCTCGAAAGACCTTCAGTTGCCCGCAATTTAGGTGGGTTTGATTATCGTGCTTATCTCGCCCGGCAGGGTATCCATACCTGCATGACGGTCAACCAGGTCACAGACTTGACAGTGATTTCGTTCGAGGGTGATGAGCCCTCTCTGTTTCAGGAAGGGGTGTATCGTATCCGAAAGGGTGTGCTGAACGGCATTGAGCGATATCATGACGGCGAGGCCGTGGAGGTGTTGACCGGTCTTTTGCTCGGATCCAAAGACAGGTTGCAGCAGGACCTGAAAGATTCATTTTCCAATGTAGGCGTCATCCATATCCTGGCTGTCTCTGGGTTGCATACCGGGTACGTGCTCATGGCACTGCTTTTGCTTGTCTCTCTGCTTCGGTTTCCGCAACCGCTGCGAACCGTGGTGGTTCTGGCTGGTCTTTACTGTTTTGTCTGTGTGGTGGGATTTCGTTCCTCTGTGGTGCGAGCCTCGATTATGGCGGGCTTGTGGCTCATCGGCCGTCAGCTGGGTCGTCCGGTGCAGTCACTGCATATTCTGGGACTGGCGGCTCTTGTCATTTTGTTGCTAGAGCCCCAACAACTGTTTCAGGCCGGTTTTCAGTTCAGCTTTGCGGCCGTAACCGGTATCGTACTTGTGCTGGATACCATACCCAAACAAAAGCCGGCCCCGGGCGGGACACTTTTGAAGCGATGGCTGACGACGATAGGCTCACTGGCGTTGGTGTCCCTGGCGGCTCAGCTCGCCACGCTTCCACTGACGGCTTTTTATTTTTTCAAGATCCCCGTGCTGGCCCTTGCCGCCAATCTGTTCGTCATTCCCCTGGTGGGGGGCATCGTTGTCCTCGGCTTTATTACACTTTTGCTTCACATGATCTCCCCTTTGATCGCGTCCTGCTATGCCACGGTCAACACGATCTGCCTTTCGTGGCTGATCGAGGGGGTGCGATGGATCGATTCCCTGCCCATAACCGCCCTCGCTGTTCCCAAACCCTCGCTGATGGTGCTGGTGTTTTATTATGTACTGCTTTTGCTCCTCATGCTGTGGCATCGGCCGGTTGTTCGAAAACATCTCTTGTTTTTTTTGCTGATTTTCAGCACTATATGGTGTCTCAAACCCGCTGAACGATCGTGTCCCCTTGCCGAGCTCACCGTGCTGGATGTCGGACAGGGAGATGCAGTGGTTTGCAGGTTTGCCGATGGTTCTGTCCTGATGGTGGATGCCGGACCCTGCAGTGACTCGTTTGACAGCGGCAGGTTTGTCATTCTACCCTATCTGCATGCTCTGGGTATCCGGCGCATCCATACCCTGGTGGTGACTCATGATCATAATGACCATATCGGTGGTGTACCCACGGTCTTGGAGGCGATTCCAGTAGAGCGGGTGGTCAGAGCGCAGATCACGGACACACCCTTGAGCAGACGGGTGGATTCATTGATGCACGCACACGGGATTCCTCTGCAGCAGGTTCATGCCGGAGACAGTCTGTTCGTCTCTCCACTGGCTTTGTGTCTCGTCCTCCATCCCCGAAAGAATCCACCTGGAAACCCGTTTGGCAATGATGATGGATTGAACAACCAGTCTATCGTATTGCTGTTGCGCATCGGACATCAGGCGATTCTGTTAACCGGAGATGCGGAACAGGAAACGGAAGGGGATCTGCTTCGGTATTGCGATCTGTTACAGGCCCCTATTGTTAAAGTCGGACATCATGGCAGTGAAACGGCCAGTTCCGGGTCGTTTGTGCGACAGGTCGATGCCGAGTTTGCTGTGGTCTCGGTGGGGGAGTATAACCGGTTTGGACTGCCGGACCCGGATCCATTGCAGCGATGGCGTCGATCCGGTGCCCGTGTATTGAGAACTGACAAGCAGGGAGCCATCTGTTTCCAGGTTTTTGAAGATTCGATACAATTCACCTGCGCTGTCCCTGTTGCAAATCATGAACGCTGAAGCCGGGCGGGGAACATGCACTCGATCCATCTGCCCTGCAGTGCGGAGAGCGCTGTGGTCACTCATGAGCGAGAATTATGGATTTACTCTCATACGAACAGACACTGTGGGAACAAGAGCTGACCTATGTCGCCGGCGTCGACGAAGCGGGCAGGGGTCCTCTCGCCGGTCCGGTGGTGGCGGCAGCCGTTGTGTTTTCCTGCCGTCAGACCCCCCTGGAGGGGGTGGATGATTCGAAAAAGCTGACACCCCGCGGTCGGTTGCAGGCATATCAATTGATTCAGGACACCGCTGCGTCCGTGGGTGTCGGTATTGTACACCACCGGGAAATCGATCAGATCAACATCCTTCAAGCTTCTCTGAAAGCCATGCGACTGGCTGTCGAGAAACTCACCCTCCGACCCGATTACTTGCTGATCGATGGTCGTGACCGAATTCCTGACCTGTCCATTCCCGCCCTCGCTCTTGTCAAAGGCGATGGTCTCTCACTGTCGATCGCCGCTGCCTCCATAATTGCCAAAGTCGTTCGCGATGACTATATGTGTCATATGGACGAACTCTACCCTGAATACGGGTTTTCACGACATAAAGGATATGCCACAAGAGTCCATCTGCAAGCGATTCGTCGCCATGGCCTTTGCGCTATCCACCGGCGTTCCTTTCATCCGCGGACTCTGGAGGACACGACCCCATGAGCAGGATGCAAAACCGACGACAGCTTGGTCAGCGAGGCGAACAGATTGCTGCCGATTTTCTGATTGAGAACGGCATGGAACTTTTAACACGAAATTATCGTACCAGAAATGGCGAGATCGATATTATCGCCCGACAAAAACAAACCATCGTTTTTGTTGAGGTTAAAACAGCAGCAACCTCTTGTTTCGGCGATCCGGCCACCTGGGTAGATCCCCGGAAACAGAGTCGGCTGATCCGTGCCGCTGAACACTATTTAGCCACCGAGATATGCGAAGAGGTGGATTGTCGTTTTGATGTGGTGGCGATCCGCTACCATCATGATCGGTTTTGGATTAATCATATCGAGAATGCCTTTTGGACAGACGACTAACGAGCCTGTATCCCTGGATACGCGAAGGGGTCAAATGGGGGATCGTGGTGTGGCTTTTATATCCCATGGTCCACGCCGCCGACCATCCTGTCTTTTTTCCCCGCCTCATTCTGGGTATTCTTTTGATGGTCATCTTTACGGGTAAGTTGTTCTATGACAAAATCTTGGATCAATCCCGTCCGGATCGGCATCGATCGCAAAAAATCGAGTTGTTATCACTCTTTGGTATAGTAATTGCAATAGCATTTGTGGTCGCTATCGGTATCTTTTTTGCCGGTTATATGATTGTCCAGATGCTTCGACAGGGGCAACCCTCTCCTTGAGTCCGATTGCCGGAGACACGGACCACCGTTCGGGGCCTTACAACTGAGACAAGATGTGCAGTTTTTTCTTGATTGTACGGAATGTTTTTTATACATTAGCAGACATTATTCAGACCACCTTCAAGCCACCTTAGCTCAGATGGTAGAGCGGCTCACTCGTAATGAGCAGGTCGTCAGTTCGACTCTGACAGGTGGCTCTTTTATTTCCACGGACAGGGTATCGGACCTCATTCCAGGACTTTACGTTATGCGTGCAGACGGATGGGTGCAAAGAGAGCCATCCATACCCACCTGGATTTATGGCGATACACAGGATCCATGACGTCGTGGGACGTTATGGACAC
>CAYPUH010000008.1:31095-36336 GCA_964413725.1 uncultured Cytophagia bacterium
CCTGACGGGTGAATGTGTCTTGATGACACAGACAAAAATCGACTCGTAATGATAACCTCTTTTGGATTCTGTGGCAATAGAATTCAGTAACGATACGGGTGATGGGATGATGAAACGACGAATTGTGGCATGTCTCATATTGATCGTGGTATCTGTAGCTGGTGCTGATGTTTCGCCGGGTACGGTTGGATATCAGTTTCTCAAAACCCATGTGGGAGCCAGACCCGCAGGTATGGCTGGCTCGTTTGTGGCCATCGATAGCGATGTCAACACCATCTATTACAATCCTGCCGGCAGTGCATTTGCACAAAAATCCGCTGCGAGTTTTACGTATCTCAATCATCTTCTCGATTTTCAGTCTGGATTTGTAGGATATGTTCACCCTGTCGCCTCGCTGGGCACATTCAGTGCCGGTGCCATGTTTATGGATTATGGCGACTTTGACGGACGCGATATTTCAGGGGAGGAGACTGGCACCTTTGGTGCCAGCAGTTTTGCATTGATCGGCGGGTATGCCTTCTCTCCCGTGTCCGATGGTGCTGTTGGCGTGAATGCGAAATATATTCGGGCTTCCATCGACAACTATGCTTCCGATGCTGTGGCTGTGGATGCCAGTGTGATGTATAAAATCCCTCGGCTGGAATTGAGTGTCGCCGCCGGTGTCTATAACGTTGGCACCGCCTTGAACGGATTCGTCGATCGCAAAGATGATTTACCGCTTACCGTTCGCGCCGGCGTGGCCAAAAAGCTGGCTCATCTTCCGTTACTGTTGTCGTTTACGCTTTACAAGGTCCAAAGTGAATTCTGGCATGGTGCCATCGGCGGAGAGTTTACCTTGTCTGACGCTGTACAATTCCGACTGGGATATGATCATGCCGGTCAGGAAATCCATGTCGACGGATCCAGCGATCGGCTTGCAGGTGCCTCTGTGGGTTTTGGAATTCACCTTTCCCGCCTCTCGATCGACTATGCCCTCACCTTTCTCGGAGAATTGGGTGCTCTGAATCGGTTCACCGTGTCCAGTCGCTTTTAGATATTCCATTGTTTTCATACAGGTCCGCACTTCTAACATTAGGGGGGCGGATTTTTTTTGAACGAATTGTTTGTCAAAAAGGGGTCAATTATGACAAAATGCACTGTCCCCTCACTGATGGCCCGGAAAGCCAGTGGGGAAAAGATTGTCGCCCTCACGGCCTATGACTATCTGTTCGCGAGATTGCTGGATCAGTCGGGTATCGATTTGGTTCTCGTAGGCGATTCTTGTGCCATGGTGGTGCAGGGCCAGGAATCGACATTGCCATTCACAATGGATGAAGCGATCTATCACTGTAAAGCGGTCCGACGCGGAGTGAATCAGGCTCTTTTGGTGGGGGATATGCCCTTTATGTCCTACCAGATGGATACAAGCCAGGCAATGACCAATGCCGGAAGATTTTTCAAAGAGGCTCTGGTGGATGCGGTCAAACTTGAAGGCGGACAACGCGTTGTGCCCGCGATTGAAAAGATTGTTTCGGCCGGTATGCCGGTCATGGGGCATCTGGGACTCACACCGCAATCGGTGAAACAGTTCGGGGGGTATGGTGTTCAGGCCCGCAACGGTGAGGCAGCCAGACAGTTGATTCAGGATGCAATGGCCCTGCAGGACGCCGGGGTCTTTGCTTTGGTTCTGGAAAAGATCCCGAAGCAACTGGCCGCCACGGTCACTGAAAAACTCGATATTCCCACCATTGGCATTGGTGCCGGTTCCGAGTGTGATGGACAAATCCTCGTGACACAGGATATGCTGGGATTGAATCAAGCGTTTCACCCCAAATTTGTGCGATGGTATGCCGAGTTGGGTGATGCTGTCTGCTCGGCATGCCAGCAGTATGCCCGGGATGTCCGCGAGGGGTCCTTTCCTTCAAAACATGAAAGTTATCCCGCCTCTGCAGAGGATTCGGTATGATTGTGATAACATCTCCTGCGGATATGACCACCCTTGCCAACGATCTGCGTCGTCAAGATCTGACCATCGGTCTGGTGCCGACCATGGGATTCCTGCACGAGGGGCACCTGAGTCTGGTCCGAGAGGCTCGGGAACAGTCTGACCGGGTGGTGGTGAGTATCTTTGTCAATCCCACTCAGTTTGGTCCTGACGAGGATTTTCAAGAGTATCCGCGTGATTTTGAACGCGATTGCGGGTTGGCAGAACAGGCTGGAGCCGATGTCATATTCGCTCCCACTGCCACAGACATGTATCCCGATGGATTTCAGACCGTGGTGCGGGTGGAACACTTGACGGCCCCTCTGTGCGGGGCATCCCGCCTGCATCATTTCCAGGGCGTTACTACCGTGGTCGCCAAATTGTTCAATATCTGCAAGCCTCATCTGGCGGTTTTTGGACAAAAAGATGCCCAGCAGGCGATCGTGATACGTCAGATGGTGAAGGATTTGAATATGGACCTTCGCATCGTGATCGCCCCCATCGTTCGGGAACCGGATGGCCTGGCCATGAGTTCACGTAATATCTATCTGATCCGGCAACAGAGAGAGCACGCGGGCAAGCTGCATCGATCTTTACAACGGGCCGTGGAGATGATTCAGGCTGGCGAGACCGAGGTTGAGACGGTGAAAAGGGCCATACGTACAGTGATCGATATGATCCCGGATGCGCGCATCGATTATGTGGAGATCGTGGATGCCCGAACCCTCACACCGGTGGACCGGATACACAGCCAGGACGAGATTTTGCTGGCCCTTGCGGTCTATGTCGGTAAAACACGACTGATCGATAATGCCTGGATTGACGCCGTTCCTGCCGAATCGAGAAAAGGGTAGCGGGACAGGTGCTCTGCTTTTTCGTTATCGAGTTGCTGGCGGGACAATGATACGCGAATGAAATTGTTGAATAAAGCTATTGACTTTAGTCCATTTTTTTATAATTTTAAGTCATTCCCGTATATCCAGAGGGAGGCGGTCCGTGAACACAAATGTGGACACTATATTCAGGGGACGCCATAAACAGGAAAGAAGAATCGAATCCCGTTGCAGGATCGAACATACGGGAGGTGAATGATATGAAAACGTTGATTGTATGGGGCACCCTCTGTCTGTTGCCGACACTGACGCTTGCTCAGTTGAAAGATCAGACCCGACCCGTCAACATATCGCAGGCCTTGCGGCAACCGCTGCGTGTGGGCCGCAGTGCGGTCGGCTTGTTGGGTTTAAATCCCGACAATTTAAATATGTCTCAATCATACGAGATGAGTTTGATCTCAGCAGGTGGTCACTCTTTTTCGCAAGGCATGTATTTGAACACGCTTTGCTATCAATTTTCGATTCCCCTGCAGGTGTCGTTGCAATGGGGTGTTGCGCATCAACCCCTGGGTTCTATGGGAGCGTCTCCGGTTTTCCAGAATGGTCCTTTTCTGTCACATGCCCGTTTACGCTACCAGCTCAAGGAGAATATGACCATTCATCTGGAATTTCAGCAGATGCCCCGGAGATCCAGTGGGTGGATGAACCCATATGGGATTGTTCCCTGATCGATTTCAGAATCGACCCTATTTTCGATACAAGGGACATGATGCAGTTGCACAACACGATAGAATGAGGCAAATGAACGGTACGGTGGCCGATGATCGGACACCCGGGACCAGCCAATCGAGTAAGGGGATCAGAGGTGAAGAAAAAAAGTACGCGAAAGAAACCCGTCCACACGACCCGTAAAAAACGACCCACCAAGCGATCCACATCGCCCCTGACCACGCTCAAGGATAAACTGAGTTCCTTGCTGGTCTGGTCTCTGGTGGTGGTGAATGTGATTCTGATCTCATCTCTCATTCATCGTCTGGTGACCCCATTCAATCCAAATCCCATGGCCGGTGCCGATCGTGAGGTTCGACGGGATGCCATTGATGTTGAAGTTCTCAATGGCTGTGGTGTTCAGGGGCTGGCCAACGAATTTTCCGACTTTTTGCGCCAACACAACCATGATGTTGTCAATATCGGTAATGCCGACACCTTTGATTATCAGTATTCTATCCTGATCAATCGTGGCAATCGACAAGAGCGGGAGATAAAGGATCTGTGTGATGAGCTGGGCATCTCCCACAATCAGATACTACCTATCGAGAGCGAAGAGGTTCAGGCGGATGTCACCTTTATTATTGGATCGGATTACCAATCCTTAAAGTCATATGAATCCTTCAACTAGTACGAGACGACCTTCTGTCGGACACAAACCTTCCGGTTTTTATTATCTGATATTTGTATTATACAATAGCCTGTTTGTCCCGCTGCTGTGGATCGGCGTAAGGGTTGCGGGTCTTTTTCATGCCAAAATAGCTGCCGGCCTGCGGGGACGGCGGCATTTTTTTGCTACTTTGACTGCCCGACTGGCTCACATCGACCCGTCTGCACCGCGGCTCTGGATTCATATCTCCTCCATGGGCGAATTTGAACAGGCAAAACCCGTATTGCGTCAGTTGAAAGCCCGCCATCCTGGGCTGATTCTGGTCGTTTCTTTCTTTTCTCCCTCGGGATATGAACATGCAGGCGATTGTGCCGAGGCGGATGTGACCTGTTACCTGCCATTGGACTCGTTTTTCAGGGCACGACGGTTCGTGCGGCTGGTCTGTCCCTCTGTGGCGGTGGTGGTGCGACACGATATCTGGCCCAATCATCAATGGCGTCTGCAAAAAGAGAGGATTCCGATCTTTTTGATCGATGCCAGCCTTTCCGATCATCGCTACCGGCAATTCCGTCGCCTCAGATGGATCCTTCAACCCATATATACCACGTTCACTCACATATTAACCGTTTCGGATGATCATGTCCGGCGGTTTCAGACGTTGTTTGCACTGGAACGAGTCTCTACATGCGGCGACACCCGTTATGATCAGGTTCACTGGAGGGCGCATGAAGAGGAGAAAATCGATTTTCTCAAACAGACGGGAACCTTTGACCGACAGAAATGTTTCATCGCCGGAAGCACATGGCCATCTGACGAGGAGATCGTCCTGCCCGCAGCGGCACGCTATCTGGACACCTACCCGGACCATACCGCAATCATCGCGCCGCATGAGACCACTGTGGATCATATCGAGGCTATCGAACACCACCTGCAGACGTACGGTCTCCCTGTATGTCGACTGACCGAGATGAAAAATGGACGCTCTTTGTCCTGCCGGGTGATGATTGTCGACCAGATCGGATTGTTGGCGAATGTGTACGCTTTGGGGGCCCTGGTCTATGTAGGAG
>CAYPUH010000009.1:0-19305 GCA_964413725.1 uncultured Cytophagia bacterium
CGACAGCATGGTCGGCAAGCCGCTATTGGCGGTCCCGGCAAAATCGCGTTTCAGAATAATGACCGTCACGCCTGCCGGCCCCAGATTCTTTTGTGCTCCGGCATAGATGAGGGAATATTGACTGACATCAATCGATCGCGATAAAATATCAGAAGACATGTCCGCCACCAGGGGCTTTTTACCCACATCCGGTGTATATTGAAATTGGCTTCCGGAAATGGTATTGTTGGTGGTGATATGCACATAAGCGGCATCGTCGGAAACATCGAGTTGATCGTTGGCGGGAATGTAGCTGAATGTGTCGGATTCAGAAGATGCCGCAACTCGTCCGTTGGCGATGATGGTTGCTTCCTTGTGCGCCTTTTTCGCCCAGCTTCCGGTTATCACATAGTCGGCGGATCCACCGGCTGCAATAAAATTCATGGGAATCATGGCAAACTGGGTACTGGCGCCTCCGCCCAGAAACAGGATGTGATAGTCCTCTGGAATTCCCAGCAATTCTCTCAACAGGGATTGAGCTTTCTTGTGTACCGCATCGTATTCCGGTGTCCGATGGGATGTTTCCAAAATGGACATTCCGGTTCCTTGGTAATCCAGGAACTCTTTTTGTGCCGTTTCAAGTGCCGATAACGGTAGCGTACAGGGCCCTGGATTGAAATTATGGACACGTGTCATAGTGACCTCTCTTTATATGTCGGTTGATGTGAATCCGGCGTCTGGATCCACAGGATTATGAATTGACAAAATCATCGATGATCGATTCGACGATATCTCCGATGCGGAGCAGATTTTCTCGGGTTGACGCCCCGATATGCGGCGTCAGGACCACATTGGATGCGTTGAGCAGGGGGGTGTCTTCCGGAGGATCCGAATACCACACATCGGTGGCAAATCCGGCCAGCTGTCCAGATTCGAGAGCATCCACCACATCTTGTTCCAGAACGGTCTTGCCCCGACCGCTATTGATCAGATAGGCACCTTTTTTAAACTGTTGCAGCAATTGAGCGTTGATCAGGCCTTTGGTGCTGTCATTCAGGGGCAGATTCAGAGTGACAAAATCACATCGCGGTAACATGGCCTCGAGCGAGTCCTGCATGTCGATGATGTCGGATTGAATATCTGCCTTGTCGTATCCAAGCACGGTCATGCCAAAGGCCTGCGCACGTTCGGCGACGTGGTGTCCGATCCGGCCACATCCGACGATACCGAGCGTTTTGCCATACAGTTCGGTTCGTTTCAGTTCTTTTTTCAGCCATTTGCCTTCGGTCATCGATTGATGCGCTTTGGGAAGGTGATTCGGCAACGCGATCATCAGTGCGAACGTCAGTTCGGCCACGGCGATGCTGGACGCTGCCGGGGTATTGTGCACGGCGATGCCGTTTTCGTGGGCGGTTTCCAGATCCACATTGTCCAGACCCACGCCTCCACGGATCACCAGTTTGAGGTTGGGTGCGGAATCCATATACTCTTTATTCACTTTGGTTTTGCTACGGATCAACACCACATCGGCCTCGGCTTGCCTGGAGGTGTCATCGGTGACCTCTCCAAACCGGGACAGTTTTTTCGCCAAAGAGGGATCGAATGCATCGGAAATTAAAATGATCACGGTATGACTCCTTTATCGTTGAATGTTATCATATGGGGGATACCTCTGGATCACAACAGGTGGCTGACCATGCCACTTCTGAGTTTGGGTTCGAACCAGGTGGATTTGGGAGGCATGACCTCACCCGCATCCGCCACATCGATGAGCGCATTGATTTGAGTTGGATAGAGGCAGAATGCCACGGTATGGGCCCCGGAATCCACCTGTTTCATCAGCTCCCGATGTCCCCGAATCCCCCCCACAAAATCGATGCGTGGATCTGTTCGCGGATTTTGAATGCCCAGAATGGGGTCGAGAACTGTTTTCATCAAAATATTGACATCCAGTCGATCGAGTGTATCCTGTTCATCAAACGTTCCCGCTTTAGGTCGCAATCGATACCACGAGGATTCAAGGTACATGCCAAATTCGTGTTCCCGATCGATATCGGGTTCCCCGGGCAGCGGTTCCACCTCGAACGATTCTTGAAGCCGTTTTAGAAACGCATCCGGTTTCAGGCCATTTAAATCCCGAATGACACGATTATAAGGCAATATTTTCAATTGATTATGCGGAAAGACCACGGATAGAAAAAAATGGAACGGTTCGTCGCTGCTCGCGTCCGGATTCTGTTCCAGGCGTCGTTTACAGACAGCGCTTGCGGCCGCAGAGCGATGATGTCCGTCAGCAATATAGGTTGCCTCCAGATCAGCAAAAGCGGACACGATGGTTGCGATGGTCTCCGGATCCACAACCACCCAGAGCTGATGGTGAACACCATCCGGTGTGATGAATTCAACATTGGCGTCATTTCGGGTGGCCTGTTGCAGCAAACCATCCAGCACAGGATTGGAGAGGTACATGAGAAAGACAGGTCCAACCTGAGCGTCCATGGTATCGATCAGATCGGTTCGGTCTTTTTCTTTCTGAGGCCGGGTATACTCGTGTTTTTTGATCCGACCCGCATCGTAATCGTGTACCGAGGATAGCAAAACATAACCGGTCTGGGTATGACCCCGCCAGGTGAGACGATAGATATAGATCGCCTCATCCTTTTCCTGAACCAGCCAGTCGTTTTGAATAAACTGCTGCAGGGTGTCCCGACCTTTTTCATAGACCGTTGCAGAGTAGGGATCCACGTCAGCGGGCAAGTCAATTTCCGGTTTATTGACGTGAAGAAACGACCGCGGATTGTTTTCAGCGAGTTGACGAGCCTCATCCGATGACAAGACATCATATGGAGGAGAGGCAATCTGCTCTGCAAGCGATTCTTTCGGGCGAAGTCCCCGAAATGGTTTGACGGTAATCATAACTCAATCCTTTGTTATTCGCGGTTAACCTTCGGCAGGGGAGTAATGTTGAACAGGAGTTAGTATAAAAAAAAATGACAAAAATTTCAAGAACCAAGTTTGCCTGAAACCGGTAATTAAACTATGCCACAGACTGCGAGTGTAAATATTTTCAATGAATTTTGGCAATAACGCTTAAACTCTTTTGTCCCAAAAGATTTTCATCGATCGATCCACACACTCAATGCGTGTCGCAGGTCAGGCTACTGCTTTCGATTCATACCATAGGACCTGACGACGGTTACATGTTCTGGAAATTTATTCGGAATTTCGAGCAAGAGTGCACAGATCTTTTCGGCCCTGACAAACTCGGTCCAATGGACTCGGAGATAGGTGGCGGCGGCATACGTGCCGGTATCGTGAGGGCCGAATACCAGAAAGATAAACCCATCAGGGGTTTGGGGATTGATGAACCGGATGATAGTGGCATATCCCTGTTCACCGCTAGAGTCGTAGACGGTTCCGGTACCGGAATCTTTGATCAGATAGCAGCCTGGAGACTCTGGGGTTTCGGGGCAATCGATAAATTCCATAAAAGGAATCGTGTTTTGTTTTAGCAGGCATTCAACATGGACATTGGCCAGCGCAGACCCCAGGAAAATCCCGCTTTTGTCTCTCATTACGAGTGTTTCTCGATCCGGAACCAGTTTGATGGATTGGTGAAAAAAACCGCCCAACCAGGCACTCAGTTCAAAACTCGCTTTCACATCGAGTGTATCGTAGAGTCGGGAGGGACCCATGTATTCCCGGGTGTTCTGAGCGAGGCCGTTTTTTTCAAATCGCGGGCTGCCATCTGTGGACGGTTTCAGGATCCACTCTGGCAGACACAAGAACAGGTTGTCCGCTCGTTGGACGGTTTTACCAAAAACCGCTCTAAATTTTCGAAATCGCCATGCTCGTTTGAAGTGACTGAGCAAGAGACCGCCGGAAAAGGTCAGCGCAAGAATGATCAATTCAAGGGACATTTCTTTAAGATAGGTGCTGATCATCTCATTTCCTCCATCACTTACGACCGATTGGCGGACCCGGTTGCGTCCGTGTTAAAAAGGGGCGCTCAAGGATATGGGCTCGTAGGATTCCGGGAAGAGATCCTGATACAGAGCGATGAACACGCCATTGGTCCATCCAAAGCCGTGTTGGGTGGGATACCGGTCGTGAATGGTACTTGCTTTTCCCGTCACCACGTTGTATTTTTCCCAGAGCAGTCCGGTTTCCTCGAACACGCGTCTGTTGAGATTCAGCCATTTGCGGGCAATCCGGTCTGCATCGCCGTCAAATCCATAGGCTTTCAGGCCGCGATAGACAAGCCAATGGAGTGGAGCCCAACCATTGGGATGATTCCACTGCCGGTCCGGTTTTTCATAGTCGTGATCGCAGGTGACCAGACCAAAGGGGGTTTCAAAATCCGCGAGGTGCGCCACCATGTATTGCGCCTGGCCCGCATCAGCCACTCCCGCCCACAGGGGTGAATACGCAGCCAGGGAGCGCACCGGTTTTTGTTGCCCTGTACGCACATTATAGTCATAAAAAAAACCATCTTGCTCATTCCACATGTCGCGTTTCATGGCTTGTCTCCGGGCATCCGCACGTTGCTGGAACCGCTGCGCTGCTCTGGGCTTTCCTGTCTGTTTATAGTAGGAGGCCAAATCGATTTCATATCGATACAGGTTGGCGTTGAGATCGACCGGGGCCAAATCGGTGGTATCCTCATCATCAAATCGGGGGGACATATCCCAGGACGCTTCTGTGTGTCGTGTCTGATAATTGTCCCCTGAATCTTCATAATAGCGGGAGAACCCGTCTCCGATTTGATGCGGAGGAGCACACCAATAGTTCTCATATTCCAGCACCGCCTGATGATAGGCCGTTTGCCGCCAATAGTCATCCCTGGTCTGTTGATAGATGAGCTCAATCATACGGGTCAGAAACGGCAATTGCGAACGGCTGGACCAGATTTTTTTATTGCCGTTCAGCACCCGGCCATAGCGGTGAATCATATAAAGACAGTTGTCAACGATACCTTTGCAGAGAGCAAAGTGGCGAGGATTTTTGATGAGACCGATGAGGATAAAAAAGGAATCCCAGTAGAACATGGCATCGAAAATTCCCCCCGGCACCACATAGGGATAGGGAAGAAACAGAAGATCTGAATCGGCTGAAGCTGCGTCCGGGTGCCGGATTCCATGACGTGATTCTCGAATCAAGACCGACCAATAGCGATCGATATGGTGAACCGTATGCAAAAGAGTGACCACAATTTCCTCCGCTAACAGGTAAACGGTCGGGCAGATTCTCTATGGCAGCCGAATGTTGTCGCTCGGTGATATCAGATCATGAAAGCAGTCTCATGAACAGAATCAATTTGATGATAATTTTCGAAAAATATATTGATATTAATAGGCTTAAGAAGATTGGTGCAGGGTGATGTCCGGTTTCCGGCCATCACTGGGTGTAATATACAGATTCAATTTCAGCAATACAAGTATGAAACCATTAAAGAAACACAAGAGTGTCCGGTCAAACGACCGGACACCCGATACAATTCTATTAAAACCAATTTAAATTGTTAATCCATTGGAGTGCGATAACCGGACGCGTGTGAAACAACCAGTATGATAACAGATGGTGTTGTCGGTTTAATCACAAAATCAACCCACAATTGACCCGGAGAGTGTTATGAATCGATTTGTTTTGACCTCCCTTTTTCTCTCTATGCTATGCCGACCTCTTTTGGCGCAACATGATGAGAGGTGGCTGACTCGCTTCGAGCGTTCCGGGGGAGAAGAGACCCCTCGTTATTTAGAAACCCTGCAATACTGCCAGGCTTTGGCAGAAGCCAGTCCGGATGCCCAATTGATCTCCTTTGGAAAAAGTGCACAGGGTCGGGCCTTGTCGGTCCTCATTCTCTCCGGGAAAAAGGCCTTTGATCCCAAAGCACGACACGACTCTATCCCCACCGTGTTGATTACCTGTTGCATCCATCCCGGGGAATCCGCGGGCAAGGACGCCGCTCTCATGCTGGCCCGGGATTGCCTGTTCTCGCAGACACAACCCTCTCTCCTGGATTCCGTCAGAATCCTGATCATTCCGATTTTCAATGCAGATGGTCACGAACGGTTTGGGCCCTATAACCGTATCAATCAGCTTGGGCCCCGGGAAATGGGATTTCGGGTCACATCGACCCGGCTCAATCTCAATCGGGATTTCATGAAAGCAGAGACACCGGAGATGCGAGCCTGGATTGATTTGTTTAACCGGTGGGATCCGGATTTTGTCTTTGATTGTCATACCACCGATGGACAGGATTTTCAATACGCGGCTGCTTATTATATCGATACCCATCCCGAATTCGGCGGAAAGGTCTCTGCATGGGTTCGGGATGACTTTCTTCCTCCTTTGAAGAAACAACTCGAGAACAAGGATGTCCCGATTATCCCCTATGCCGGGCTTTTGGATCCATTGCAACCTGCCAAAGGGTTGTTGGGGGGCATCTGGCCCCCTCGTTTGTCCAACATCTATTGCACGGTACGCAATCGACCGGGTTTTCTGATCGAGGCCCATAGTCTAAAACCCTATTCGGTGCGTGTCCATGCCACCTATGAGATTTTGCTCTCAGGGTTGCGTTTGATTCGCGACCAGCGGGATTCCCTGAAGCAGGCGATCGACAAGATGCGCAACCAAACGGCCCGTCTGGGACAGATGCCGTACCAGAGTTTGCCACTGCGGTTTAAGACCCGAATGGATTCCGGCGATTCTTTGTTGTTTCGCTCCTTTGGCTTTAAAGTCGATACCGGCATGGTCTCCAATCAAGCCTATAAGGTATATAACAAAACCCCTGTCAATATTCCCACCGTATATTACAATACCGTGGTCCCCACTCTTTCCGTCTCTGCTCCACGCGGGTATATCGTCCCGGTCCAGTGGCAAACGATTATCGATATTATACAGGCTCATGGTATTGAAACACAGACATTGAGTCAGCCGCTCCGGGGGGAGTTTGAAACCTATCGGTTTCACGATGTCAGGCTTCCCGCTTCTTCTTATGAAGGCCATCAACGGCCGTCCTACTCGGTGACATCTGTCACCCGGTACCGGGAGCTTCCTGCCGGCTCGGCTTATATCCCCCTGGGTCATCCGGATGCCCGCCTGATTATGCATCTCCTGGAACCCCAGGCACCCGATGCTCTGGTCAAGTGGGGATATATGAATACCATCTTTGAGCATCGTGTCTATTTCGAAGACTATGTTATGGAACCGATGGCTGAGGTGATGTACAATAGTGATGCAGATCTACGGCAACGATATCAAAAAAAATTGACCACTGATTCTACATTTGCCTCCTCTGCCCGTGCCCGACTCGAATTTTTTTACCAACGAACCCATTACTGGGACGAGGAAAAAAATCTGTATCCCATCGTCAGGATCACCGATTGGGATATTGAGATTCCTGCAGAAACGGATTAAGAAAACCATAAAGACATAGCTCTTCTCATCGAGCAGGTTACATCGCCGCTGTTCTGAAGACAGCATCGCCGCATCTTTTTAGATTGCGATATGCGACTTTGTTTTTCAAGCTCTATTTGACATTTGCTCGCATAAGGGGGGGATTTATGCTACCCGGCGGGACAAGATGTCCTGTATACAAGACGCCCTGGACAATGATGTCCAGGGCGTTTGTAGTAAACCTAGCAGCCCAATTATCGTTGATTTGTCAAAGCGGATAACTGCTGTCCGGTTGATAAACCGGACAGCACTGAAAGCGGATAAAGAGTGATAATGCTCGATATAGTATGCAATTCAAAACAGATACAGTCGGATTATATCGGCAAGTGGTGCCTTTAGACAGACGTTCGCCAGGACAGCAGCAGAATGGCAGGTTGTCTCCCTGTGACTAACGAACTCATTGTTGCTGCAGTACCGCTGATAGCGGTACATAATAACCCTTTAGTTTTATTAAAATGGAGATCACTTCAAAGAGATCATCAATTGATTTATCAACTGAACTGTCCCAAATCCAGGTTTTCAATCTATAGGCAATGGTTTTAGTGGGGGATAATTTGACTACTATATCACCAAAGCCTTGCAGTTCTCTGCCTCCATATTCGTTATCATCACTTCCGTCAACCAGACTCTTGTCCACAGCTCCGCCATCCAATAGGCCTGCGAATGACTCTTTATTGGAATGGTTGTAAAAGTCCTCAATTTCCCAACCATTGGCAGGCTCAACGTCAGCAAAGAATAAAAAAGAAACCGGATTGTTCCAGTTGTGATCGGGATCTATTTCCGATGGCGAAGGAGGGATAACATTGATATCGATGATATATTCGACCAGAACGTGAGTAGCAGCTTCCGGAATGGTAATGCCTGATGCCGTTTCGATATCCAGAGCAGCATTTGCTGTATCCGCTGAAATGCCATACTCCCAACTGTCCACCAGTATTTTATTGTCAACGGGTACAAAAAGCAATGCCTGCTGTGATAAGGAGACGTTACTTTTAATCAACGTTCCGTTTCTGTCAACTCCAACCAGTGATGGTTCATCATCGAGTGTGTTTTTTAGTGCATTGACATTTAGACTGTCCGCCACATGAGCTTTACCGTTCTCGTCCACCTGAAAGAGTGTTTTATCGTTTGTTGTGTGTTTAACGAACAATCAACTGTGCTTGACTCGTTCCGGTCATTGCTATAGCCAAACACACCACCACAGTCCAAATGTTCTCTTTTTTCATAGCTTGCCTTTCTGCATTTTGTTGGAATTTGTTTAGATAGCAGTACTATCTTGTGGATAATAAAATCGCATTATCAATCTCTGAAAACCGGGTTCCCTTGTATTTTTCACGCTTACAGATCAAGGTGTCATCATTTATTGACACCTTTTACGTACATTGACAAAACTATGTGACACCATAGATGTTCAGGATCAGGTTAGCAGCATTCAACGCCAACCCAATTTTTATGACCGGGGTGTAATGGTAACAGACACCGCATTTGACAAGTTATACAGTACCGATTTTAAAAAGGACTATCAAATCGATCTTGCACCCAACTGGTATAATGGTTTGATTTATTTATATTAAAAGTTCGGATTATGATTGTCAACTGGATAGTGTTGTAATTTGAGCATAAATGCATTTTATCCGAATATAGCCAGTATCCTATTGATATTGAATGGGTTACTTGTATGAATAGAACCCTGGTGACACGATTTCTACTTGTTTAGCGATATGCACAATAATACTCGAGCATCTGTATTCTTTACTTTTGCGTTTTGAAACCAGAAAAATATTTGCAAAAATTGTACCGTATTTTGAAAAGCAATTGGGCATCATTTGACAAGGCCCACGAAAACCCGAGATATCAAAAGGCTTTAATGGGGGCGAACCAGGTATCAAATACATCTTGATTTTTAAACGATTTTCCGGTATTATGAAAAGACCCAGTGTCCGACAACTGAACGCAGTCATATGGAGACGGAGACGATATGTATTTGGATAAAGATCCTCGAGTGGTACTGACCCTGGATGCAGGGGGCACCAATTTTGTTTTTTCTGCGATTCGTGGCAATCATCAGATTGTAGAGCCGGTCCGGTTGCCCTCATTTGCCCACAATCTGAATCTCTCTTTAAAGACCATACGCGATGGTTTTGAACAGGTTCGCTTGCAGATCGAGACCGAACCGGTAGCATTGAGTTTTGCCTTTCCGGGACCAGCAGACTATCCGTCTGGAATCATCGGAGATCTGGCCAATTTACCGGCTTACCGCGGCGGGGTCGCACTGGGGCCCATGCTTGAAGACACCTTTGGTGTTCCTGTGTTTATTAACAATGATGGTAATCTGTTTGGGCTTGGAGAATCGATTGCCGGATTTTTGCCTCGCGTCAATGCCATGCTGGAGGAGGCAGGTCATCCCAAACGCTATCGCAATTTGATTGGTGTCACCTTTGGGACCGGCTTTGGTGGCAGTATCATACTCGATGGTGAGATGGTGGTGGGAGACAATTCCGCCGGTGGAGAGATCTGGGCGATACGGCATCTCCTGGAACATGAATATGGATCGGAGGAGGGGGTCAGTATCCGGGGGATCCGGGCGGTATACAGCGAAGAGGCGGGACTTGCCCCTGACAAGGTTCCAGAACCCCGGGAGCTATGTGAAATCGCGCGAGGTCAGGGCGAGGGGGACCGTCGTGCTGCGCTGGCGACGTTTAACATGCTGGGTCGGGTAGCCGGGGAGGCCCTGGCCAATGCGGTGACCCTGGTAGATGGTCTGGTGGTGATCGGAGGCGGATTGTCAAACGCACACGATTTGTTCTTGCCTGCGCTTGTGGAGGAGATGAACCGGCCTTTAGATTCACGGTATGGGCACACCATCGACCGGATGGAGGTCACGGCCTACAATCTTGAACGTTCAGCCTCGCGGTCTCTGTTTCTGAAGCGGGATGTCAAGGACCTGCGGGTACCTGGCAGTGAACGTCTTATCCAATACGATCGATCCAAGCGCATTGGAGTGGGCATGTCGGTACTGGGAACCAGTCTGGCCACGTCCATTGGTGCCTATGCCTTTGCTCTGCAGCAATTGGACCGGCATCGTTCAAAATGCTAGGCAAGCAGATTCCGGATATGTTAGGTCCATCAGAACCCTCCAGATGTATTTGTAAGATGATAAAGCGGTTGTAATGATTCGATTGCCGATCGGGATCACGACCGGGAAATAATCATATAAATTACAATTGTTACATCATAGGCAACGGCCAAGGTTACCTGTCAGAGAAGACGGCAGGGGGATGTGTTGATTCGCTTTGTGTCCCGGCATAGTCTCAACTCATACCGTTTGTTGACCGTTGCAGTGAAGGGATATTCAATCCACTAAAATTCCACAAATTTTGTTGGGAGTCGCTATGATGAAACGATGTATTCTCTCTGTTATGATTCTGATCACCGCGCTGGTTTTGGTAACACCCCTGACTTTATGGGGCGATACCAAGGCCTTGAAGCGGCGGGTAGCTGTGTTTGATTTTGAGGACAAGTCCGGATACGCGCATCACTGGTGGAGTGGGGGAACGGTGGGAGAGGGCATGGCAGACATGCTGACCACAGCGTTGGTCAAGACCGATCGCTATCGTGTACTGGAGCGTCAGGAAATGCAAGACCTGATCGAGGAGCAAAATCTCGGTGCCAGTGGAGCCGTGACCGCGGAAAGTGCTGCCCAGATCGGCAAACTTTTGGGTGTCGAACTGGCGGTGTTTGGAAGTGTCAGCGAGTTTGGTCACTCCAAGAGCAATGTCGGCGGTACGCTGAAAAAGAAAGGATTCGGTCTTGGGCTGAAAAGCCAGTCCGCGACCGTTGCCGTGGATGTCAGATTTGTGGATACCTCGACAGGAGAAATAGTGGCTGCGGAGACCGTGCGGAAAAGCGAAAGCAAACGCGGCATTTCCGTGCAGACACGCGAGTTCGGCTTTGACAACCGTCGTCAGTTTGACGAATCCATCATCGGTAAAGCCACGAGGCAGGCCGTCGATGATATCGTGGACATGGTCAACTCTTCCGCCACGTCGCTGCCCTGGAGAGCAAAGATCATAAAGGGAGATGGTCCAATCTACATCAATGCCGGTGCCAACGATGGTGTGGATGTCGGCGATACCTTTGTGGTGTTTCGACCCGGCGAGGAGTTGATTGATCCGGATACCGGTATCTCTCTGGGAGCCACTGAATCCACAGTCGGTGTGATCAAGGTCACCAATAATGGTATCGGTAACGGCAAGGCAGCCCAGTGCAAGGCTGTTTCCGGAAGCGGTTTTGCCCGCAATGATATCGTACGTCCGCAATAATCGAGGATTCCGGGAAGAATGGCAGTATAAAGGGAAGAGGGATTGCTCTCTTCCCTTTGTTTTTTTGATTTGGGTTGTGTATATTTCCGAACCCTGGACACTGCATTTTGCGTAAAGGATTCTGGTTATGGATGCCAAAACATCAACATCAGTACTCAAAAAATACGAGGTGCTGTTGATGGTCGGGGGGCTGCTGGTCCTGTCGTTGTTGTTTTATGATATTCGCGACGCCCTGACACCGATTGTCCTGTTCGCTCTTTTTGTGTTATTTATTGCTCCCCTGCGGCAGTATCCAATGATACGGTATTCCATGCTGGTGGTGGGTGTGGCCTTTGTGATCTGGTTTGTCGGAGACGCACGGGATATTTTAACCCCCTTTGCGTTGTCCCTGATTTTGGCCTATCTGTTTGATCCGGTAATCGATTGGTGTGAGCGACACCGGATACCCCGCTGGCTCAGTGTATTGACCATTGTTCTGTTGGTGTTGGCCATTCTGGTGGTACTGATGTTCGTGTTGGTTCCCCAGGTGATTGAAGAACTGGGAGATCTCGTGCGTCTCAGTGTAACGTACTCCAAAGAGTTTTCCAAATGGGTGGAATCCGAGGGTATTGTCTTTCTGGAAAAGTATGTCCAGATCGACGAGAACAAAATATCAGACTTTGCACTGAACAAACTTCCGAGCCGGATACAGCAGATTTTCCAGACTTTTTTCAAAAGTGCCATTTCGGTGACCACCGCTGTATCTACGGCTATGGGACAATTGCTCAACCTGGTGTTGGTGCCGTTTCTATTTTTTTATCTGTTGCGGGATTTCGATTCTATCAAGCGCTGGATACGCGACCTGATGTCGAAACGTCAGAGTCAATGGGTAACGGATTATTTTCATCGTGTGGATGCGGTTCTCTCGGGTTTTTTTCGGGGGCAGCTTATTGTCTGTCTGATTGTGGGTACGGTGACGACTTTGGGATTATGGATCTTTGGGATCCGTTATGCGTTAATTCTGGGAATCATGGCCGGTCTGTTGAATATCATACCCTATGTGGGATTGGCCATCACGTTGTTCTTCGGCATCCTCGTGGGGCTCTTTAGTCCATCGCCCATGCTCAGTGTCATCAAAATCGTGGCCGTGATCGAAGCCGTTCAGATTCTGGAGGGATCCTTTTTATCCCCCCGGATTGTAGGAGACCGGGTGGGGTTGCATCCCGTTTGGGTTATTTTTGCGATTTTGTTTTTCTCCCACTTTTGGGGTGTCTTGGGGATTGTGATTGCCGTGCCCACCGCTGCCGTGATTCGTATGTTGATATCAGATGCGCTTACCCTCTATCGTCAACGACTGGATAAAGCGACGCAATGAAGATCGTAGGTATACGTGAAAACAGCATTGCACAAGAACTGGATCTGCGCCCGGGTGATGACCTTATCCATATCAATGGCCATCCACTCAGGGATCGGATCGATATGGAGTATTGGATACATGATGAAGATATCGTAATGGGGGTATCCAGAAATCACCAGCAGTGGGAGATTGAGATAGAAGGGGTTCTCGAGGGACCCTTGGGTGTCGAATTTGAAGCCATGAAACCCACCTGTTGTGGCAACTCTTGTGTGTTTTGTTTTGTAGATCAAAACCCGCCAGGTGTCCGATCCAGTCTATTGATCAAAGATGAGGATTATCGGCTCTCGTTTCTGTACGGCAACTATGTCACGCTGACCACAATCTCCCAAAAACGCCTGCAGCGTATTCTGGATCAGAGATTATCGCCTCTTTATATATCGGTTCATGCCACCGATCTGCAGGTCCGAAAACGACTGTTGGGCATTCGCCGGGATGACCGATTGATGCAAAAGCTCTCCCGTCTTGCCGAGCAGGGTATCGACATGCACACGCAGATTGTCCTGTGTCCTGGATATAATGACGGTGCGATTCTCGAAGATACAGTCAACACGCTGTCCTGTTTTTACCCGGCGGTTCAAACCCTTGCGGTGGTACCGGTGGGACTGACTGGTCACCGTCAGGGTCTGGAGCCTCTTCGCGGGGTTTCGACGACCGAATCCGCTGCGCTCATTGACTGGGCCGAACACAAGGGATCGATCTTTCAGCGTCGATTGGACACGCGTTTTGTTTTTCTTGCTGATGAGTTTTATTTGATGGCCAATCGTGCCCTTCCCGCGGCAGAGCATTACGAGGATTTTCACCAGATTGAGAACGGGGTGGGGTTGACCCGGGATTTTCTCGACCGCTTTGAAGCGGAGCAGCACACGTTTCCCCCTTCGATACCCGAGGTGACTATGAATCTGGTGACCGGAGAACTTGTGGCTCCTGTATTTAAACGGTTTGTGCTGCCCCGACTGGAGGCCATAGAGGGATTGACCATCCGGTTACAGGTGATCAAAAACCGATTTTTCGGTGGTGAGGTGACGGTAAGTGGATTGCTGGCTGCTCAGGATATTGTCGCTCAGCAAGTCGGCACAGATGGCCAGGTCATGGCACTGCCTCCGGATTGTCTCAACGACGACAGGGTCTTTTTGGATGGCTGGACGCTGGAAGAGCTGTCAAATGCCACCAAACAACAGGTGCTGGTGCCCGCAGCGGGCTTTCAGGAGATGTTGGACGAACTAAACAGTGGACGAGAATGAAAAAAAGAGTTGTTGCCATAGTCGGTCGACCCAATGTGGGAAAATCCACTCTGTTCAATCGCATTCTTCGCCGAAGGGATGCCATCGTAGACGATGCTCCCGGCGTTACCCGCGATCGAAAGTATGCGCTTGCAGAGTGGGCCGGGGTCTATTTTGAACTGATCGATACCGGCGGATATGTTCCGGTATCAGATGACATTTTTGAGCAAGCCATTCGCCAACAGGTGGATTATGCCTTAAAAGAAGCCGATCTGGTTGTTTTCGTTGTCGATGGTGTGGCCGGTGTGACATCGCTGGATCAGGAAATTGCTCAAATTTTCAAGGAATCCGGCGTTCGGGTGGTATTGGGCGTCAACAAAGTCGACAACGACGCACGGGAGATGGACATTCATGAATTTTATCAGTTGGGTCTGGGAGATCCTCATCCCCTTTCAGCCATCAGTGGACGATCCATCGGAGATTTTCTCGATGTGATCATTGAAACGCTTCCCGAAAGCACGGCCACAGAGGTGGAAGAGAACACTCCGATTCGGTTGGCGGTTCTGGGACGTCCCAATGTGGGCAAATCCTCATACGTCAATGCCTTGATCCGTCAAGAGAAACTGATCGTCACCGACGTTCCCGGCACCACCCGTGATTCCATTGATACCCGGTTTCGCTATAAACAGCGGGAAGTGATGTTGGTGGACACTGCCGGCTTGCGTAAACGCACACGTGTCAAAGAGAATATTGAATATTTTAGCAATGTCCGCACCATGAATGCGCTTCGGCGCTGTGATGTGGCTATCCTGTTGCTGGATGCCACCAGCGGCATCACAGACCAGGATAAACGCATTCTGACCCACTTGATGGAAGAACGCAAGGGAATCGTATTGGGTATCAACAAATGGGATCTGATCGAAAAGGATGACAAGACCGCGCAACAATTTGAGACCTCACTGCGAGAGTCTATTCACGAATTGTCTTTTATCCCCATATTGTTCATCTCGGCCTTGACGAAACAGCGGGTCTTTAAACTGCTCGATATCGCCATTTCAGTGTATGAAGAGCGACAGAGACATGTCGCCACAGCTGAATTGAATCGTATTTTACAAGAGTCTGTGGCCAAAAATCATCCACCCAGTTTTGGCAACCGCTATGTCAAAATCAACTATGTGACCCAGACGCGAGACAATCCACCGTGCTTTACCTTTTTTACCAATCATCCCAGGGGAGTGCGGCAGAACTATCGCAATTATCTTGAAAATCAATTCCGGTCTCAACTGGGATTTATGGGGGTTCCCATCAGCTTTCGGTTCAAACAAAAAAACTAGAGTAGAGATTTGATATTCCGCATAAATAACATTCTATTGTTTTTAACAGTGGCGAGTTTTGGTCTGGTCTTGGGCAAAAGTGAAAACCGGTTGATTCCGGCATTGCAGCATGCTGTGGCTGAGGACCATTTGGATCAGCAGGATGCAATTTGGATTGAGTTGTCCAGTATCTATGATGCCAACAATGTTCCCGAGCCGTATCGGTCCCTGATTCCATCCGTCACACGGCGAACCACGTGGCTCAAAGCACGAGCGTTTAGACTTGTCTCCATGGAAGAGGGTGGTAGAATCGAGGCGCTTGAGGCACTCTTGCAGCGGCCCAGTCGAGCCGAGCTTCCGGACAGCGTTTTGAGTCCCAGTGGTCGATTCAAGATACACTTTACCACCACAGGACCTGATGCTGCCACACCCGAATTTGCCCGCTCCACTGCCGAAACATACGATCAAGTCTATGATTTTCAGATCAACGCGCTGGGATATCTGCCACCGCCGTCGGATTACAATGTGCATGGCCCTGAATACGATGTCTATCTTCGTAACATTTCTGACTATGGTGCCACCACGGTTGAAAGTCCGGCTCCGGATCCCTATCCAGATGGCTATACCAGCTGGATAGAGATGGATAACAATTTTACCCATACCTATACAAAGGGATTGGATGCCATGCGGGTGACGGCAGCGCATGAGTTTTTTCATATGGTCCAGATGGGATACCGGGCTTTTTTTACCACCACGCTATATGCCGATTTTCTTTATGAAATGTCCGCCAGTTGGATGGAAGACGTGGTCTTTGATGATGTGAATGACTATTACCACTATCTTCCCGAGTACTTTTCTCAGCCCTATTTGCCATTTTATCACTTTGATGGCAATCACGAGTATGCCATGGCCATTTTTTTTCACATGCTGGAGCAAAAATACGACCGTAACGTGATTCGGTCTTTGTGGGAGCAAATGACTGATAAAGAACCCTACGATGCTTTGAATCAGACCCTGGTCGAGTATGGCAGTAATTTTTCATACGAGCTCAACGAGTTTGCCGTATGGAACTGTTTTACCGGCAACCGGGCTGATACTGCACAGTATTATGAGGAGGGGGATCAGTATCCGTTATTGGTGCCAGAACAAACGATCACGCTTAACAGCAGCCATACTTTTGAGGGGACAAGCCGAGAATTGGTGACCCGAACCTTTCGGGTGAATATTGCCGCATCGGATCAGTACGTGTTGTTACCCATCTTTCAGGATGATTATCACTGGATCCTGTCAATTCTTGTCAATCCCGGGCGGTCGGATGCCCTGGTTGAAACCTCTGCAGGCAACCTGGAGGTCCCCCTGGGGCAGCTGAATATGGAGGATGATTTATGGCTGATGGCCACCCACCGAGCCATACCGGCGAGCAATTATCAGCAGACATCACGGGATTATAACATTGAAATCGCGCCAGGAATGGTCCCTGCAATCGAGACAGGAATACTGGCAGCGATTCCCAATCCCTATATGCCAGAGAGACATCCGGATCTGCGCATACGGTTTGTGTTGGATGCGCCGTGTGAACGGGCCAGCCTGGTCGTGCTGGATGCTTCAGGAGAGCGAGTCTATGTTGAGCGGCTGGGAGCGCTACCGGCCGGGTATGGGGATCACATCTGGGACGGACGCAATCAGGAGGGCGAGAGGGTGTCCGCTGGTGTCTATCTCATCCAGCTGATGACGGACTCTGCCATTGCACCTCACAAGGTGGCTGTCATTCGATAGGCATGTTCTGATACGAGTTGAGAGATACGGTTTCATCCTGCTATTCTTATGGTGTCAAAGAGTGATGTCGCCATGATCGTGGTGGAAAAATCGTTCAAAGTGTTCAAAAAATGAACAAAAAGCGCTTGACAAAGCGCTTTTTTATTTCTATCTTCAATTAAAATGGCGGTAATCTATTTGATTTGAGTGGTTTACAATGGGTCTTGTAGGTGAGGGGTATTCGACACATGTCGTCACGACCAGATATATGACCCACAAAATGTCCCCAAAAGCGGACAGTATGATGGCCGGGTTGCGGGATTTGTATTTGTAATAAAAATGTGTATTGATAGAATACATTGGTGACGATTTCGAACACTTTGATGATTTTGGGCGGGATTTTGCAAATAAACTAAGCATCCATTCTCAACAACAGGGGGACCTTAAAAATAAGAGATTAAAAAATAATATGTTAGTTCTTATTTATATGTACTGAAAAACGGCTCAGGATTCTTTAAGGGGTCAATTATCCTACTCGCGGCACAGGAATTGCAGAATAGAACACAAACGGGCTAAAAGACCAAGTATAACGGATAGGTGATTGTAATGGAGGAGTTGTACTATTTGCAGAATCTTGACCTCCTGATTAAAGTCATGGTGGATGAGCACGAAGGTCATATCCGCTTTTATACACATAGGCACATAACGGAATCCGAGACCGTGGAAGTGGAGCACTTTATTCACCATCAAATTGGTTACGGGGTTCCCAACTATTCCGGTGCTTTAGAGCTATTACGATATGCCGGTATGGATTCGGCTCTCGCAAGTGAATTGCGATTTCACCGGTTGCAGGGGACCATCAAGAATGTTCTGAATAAAAAGCAGGACATTGATATCAAAGTCCGTAAACTCATCGAGACCTCTTTGAGTACCTACTATTTTGAACGATTAGGGGACGAACTGGTCAAATTGCGCAAAGCCCTAAACGCCCAAGCGCCTAAAGCGACCCTAAAAATGTTGTTAAACAATATCAGGATTCTTTTGCACGCCTACAACAGCAATTCAGGGCAGAACCTGGAATTGTCCCAGGTTGTACCTGAACATCTGATTGAGTAGCGACACCCGTCTGGACAGGCATGTCGTGGTATTGACATCCATTTTATAGCATCTTTAGGCTTGGGCGGACGACAAGCGTCATAATCAAACAGCACCGAATAGCAGAATGCCCAAACGGCAACGCGGGAGAGTTGTGATGAAGAAAGCCAGTTTGATACTTGTGATTTTATGTCTCCTGACCACTTGGGGGTGGGCTCAAGACCGATCAGCTCAGAACTCCAAATGGGGTATTGGTGTCAATGTCGGTTTGCAGAAACCGTATTGTGATGTTCAGCATACGGGTGTTGGACTGGCGGGTGAAGCCATGGCCAAGATGATGCTCAACAACCGGTTTCATCTCACACTCTCTGTCGGATATGGAATGCTCAATGACGGTTTTGACTATAACAGTTTTGAGACCAACCTCATCACCGCCGACTTGAAAGCCAATATCAATCTGTTAAAACCGGGCCGAGTCAATCCTTACCTGGTTTTGGGTCTGGGGGTACATAATTTTGCATACAACAGCACCAAACCCTGGGCCCTTGGGTCTCCTTCTCTGGAAGGAGAACGGTATAGCGATTCTCATTTCCTTTATGGAGGTGGAATTGAGTATCGTTTATCCCCCAAGTTGTCTCTGAATGCATTCGCCGATTACCGTTTTACCACCGGTGATGCTCTGGATGGAATAGAGAGTGGCGACTATAAAGACGGATATCTGAACGGTCGTTTCGGAGTGTTTTATTATCTCGGAAAAGGGGTGAAAA
>CAYPUH010000009.1:19315-24983 GCA_964413725.1 uncultured Cytophagia bacterium
GGGTGAAAACCCAAAGAGAAGAGGATGAGGATCTCCTCGCCCTCGAACCCATTCAGCTCGATGAACTGGAAGAGGGGGAGCAAGGTGGCGAATTGGATCTGTTTGAGCAACAACTCGACCAGCAAAAAGAT
The DNA here is from genome assembly GCA_964413725.1 of uncultured Cytophagia bacterium. Classification (GTDB taxonomy): domain Bacteria; phylum Zhuqueibacterota; class Zhuqueibacteria; order Residuimicrobiales; family Oceaniaggregativiventaceae; genus CAYPUH01. The sequence continues at coordinate 19,447 of CAYPUH010000009.1, forward strand.
GTCGTCTCTGGTGATTATACCATGCAGGACTATGTTCGACTAAAGTCCCGTGTCGATGAACTCAAAACCCGTATTGCAGAACGCGAGACCGAACTGGATCAGCTGAAATCCACACTATGGTCTCAAAATCAACGCATTATGGAACTCGAATCCGCCCTTGGTCAACCCGCAGCTCCAATAGGTTCCGGAACCGGGACCACCACGGGCCCCTCTCGTGATTATGGTGGGGGTGCCTTTTCCACGACGTATGAAAACGCTTTGCATGAATATTACGCTCGCGATTACACACAAGCCATCGAGTATTGGGAACGGTTGAAAAACAATCATCCCAATCACAGACTGGCCAGCAATTGTCAATATTGGATCGGTGAGGCCTATTTTGGTATGGGAAATTATCAGCGTGCGGCTGAGGCTTTTCAGAATGTCTTTAATTATCCGGTGTCCTATAAAAAGGATGATGCGACTCTCATGCTGGGTCGCTGTTATATCAAACTGAATGATCCTGCCCGGGCACGGAGTTACTTTCAAGGGGTGGTCGACGATTATCCGGATAGCGAATATGTGGAAAAAGCCAGGCAATGGCTCGCCAGACTGTAACAACCCTGCTTTTAAAAACGCCCTGTTCCGATTTTCGGAACAGGGCATTTTAGTTTGAAAGGGTCTGCGAATCGTAGGTCTGTACAAACGTTTGGATATCCTCCAGGTGTTCCAATATCAATTTGGCTTTTGAGAGACCAAACGTAAAGGGGTAGCGGCTTTCCGGATTCAGAGTGATCACTGGTTTTCCTTTATACTCGCCAATTCTCGGTTGATCTGCCGAGTCTGCCATAATGATTGCCTCCGATTGGGTTTGCAACATCATTCCGGTGTGGAGACCGGTTTCGCTGCTTGTTTTGTGGGGTTATTTGTTGGTTACATCGTGAATCCCGGTCCAGCCCTCCGGAGGAGGGGACTCTATATAATTCAAACATCGAATGGTATAGACCTGAGCCGGACCATCATTGGGGAAATAGCGAAGTACACGGTGAAACCGTTTGAGCGCCACAGAGAATTGACGGCTGCGATAGGCTTTTAATGCCTCATCAAACACCTCTAATTGATAGTCTTTGTTGATCTGTGGCAGCGTGTCCATTCCCAACAATTCATATATTCTCAAAGGCTCCGACCGACCCACCACGCGTATAAAATCGACTTCGCGTACAAAGGCATTCTTTTGTACGTGCTGGTATGTATACTCGCTGAGCAGAATCGATGTCCGGTATACTTTGTTTACTCCTTCCAGCCGGGACGCGATATTGACATGATCTCCGATTACCGTGTAATCGAACAACTGTGTGGAACCCAGATTGCCCACAATCACACGCCCGCTATTGATACCCACTCCGATACGAAATGTCTCCGCCGGATTACCGTTATGAAGAGAATTCATAAAGTCTAGTTTGTTGTTCATTTCTAGCGCGGCCCAGCAGGCCCGTTCAGCGTGGTTGTCGAAATAATAGGGGGCTCCAAACAGAGCCATGATTTCGTCGCCTACAAACTTGTCCAGTGTACCATTGAATTGAAAAATAACATCTACCATGGCTGTAAAATGCTCTGACAGTCGATGGACGACATCTTCCGGGGCATGTGATTCCGAGTAAGAGCTGAATCGTCGAATGTCTGAAAACAAAATGCTCAGTTCCCGTCGCTCCCCTCCATAGGTGGGCAGTTCACCCGTGCTGAGCATTTTCTCGACGACAGGGGGGGCAACATACTGCTGGAATGTTCGTCTGATGCGAAATTTTTCCCGTTGTTCCTGGACTGTTTGGTACAAGCTGGTGGTAACAAATGCAAACATTACCGAGATATTGGGTTGCAAAACGGGGACGATCAGGTTGGACATTGAAAACAGCATATACGCCATGACCAAATATCCAGGAATCATGAGCAGCAGGAGACCCAATGCTTTAAATGGACGCAGGGAGAGGGTAAGCCAGGTAATAGCCAACGTCCCCACGATCACGAATATCAATAATCCACCCCAGTGGATATCCCGCAGATATCGATCGGTGAGGATGGTGCTGATGGCATTGGCATGCATCTCGACGCCCGGCATTTTCTGTTTCTTTTCGTCATACTGGAAAAAAGGCGTGTATTTGTTATCCTGCAATTCTTCCGCGGTTGCGCCCACAAGGACGATTTTGTCTTGAAAGGTATCCCATCCTTTATGCAACTCAAAGATATCGGTATCTTCTCCATCGACCAGATCAAAGGTAGAGTCATCCAGGACACTGGCCAAAGAGTAGGTTCTGAAGGTCTGTGGCGGACCTGCATAGTTGATATACATGGTGTTGGCAGACACTTTGGGAATGGTATGTGATCCGATGCGAAATTGTCTGGAATAGAGATCCTGTTCCGGCACAGGTTTCCCGATCAATGACGACACGGCTTTGACTCCCAGGGAATGTTGAGTATATGGTCCGACCTGATAGAATAACATATAGCGTCGGATGAATCCGTCTTGATCCTCTACCACATTGACAAAACCCCATTCGGCACCGCTTCTGAGCAGGGGGGCAATGGGTTTGAGAACATGAGTGTTCTCGGTTTCATGACTGCCGATGTCAAAGACCAGTTTCCCTGCCAGAACGACTTTTTCTGCTTTTGAAATCGCTCGGGCAAAATTCAGGTCGCGTTCCGGATAGGTGATGTTGGGCTCGGTAAATTCGATATCAAATAATAACTGACGTACCCCCGCTTTGGACAAATTTTCCACCAGACGAGTATAATAGTCTGTCGGAAAGGGGTATTTGGCGGGTAAACTGGCCAGGGATTCATCGTCGATAGCAATGATGACGATATTGGTATCCGGTGGAGATAGTGGCCCCCTTAGAGAGAAAAACGTGTCCACGGTTTTATACTGCAAACCGTGGATCACATCAAAGGAGGACAGAATGTGTGAAAACAGGAAGGCAAATAGTGAAATAATGAGCCATACAACTGTTTTTGATTTAAAAATATCTTTCATAGCGTAATCTAACGATGCTGTCTGTACTGGAAGATCCTTCTGTCCCGGATTCGTTGCGAATGGAATAAAAGTTGACATCCAGTGTGACGGTATGGCCGGGTGATAAACGATAGATGCCACCGCCCCGAAACAGATCCCGGGAGGTATGATAAGAAGATTCGTTTCCGGTTTCTGCTGTGGTTCGGGTGGCGCGGTATTCTAGAAAAGTTAATAATTTTTCATGAAAAAGTCCATACTCTGCTGACAGTCCGAGCATTGAATAATCAAAATTCGATCCCATGCCAGCGACATTGCTGTTTGATGCAAAACTGAGTTGGGTGCGCAGAGAGCTGATCATCTGTGCTGACCAGGAAAGCATTCGTATGTTGGACGAAAATTCCTGTGGCAATGTGCCCGGCAGGCGTGTATTGCTGTATTCGTCCGTCATCTCGGAATTGATATAACTCAATTGCAGCGTGTGATTGGCCCCCAGTGCCGGAAAACGATACCCCACCTGAACGGAAAGATCCCGGTGCAACTGTCGGCTTCTTGCATCTGTGGTATCCACCGGAGCAGTGTTGAACAGCGAGTCCACCTGCAGCGTCGTGATGCCGTTATCCCGATAATGAGTCCTCAGGCTTGCGTTCAGATACGGCAGATTTGAACCCGGAAAATAACTGATAGCATAGTTAAAGGTTTTAAGATCGATGGCGGGATTGGCATCCTGCTGCTGAAAATTGTCCTGCAGATTTTCATATCCCAGTGTCAGGAACAGCTTGTTTTGCAGCAACCGAATGCGATCGGAGAAATAGAGTCCCTGAATATCTGTCCGGATCCAATCATTGGCCAGAGATGTATATTGTGACCCGACCGATCTATATCCCACACGCAGATGGTTGCGAAAATACCGGAGCTGAACACCGGCATGATAGGCTGTGGATGTCCCTTTTGTGGGGTCGATCGGGGTTGTGCTTTGATTGATGATAAGCCATTGTTCGAAATCGGCCGGGTTGACGGGGATGGAGGTGTTTTCGCCAAAAATGTCTTTGATATCATCCTCGGAAATGCTTCCTGAATAAATGTTTTGGGTGATCATGCTGATGGCGGCTGAGGCTTTGAAGACCAGACGTCCCTGGTCAAAAACCCACCGAAGATCCGGTCCGATGACGAAATTGTCTTTGGGTGCTGTGCCGATTTCAATGGAACCGGTATCGTCTTTCACCTTTAAAAAACTAAATCCCAGTTGAAAGTGCTCGCCACTCCCAAAACTGGGACGAATGGCGAACAGGGTGCGTGCAAAGGTTCCGTTGCTTGAAAATGTGGATGTTGTTGATATTGTATCGGCTTCTACGGAGCGTCGGGTTTGTCCGTAAACCACATCGATATTGACCCAACCCAGATGGATATAACCGCTGATACCCCGAACTCGTTTGCCCCACAAGATCAGATCGTTATAACGTGGATACGCATCACCACCGGTGACTCCAATATAGCGCGTTCCTGCAGAAAAATGAAAACGGCTGGCAGGTTGTCCATTATATCCCTCCAGGGAGGTGAGAAAAACACGGCCGTCATATCGCAACGAGCCTCTTCTGCCGCGAAACGATCCTCCTCCCAGGGCCAGTGTTTCGTCCTGTTCGGAGATGGTTTCATGGCGGACATCGGAAAAGATATGGGCGGAAAAGCGTGATGGTGGTTCTCGATCTGCTTGTTGCAAGGGCGGCTCTGACCGGACCTGAAAATGCACCTGAGTTTGAACAGAGTTTCCCTGGCGGTCCCGGCCAGAGATCTTGATCGTATGCGTTCCTCCGGATAATGGTTGTTTTGGGGTATATGTCACCATATAAGTGGAGCGATCAGACAGGGATGTAATATCGCGTTGGTCCAGAGTCACCCGGATCGTGCTGCTGTCCAGATGGCTCCAGCTGGCGGCAAAAAGGACATCCCGGGGATCGAGACGCTCGCCTTCCTGCGGTGATAAAATCAAAAATTCCGCTTCAGACGAAGAGGGCCTGGCCGGTGCAGGAGAGGGAGAAACGGTGTCCGGAGCTGTGACGACGATCGGTATGGGATCAGAATCCGCTTTGTTTTCCCGGGCCGGACGCACCGGCACGCAAATCGGTTGATTATAGGGATTGTATTCCGGAAAGGTGACCACCCTCTGGTCGCTGAGGAAAGCACTGATAAAGTAACAGAGTTGAGTTTCGCCCAGAGCCCGTGCGGGGATCTGGGCTTCCCAGCCATCCCGGGTGGGCCGCATTTGAATCTGCTGAAACGCCTCTTCCCCCGGTTGTTGATAATAGACTTCAATCAGACGTGCCTGTGACTCTGCATCGATGCGTACGGTGACGGTACCCGCTTCATCGGTGTAAAAGGCTTCCGGCGGCGAGTGAAAAATGATGCTTTGAGCCAGACCGGAACGGGGGCTTTGCATGAAGATAAACGCTAACAATGCCATGCAATAGAGTGCGGTTTTACGCGCCATGATGTGCTCCTGCTTGTAACCGGATCCTTGGATCTGGAGGTCTTTTCAAATCGATGCAGAGACAAC
>CAYPUH010000009.1:24993-35563 GCA_964413725.1 uncultured Cytophagia bacterium
CAACCAGGCTGTTCAAAGGTCCAGTAGTATGTGGTCGAGAGTTGGATGATGCTTGAAACAATATCCCGTCTTTCGCAACACCCTCAGGGCGTCCGGTATTCTATTTTCAGGGTTTTTTTATCTGACGATTCATCTTTAAATTCGATTTCAAGTTGTCTGTTCTCCTTCTGATCTTTGTTGGCCCAATCCTCAAACGAATCTGTCTCGGTCACATCAGGAGATTCATCGGGGGGAAGGATACCGGTCTGGCCGGCTTTAACCAATACCGAGCCCAGGTCGTTCAACAGTTCAACGATACCGGTAATACCGATGATACGGGTTGTTCCTTCGTCATCGACGATGGTATAGAATTCAGTCCCCTTGACTGCAGCCACACCGGACGGGGTTTCCACCTTAAAACCCGCACCACCGGGTTTGATTTTCGACCACAACGAGCCGAGCGCCAGCATGAGACGTTTTTTTATTCCCTCTTCCTCACGATTTCCCCGAATGGTCAATTCGGATTCAGACCGGATTTTCATCATACTTTTATCGTCAGTAAACACGAGTGCAACCATCGCATCTCGTCCTGTGCGAATTTTATCCCCGCTGTTGATGCGATGGCCCCGGTTCAACTCATCCCAGGAGGATGTTTGTTGTATCTCTGCCATGCCCTGTACTTTGAGCACCAGTGCAATATCCCGACCCGGAGCAGACCACGCTGAAGCGGAGATCGCGAACAGGGAGATAATGATCATCAGGTGTTTCATGATACACCCTCTTTTAATGATTATTCAACGGTAATATCGACGATTTCAAGATCGCCGGACTGAAGTTGCTGCAGGATGTCCAGCAGGTCGTCAGTGGTGATGGTTTGTCCATTCAAATGGACTGTACCCGTCGGTTCATATCCCTCCAGTGCACCTCCGGGTCCCATAAAGGATGCCAACTCTTCGAGTTGCATTGTGGCAAGGAGATTCATGATCATCCGTGCCTGTGGATCCATGCGGCCATCGTCAATACGAAAGGCCCAGATTTCGCCAGGAAATGCCACATCTCTGCTGGAACTCGGGGCCAGGCCCTCGATACGCCAGTAATACGTTTTACCCACCTGCAATGGATATGCTGCATCCGCAGGGTATTGAAATGCTGTGGTGGGTATCACCTGATCAACATTTTTATCAGCTGCTGTTGCCATCATGGATGGATCCAGGTAGAGGGTTCGTTGCAAAACGATTTTATCCTGGATGATTTCCTCCGGACTGCTCTGATCGTGAAGTGCGGGCAACCGTTCGGCAACGGTGAGACGGAACCGGTCAAAATTGGATTCCCAGCGAAACAGCGGCAACGTGGTATAGATGGCAGGGGTGGTTTCATCTTCTGCATTCATGCCGGGGGCTATCAGATTGAGAAAAGATGGATTGCTGATGTTCAGCGTGATAATGTCTTCACTGGTAAAAGGGGTACCCACCTGATGCAATCTAAAGATCAATGCATACCGTCCCGAAGGCAACTGACCGGTACTCAAAATCCGGTCTTTTAGATCCTCACTGTCCTCGGTTATGGCATAGTCCTGCAGGGAGAATTCGCGGGCCTGGGAAAACAGATTGACATTGGTAATCCGTCGCATCTCGTTGGCAGCGAGTGTAAACGGTGACGTGATCCCGCGGGCCAGTTGCGGCGGTTGATAGCGATCCGTTTCGATGATCAGTTCCAGTTCACATCTTTGTATTTGGGGGCTCTGATTGACAAGCGTCAAAGAAAACAGTTCCTGATTGATCTGACCCGTACCGGCAAAATTAAAATCACTCAGAAAAAAGACCTGCATATCCGGATTGAGCAATTGGGCGGTAACCGACACATCCTGGGCCCCTACGGACGTTGCCAGCATGACCATTAAACATAATGCCAGTCCCCTGGAAATACTGTTTCTGAACACAATAACCCTCCTATACGGTTTGTTCACCGTTTACAAACCAACAAATGGCGTGCCAGCGTTTTACAGGTGTGCCACTTTTGTGTCAAAATCGGGCTGCTCAGCGATGCACAGATCCTGTTCTAACTGTAAACATATCAATTGATTACCATCACCAGAAAAAGGTTTCGGATGGATGTGACTTTTGATGAGTTGCTGTGTTGTATGAAATGCTTGATTTCAAACCCCAAAGAGTGTCCAAACGAATCAGTGTATCATTTCTATACAAAAACCGGTGTCGGAAATAGGTGAGGCCGGACCCGTATACGGAACCGGATTCCAGGTGCTGACACCACAGAGGCTGTTTTTGGGTGCCATACAAAGGATGCGAACCATGTTGTTGTTAATCAATATAAATAGTATTGAATAAATATTGATTGATACAACTCACATTTTATGAATGAAATCTGAACCGGATATTTTGATCGTAACTCGTTCCCTCTACTAAAAACAGCCTTCCCCTGTTGGCTATTCCGGCAGGAGCCCATAAAGATTAAGGGTTACACATAAATATTATAAAGGACAGTATTGCCGTCGTTCGACCCTGAACCGGGTCACATCGTGTCGGGTGATAGCGGTGTATGGGGTGTATTCCTGCATCTCCTTTTCCCGGGAGAGGACCGGTGGGTTCGATGGTCGACAGATCCACCCGGGCTTCAGGAGCGGTATACCAGAGGCTGGATCAATAGTAGTACCAGATCGAGCGATACTCTTCCGGATCTTCTCCCCGACGTTCGAGTTCCTGTAGATAATCATAGATGGGGACATCGGTATCGATATAGGTTTCCGTGAGTGTCATATTGGTTTCCCAGGGCAAAAACTCGTACATGCGGCTGCCTGTGGGGAGGATGGTCAACAGGCGATGACGCTGTTCAGACCGCAGGTAATTTTTCCCCAACCGAGGCACATTGTATACGGCTTCATCGGTCCGTACCAGCCCGGGAAATCGACGGGCTTCTTCCTTGATTTCCTGCTGCAGTCTGGCGATGGGGACGCGATAGTTTCGGGTTTCTTCCTTGCCTTTGGTGTTAAAAGAGTAATAGGGATCCACACCGATCAGGCGCAGGAGACGTCTCAGTGCAGAGAGCTCAAAACGCCGGCTGTTTTCAAGCGTGAAAACAGCCTGGTTATAGATCGAGATACCCTCTTTTTTAAAGGATTGCACCGCCTGCATTGCTTCGGGAGTCACTTCAAAGGGATGTTCGAAATGGGTGACCAGAGCGATTTCCCGGCGTCCGGGCTGGTGAAGACGGGCAATGATATCCACAAGAGAATCGGTCATGCGCATGGGCAGTACCACAGGAGTCCGACTGCCAATGCGAATTCGTTCCACATGATCGATATCCGCAATCTCGGAAAGGATCCACTCGAGACGGTTATCATTCATCACAAGGGGATCGCCTCCCGTGATCAGGACCTCATTGACCGCCGGATGCTCCCGTAACCATTGGATCGCGGCTTCAATTCGATCCCGTGTGGCCAGTGCGCCTTCGGCCAGTACATCGTCTATCTCCCAGTTGCGCTGACAATAGACACAGATCTGACTGCAGGTGTTATAGGGTTTAAAGATCACGATCTGAGGATACCGGCGGGTAATCAAATCAATGGGAGAAGTGTCGTGTTCATGCATAAAATCACAACTGTATTCCATGTCCTCACGATGGCTGAGCATCGATCTGACATAGTTGAGTGGTGGGATCACCTGTGCACGGACCGCATGGTCATTGCAGCGATCTGAGGCTTTATCCATTAACGAGACATAATAAGGAGTGATTCCGAACGGGAACTTGTTCTCACGAGCCAACCGAACCGCTTCATATTCCTCCTCTGACAAGTCGATCAATGACGCCAACTGATCTACCGTTCGAACCACATGGCGCAGATGCCACTTGTAATCCTGCCAATCCTCTTCCGATGCGTCCAGGGTTTTCAGGATGCGTTGTTTGTTCTCCTGCCGGATGGTTTTCTGTGCATCATCCAGCCCCGAGGGATAGCGTCGAATGTTGTCCATATTTGCGGTCGCCATCCGGTCCAGCTCATCCGAGCGCGCCCGCGCAGCTTCCCGCCCTGTCATCGACAAAAACGCCGGCATGGCGTCCTGATCATACAGATGCGCCTTGCCTGTAATCCCGGCCAGCAAATGGACCATCTCTTCAACAAAACCGTCCGAGATCAACGGACATGCATCATATTGCTCCCGCGCCAGATTCCACAGCATGTCGACCAGCTTGTTGCCGGTTTTTTCTTCGCTGTCTTTTGAGATGATCTGGCGAAACGTCTGAATGCAACGTCTCTGTAACATGCGCTTCAGTGTGCTGGTATCGGTGTGCTCGTGGTAGAACGTTATCTCAATCCGGTGCACAAACGACTCGAGCGCCTCACGCGCAGCCTGACTGTCCTGTGCTGGTTTTAAGGCGGTGACTAATTCGGGAGACGATGCAAAAATCCGTTCTCGTTGTTCATGGTAGGACAAGGCAATACTCCTCGATTGTTCTACTTTATGATTCAACATGTTACGTTGTGATAGTCCCGATGCCGTGTTGGTCTTGAGGAAAATGATTGGAGGCAATACAGTCTGGAAGGATCAAAAGGCCTCATAATAAAACCAAGTTGATTTTGCTTTAGAGCTTTGTTTTTAACGTCGATGGCAGCTATAAACAAATAAAAAAAACAATTCACATGTTTGCCCTTTGCTATCCATCCAGACGAGTGTAAGGAATCATTCGACTGAAATGAAGTTAAATACCTATTATTTAATAATATATAATAATTTGGGAAAAATGCAACCAAAAAGCCTATATTGTTCTGGCGTGCAATTTTAGGGGCACCCGCCTGATTGACCCTGATCCCGAGTATTGGATTCCGGTTGATGTCGGGAACATTGCTTTTGGGTGGCAAATTGTCTATATTGATCCGCTCGTATCCGGTTGACGAGCCGGTCCGATCCGATAGGGATCTCTTGAGATGCTTTAATGCCAAAACGATGCAGGAAGGGTTTGTATGAAGCTGGATAACCAAAGCGTCGTGATCACGGGTGCGTCCTCCGGGATCGGTCTTGCATTGGCGCATCGTCTGGGGGAAAAAGGGTGTATCCTGGCCCTGCTGTCACGTCATATCGAGACCGTGGCAGGAGCATTAGAGGGACTGCCCAAAAATCCCCTTTTGCTCCCGTGTGATGTATCTGATGTGACACAGGTTGAACGATCGGTTCATCGGATTCGTTCTGTGATCGGGATTCCCGATGTTCTCATTCTCAATGCGGGTATCAGTGAACAATTCGATGTACGGGTTTTCGATCTCGACAGTATTCAGCGACAATTTGATGTCAATCTCTTTGGTGTCCTCTATTTTTTGAAGTTATTTTTACCCAATTTTATCGAACGGAAGCGTGGGATGATCGTTGCGACATCGAGTCTGGCCGGATATCGCGGTATGCCCGCGGCGGCTCCCTATGCGGCCAGCAAATCCGCTGTGTCGGTTTTTATGGAAAGCTTGCGAATCGATCTTTGGAACGATTCGATTCAGGTGACCACGATTTCACCTGGATTTGTCCAAAGCGCCATGACCGATCAGAACGAATTTTATATGCCCTTTATGCAGTCTGCCGATAAAGCGGCCAGACGTATCATCCGCGGATTGGAAGCGGGCAAGGCCGAGATTCATTTTCCCTATCGATTATCTCTCGTGGCTACGGTATCCCGTTTGCTACCCCACAAGCTTTATGCGCGGATCATGCAGCGAGCCCGACGATAATGCATGATATGTCTATGTTTTTAAATTCTTGTTGCTTTTGATTCACAACTGGAGAACCTGTTGTGGAGTATACCCGAAAGGTGCTGGAACATTTACACCACCCCCATAATGTGGGGACCCTCCCGGATGCTGATGGCCAGGCACGGGTGGGGGATCCACGATGTGGTGATTTTATCAATGTCTGGATCAAGGTCGAACACGAATGCATTGTCGATTTCAAGTACAAAGTTTTTGGCTGCGGTGCGGCCATTGCCACCACCAGTGTGGTTTCCGAACTGGCCCTCGGAAAATCCTTTTATGAAGCGATGCAACTTTGCGACGATGACGTGGTCCAGGCCCTGGATGGCTTGCCGGAGGGAAAACGACACTGTTCATTGCTCGGAATACAGGGTCTGCATACCGCGATGGCCGATTACCTGGTGCGGAGAAATCATCAGAAAGAAACGGAACGCTGGCAGCTTTTGATCCATGCGGGATTTGATATTCGTCATGAGATCGAAATCGTGGTCAAAGCCTGGCTGGAAAGGACAGAACCCTCCTCAACCGTGCTCGTTCTGGGAACCGGTCACGGTGAACTGAGCCTGGCATTGGCCAGGCGACACCTGTCGGTTGTCAGTGTCGATGACTCGGCCGAACTCAACCATATTGCACAGTTGAATGCGGTCCATGAGGGACTGGATGAATCCATATCATTTCACTCATGGAATGCCGGTCATCTCGATCTCGCACCGGGCTGCAGTCTTGCTTCAGTGGGTTGGATCGGTCAATTTGAACAACCGCAGAACCTGCTCGAGGTGATCCGGAAACAGATCCGGCCGGGCGGTCATGTTCTGATTGGTGACTTTAATATAGATGGACATCGGGTGTTTTCAGAGCTCCTGAAGCGGGACGGGGAGAGATGGACCGGCAATCCTCTGGCTTTAAAGAAGGTCAAGGATTGGATGGAACGTCACAATCTGGCCATAGAGACCTTTAATACTCTGCATATCACCGCCTATATGGCAACGCTTCCAGAGTGAACCATCGGACAAGAACAGGTATAGAGGAGTACGGATGTGATCAAGGAATTTTTTCATATGCCGGGACTGGAGCGATTTACCGGTCGCGTGTTCCAATTCCTGTCACCCAACACGTGGACCACAGTATCACTGATTTTGGCACTGGGAGGCTTTGGTTTTGTTCTTTCCGCCCATACGGGGTGGGGTGTTGCCCTGTTTATCCTGTCGGGATGTGCAGACGGGATAGACGGTAAAGTGGCCCGTTACACTCAAAAGGTTACGGCGATAGGAGCGTTTTGGGATGGTGTCGTAGATCGGTTTGTCGACGGCTTGATTATTCTTTCATTTTGGTTTGTCGACTTTCCCGACGTACCGATGAATATTGAGCTTCTTTTGTTTCTGTTACTGTTTGTCACGCTATTGCCCCCCTTTATCGTGGCTTATGCGAATCACCGGCAGGCTGTACCCGATCCCACAGAAACCGTGATCTGGCGATTGGGATTTCGTGTCGAATACCTGGTGCTGTTCTTGGTGGCATTGTTTGTTTATCCCGCCATACCCTTGACGAGTTATTATTTTCTCTTGGCTGCGCTGGCCCTGATGACGGCGACGGTCGTGCAATCTATTGTATTGGTATTTATAAAGTCCCGTCACTATCAGTAGCAACAGGTGCGACAGCGGATGGATATTCTGTACCGGAGAGTGTAGAGATGGTATTACAATCCTGCAAGCTAGTGGATCGACCTCATCGAGTCGACGTGCGCATCATAGAGGGACGCATTGCACAGATTTCAGAGACATTGCAACCCGCTCCATCAGAATATATTTTGAATCTTGGCGGCAAGTGGCTTTGTCCGGGTTTTATCGATATCCATATTCATGGAGCCGGCGATGGCGACATTTTTGATGCGACCCTGGAGTCGATGGTAAAGATGTCCACCACACTGGCCCGATGGGGGACAACCGCCTTTGTAGGCACCACGTTGGTCCGTCCCAAAGACAATCGTCATCTTCACATGGCTGCGGAACTGACCGGTAAAGAACTGCCCGGAGCCCGGTGTCTTGGAGTCCATGTGGAAGGTCCGTTTATTCAGACGGAGCGACGGGGTGGTATACCGAAATCGTCTATCTATCCGCCATCGGAAAAGACCTTTCAGGAACTGCTCGACTGGACACGGGGAAAGCTACGGATGCTGACCCTGGCGCCGGAACTCCCAGGCATGGATAAGGTTATCGGGGCGTGTCATCAGCACGGAGTTGTTCCCGCCATAGGTCATACCAGCGCGAATTATGAACAGACTCTGAAGGCATTTCGTCAGGGTGTGTCCCATTTTACCCATCTGTTCAACGCCATGCCGGGAATGCATCACCGGCATCCGGGACCCATCAGCGCGCTGTTTGAATCCGATCATGTTACCGCACAACTGATTTGTGATGGTCAACACGTCCATCCCTCCATGATCCGTATGGCGGTTCGCAATATGGGAATCCACCGCATCATTGGAGTGACCGACGGTATGCGTAGTTTGGGGTTGCCGGACGGCGAGTATTTCTATGATGACCGGCCTTATAACTCCCGGGAGGGTGTGGCCCGCTATCTCGATGGAACCTTGATCGGAACCACCATGAGTCAAACTCAGATGGCCGCTCTTTTTTGTTCGGTCACCGGTCTATCCATGCAAGAAGTGGTCGAGATATTCAGCACCAATCCGGCCAGAGTCCTGGGTCTGGATCAACAAAAGGGTCGGGTGGCACCCGGGTATGATGCGGATCTGGTGGTCATGGATTCACACTTGCGCATCGTGCACACCCTTGTGGCCGGACAAACCGTCTATACCGCTTCCGGTACCTCTGCCTGACAAAACTCCACATCTGTTTTTAGGCCAGAATCACGTTGAATCTACTTTATTGGTTCGACAGGGGAGTTTTTATCGTCACATACCGACGTGCAATCGTAAACAGATTCAATGCCATAATGATGGCTACAGGCATGAGTAGAAATGCCGCTCTCAATCCAAACGCGGAGCCGATGACTCCGGCCAGATAGGGAAATATGCTACCGCCCATGAGGGCCAGAACCATAGCCAGTCCGATAACCGTTCCCGAGAGGTCGGGATAGTGCTCACTGAGATAGGCCAGGATAATGGGGAATATGGGGGCCAGACCGAATCCAACAAGCAACAATCCGACTACAGTGACCACGGTATGAAGAGAGAGTAAAATCAAACCTGTGCCGACCAGGGCGATAATATAAAAGACCCGAAATACGATAGGCGCGGGCTTGTGTTTCAGCAAAAATCCGAGATACAACCGTGAGCCGGTCAGGCCCAGCCAGAAAAAGGAGAGGAACAACACGGCTCTGTTCTCGGGAATATTGAGTACCTGATTGAGATAAGTTGCCGACCACCCTCCCATTGTGATTTCCATACCGCTCTCAAAAAACATGATAAGGCTCATAAGCCAAAACAAGGGATGTCGGAACAGTTGCGCTCCCTGGCGAAAGGGGAGGGAGCGGGGTTGTTTGGGAGCAGGGAATTGCAGGAAGAGGAAATAGACAAGAGGAAATGCGATACCGATGGCCACACCGGCCAGAACCCCTTCAAACCCCACCTGATGGATCAACAGTCCCAGGATGCAGGGAATGGCAAACGCCCCCAGACCGAAAAAGAGTCCCAGAAAACTCAGTCGGGATCCTTTGTCTGTTTTGCTGATATCCGCGACCAATGCATTCGATCCTCCGTTCAGCACACCACCGCCAAAGCCGATGATAAAAACTGCCGCCCGCAATATCAGGAACAGGGGGGTGAAGGAGATCAACAAAAGCCCTGCCAGAATCAGTCCGGAACAGAGCGTCATCATGAACTTGTATCCATACCGGTCGACGATGGGCCCGAAAACAAGCGAGCCTGCGAGCATTCCCAGGGTCAGTAGGGGGAAAAGCGAGCCCGCATCAATGGTGGTCAGAGCAAACTTCTTCAGCAGGGAGGGCAGAATGGATCCCAGAACCGTCATCACAACCCCGAACAACAACATGGCCAGACAGGAGGCCACAAAGAGGTGTTTTCGGTTGACCATTGACATTCCTTTCACAATCGATGGGGATGCAATCCAGAACCCTCACTGCGGCTCCAAAGTCCGGCTATGCCGCCGAGAAGAGCAAAAAAATGAAAAATCAGTCCACGAGTGACATAAATGAATACAATTGAAAAGCTGTTCTGGAAAGTACGATCAGGTATGATCAAATAAGGAAGAAACGATATCTTAATGTAATCATTTCGATATCAGAAGCAAGAAAAAAGGTCAGTCAATGCCATTACACCCCGATTGTGGTTCTTTTGTCATCACCGCCAGGCCATCCCATTTCCCAGAGTCCGGAGAGATGTGCAAGAGGATCCCCGGTTTATTATGGATTGACAAACAACTCCAAACTCTATATATTAAACGGGTTCATTCAAAGCATGAACCAACCTGGCTTTTCTTCGGGGTCTAGGCTGGTGATCTAACGAGTTGCGGATTCGAGGCGGAGTCGGACCTGCGAGGCGGATGGTGTGCCTGAACCATATGTCTCATCACATGTATTATAAAGAATACGAGCTGATCAAATGGCCGGTGATGGCGGAAGGCTTGTTATCGGCATTGTTTTAAGAGTCTCGCCCTCTGATCGATCTATGAATACAGAAAACGCTTTCTGGCCAAACGGCTCTTGGATGACACCCATTGTCAAATCATGAAAGAGAGTGTCCGATATGAGAGCAACTTTGATGTTGATATTCAGCCTTGTTATAATGGACCTGTTAACCGGTACCCTGTTCGGTCAACAGGATTCCTCTGCTATTTATCTCAGAGTCAATCAGATCGGATATCT
>CAYPUH010000010.1:0-26133 GCA_964413725.1 uncultured Cytophagia bacterium
CCGGTCAGGCGGTGTTTGTCAGTGCCCACAACACGCTGGTAGAGTTGATTACCAATAACGGCATGTCCGCCTATCATTTCGGTCAGGTGGTTCCGAATCCTGTGTTACCCACCGGATCGATTATTGGAACCATCGTGGCGGCTGAAACCGGTGATCCCTTGTCCAACGCCGAGATTTTCCTGCTGGATTCACCTTATACGGCGATGAGCGATGACCGGGGTGAATACGGATTGGTGGATATTCCGGTGGGAACCTATATGATGATGATACGGGCAGACGACTATTTTCCGGTCCGACAAACGGTTCAGGTACAAGAGGATAGCCTCGCGATCCTGAATTTTGAATTGGACCTCAAACTCTATACGGCCATGGGTGTCACTTCCTATCCCTTCGGCGATCAGGCTGTTGTCGAGTGGCAATTGGAACGTCCGGATGAAAAGATCTATTATCACGATCGTACTCCGGCCAGTGGCTGGTTTCAAAAAGGCAACCGAGGATATGGTATCGTCTTTGATCTCTCTGGCTATCCCGATGCCACAGTGGAGCAACTCGATTTCTGCCATTACGCCTGGGGAGTTTTGCACGGCCCGTATGACTATCGGATTCATGTCTATGACTGGGAGGATTCCACCGAGATCTATACCCGTGAGGGAACAACCGCACATGACAGTTTTGACGAACCCAAGTGGGAACTGGCCATTGATCTCGGGTCTATCCCCGGTCTGACCAAGGTGGGTGTCTTTGTGGAACCGCTCTCCGGAACCGCAGACGATCCCTATCCGGCGTTGTCCACGGACAATTCAGTGCCCGCCATCACAGGGACCAGTCACATTATCTTTGACATCACCGATCCCTTTGCATCGGTAGAGGATGTGGTCGATGTCAATGAAGGCATGGGTGACTTTGTCATGGATCTTTGGATCAATACACCGGAAAACGGACTGGAACAGATTGCCATGACCCAATCGGCAGCCACATCTCCTGCGGGAATAGCCGAACGTGGCCGCTGGACTGCCACTCCCATGGCTCTTGATCCGGGTGACTCTGAACTCGAACAGTTAAATGGTTTCAAAGTCTATAGAATGGCAGACGAGACACCGGAGCTGCTGGCAGAGCTTCCCGCCGATCAGTTGACCTATACCGACGAAACCCCTTTGCCGGATAGCACCGTGTCCTATGGTGTCTCGGCGCTCTTTGCGCTGGGTGAGAGCGAGATCAAATGGGTTGAACATTATCAACCCGAGTTGCTGACCATCGCCCAGGCCCGTATCGATGAGGATACCGATTTTATCTCCGATCTGATCGGAGATGTTGTCACCGTTCAGGGTATCCTTAACAGCAACAACTATAGTCCAGGTGACCGGTCCAATTTTTATCTGCAGGATGAAACCGCCGGGATCAATCTATATAGTCGCAGCATCGACTTTGCCGAGGGAAAAGGCCTGCGGCCCGGTGACGAGGTATTTGTCACAGGTGAGGTGGATCAGTATCGCGGACTGACCGAAATTGTGGTCAGCACGATGCAGGGTGTCCAGATCCTGAGTCGGGACAACCCGCTGGTACCCGAGGTGTTGACTCTGGAAGAGATATCCGAGACCTATGAAGCCCAATTGGTCAAGATCGATTTCGTCAGTCTGCTGAATCCGGGTGACTGGCCGGAAGAAGGCAGCAATGGCTCGGTGTCCATAACCGATGGAACGGATACCCTGGATATCTTTATCGATCAGGATACCGATCTGGATGGGTGGACTCCCCCCTCCGGTCTGTTCTCGGTGATAGGTGTTGTGGACCAGTATACCTATAGCGAACCACCCAATGACGGATATGATATTCGTCCCCGCAGCCGGGAAGACATCGGACCGGCCACGGGTGTGGAACCCGAGGCAGAGGGCTTGCCTACAGAGTTTGCCCTGGGCCAGAATTATCCCAATCCATTCAATCCGGGCACATCCCTGCAGATTCATCTGCCCAAGGACGAACATGTGAGGGTGGCCGTTTACGATGTTTTGGGCAAACAGGTGGCCGCACTGGTGGATGACCATATGGGTGCGGGTGTCTATACCATCGATTTTGATGCCGCCGGATTGCCCAGCGGTACCTATTTCTATCGCATGCAGGCGGGTGACTTTACTTCGATGAAAAAGATGATTTTGCTCAAATAGTATCATATGACCTGAACCCGGTGTCCCGTCCTCGGGACGGGACACCGATTAGGGTAGGGTGGTTTCAAACTTCGAGTCAGATGATCGACATGTCGAGCTGCCCATCCGATGGCCCTGAACCGATTACTCCATACAGGATGTCCGTGTGATGGAACACAAGGCGAATCAAAAACTGATCAAAACACTGAATGAAATCCGGTTGCTCAATATCATCAAAGAGGAGGGACCGGTCAGCCGAAGCGAGCTGGCGAAAAAGACCCGCATTTCCAAAGTGGCCATTTCGGATATTGTCAACCGGCTGCACAAGACCGGATTTGTGTGTGAAATCGGCAAGGGAGAATCCACCAGCCGTGGAGGCAAACGTCCCACACTGCTCAAGTTGAATGCTGACAATCGTTTTGTGATCGGACTCGAGATTCGTCGGCGACATACCACCATCATGATCGCCAACATCGATTCAGATATCAAAGCCAGGGAACAGTTTCAATATGCAGCCGGTACTTCGAGTCAGAAGATCATGCCGATTTTATTCGAAACCATCGACACGATGCTGGAACGGTGCGACATCTCTATCGACAAACTGGTGAGTATCGGGATTGGCATCCCCGGTTTTGTCAATTATACCAAGGGAAAATTGCTGTTCGCCGATACCATGCACGGTTGGGGGGATTTCCCGTTGGCTTCCTTTTTTATGGATCGCTATCAGGTGCCTGCTATTGTTGAAAATGATGTCAACAATATCACTTTGGGAGAGAGTCTTATGGGGTCGGGACGGGAGCGGTCCAACCTGGCCTGTATCTGGATCGGTGAGGGGGTGGGATCGGGTATTCTGATGGACGGGAAACTGGTCCGCGGCGCCACCGGTAGTGCCGGAGAGATTGGATATCTTGAACTGGGGCATTTTGTCAATCTCGATTGCGTCAAGGATCTCTATTCCGGACAGAGATATTTTGGGGAAATCCTTTCCGAACGTAACTTGCTGGACACGTTGATGATGAAACTGCAGCAAAAAGTACCCGATCAGAATGAAGATCTGGAACACCAAACCCTTCATGCCCTTTTAAAGCGGGGCGATGAGGGCGATCAGGTCATTCAGCATTTGCTGGACGAGTATGCCTATCTGCTGTCGACCCTCTGCACCCATTATATCAAAACCCTCAATCCCAATCTCATCCTGTTGAGCGGCCAGGTGATTGAGCATTCGAGATATCTCGTGGATAAAGTCCGTCAGGTGGCCCAGAATCTGATGGTCGATCTTACGTTGCAACCCACCTCCATCGTGGTGGGTGAATTGGGTGAAGAAGCCGGCGTCAAAGGCGCGATTGCCATGGCCTTGCAACAGATTTTTGAACCTCCGGTTACCCGCAATACCAATCTCGCCACTGTCATGCTTTAAAGGGCTCGGACCTGCCCCTGTTTCGGGACCAGAACGAGGCTCGACGGTAGAAAAATATTGTAACTGAATTCGATTTTTTGTTTCTTACCAGGTACCCATCGACGCAATGCCGCTTGCTCGCCAAGCTGTCTGTTATCAGATAGCGGACGACAATGATTGGCCAGTGAGTCTGCCATTGCGTTCTGTTCTCCCCATAGGGTTCACGATTCCGCATTCGACAGAGCACAAGAGGATGGTATATTATGGCCTGGCTGGATTGGTGTATCGTGGGCGCATACATTGCAGTGGCCCTGGGTATTGGTTTGCTCTTTACCCGTCGTGCCGCAAAAAGTACGACGGATTTTTTTATCGCCGGGCGTTCCCTGCCCTGGATTGTCGCGGGAACGTCCATGGTGGCGACCTCCTTTTCAGCGGATACACCGCTCTTTGTGGCCGGCATGTCGCGGGATTCCGGAATCGCGAGCAACTGGTTCTGGTGGAGTGCTGCCATCGGCCAGATCGCCACCATCTTTTTCTTCGCCCGGCTGTGGCGCCGGACAAAAGTGGTTACCGATATCGAATTCCTGGTGCTGCGTTACAAACCCTCGCGAGCCCGGAACGTCCTCCGGGTTTTTAAAGTGTTTTACGACGGTATTCTGATCAACTGTGTGATCATGGCGTCGGTGACTCTGGCCATGGCCAAGATCCTGCACTGTATGCTGAATCTCTCCGAGGATCCTCTCGTCGTCCTTCCCGTCCTGGGAATCATCACCCCGACCACCGCCATCCTCATCGTCCTGGGAGCTGTGGCGATTCTCTATTCCTCGCTCTCGGGACTGTATGGTGTGGTGTATACCGACCTGCTCCAGTTTATCCTGGCTATGATCGGCTCTATCGGTCTGGCAGTGATTGTCTATATGCACACATCTTCGGGTGACGGCGGACTCTTGACCCGCCTTGCCGGTGCACCCGAATTTCAACAGGGGTTGCTGCGGTTTTTCCCCGATCTCTCACAGCTGAACTGGGCTCTCTTTACCTTTTTCGTCTATATAGGAATCACCTGGTGGGCTCAGGCCCCGGGAGGCGGCTATATGGTCCAGCGACTTTTGGCCACGCGCAGTGAAACCGACTCTATGCTTGCCTTTTTGTGGTACAACTTTTGTCACTATGTTCTGCGACCCTGGCCCTGGATTCTGGTGGGACTGCTCTCGCTGATCTATTATCCGCATCTCGAGGATTCCGAGATGGCCTTTCCCCTCATGATCGATCGTTTTCTTCCGGCTGGACTCAAAGGCGTGATGGTCGCGTCCATGCTGGCCGCCTTTATGAGCACCATCGATACCCAGCTCAACTGGGGTGCCTCGTATCTGATCAACGATCTCTACAAACCCTATCTCCGCAAACCGGCCTGGGTACGTTTCGATATCACCGCCTCCCGTCTGGGCATGGTTTTATTGACCCTGATCTTTCTTCTCGTCACCACTCGCATGACCTCTATTCTGGATGCCTATAAATACCTCGGCGTCATCTTTGGGGGGCTGGGAACGATGATGATCGCGCGTTGGTATTGGTGGCGTGTCAATGCCTATTCCGAAATATCGGCGCTGATTGCCTGCTTTGTGGTGGGTAACGCTGTGGAACTGTACCTGCCCAGTACCGATCAGGTGGACCGGTTTGGTCTTCGCGTGCTGATCACCGTCGTTGGCGTTACCGTGATTTGGATGGTGGTGACTCTTTTGACCACCCGCAGCGCCGACGACCAAACCCTGGCTTTTCATCGCAGGATGAAGGTCCCGGGACCGGGATGGCGCCGGATTCGGCGTCTTACCGGTATTCAGGGCGAACCGGGTGAGTTTCGCGACAGTGTTGTCGCCTGGCTGACGTGTACTCTTTTTATGTTTTCCATTCTGCTGGGCAGCGGTAAGTTGTTGTTCCACGACTGGGGGTGGGCGAGTGTCTATATCATCATGGCCCTGGGGTCCGGATGGCTGCTCAACAATCAGTTCAAACAGCTCCGGATATTTTAATCCCGCCAATCGACTTTTTTTCTTGTATCTGGGGGCGTAATTGTGTAATGTATAATAGACTGGAAAAGAAAGGATTATGACCTGAAGGGCCTGTACCTATATGACCACAGAGAGGTGTTTTTGCCGGGTCAATTCTTTTCTCTCCAGTTGTGCAATGTCTTGTATCGAGTCTGAACTGGAAAAGTGAACCGATCGGTTCGTACTGTCCGGGATCAACGAGAAATGATGGACTCCCCTCTTGAATGACGTGTCACGGGATGGTTGTATCCCTCTGTATCAGAAGATCTGATACCACAAGTCGAATCGGTCATTCTTCGTCTGGCATCGCGGCGTCATTATCCGACCGGGAGGAAATGTTGCTATGTGGAGGCCGTATTATCGAGGCAACGAGACCTGGAAACAACGGTTGCAGGCTGTTGACTATTTAAAAAAAGTCGAGTTCATGGACCAGGTCTACCACCCATTCGACTCGCTTGAAAACGGACTGGATCTTACGGTTCCTCAACTGACAAGACGGTACGTGGCCAGTGATGGCTGGCTTTGTATGGTGTACCCGAAACGATTTGACGCCAAAAACAGGTGGATTCGGAGCCGCTTTTCTCAGCTGCAGTCATTGATCCGCAAGGACCCCCTGCATCCCATTCATCATCTTTCGGCCGAATTTGATTTTTCTATATCGCTGTATATCGATCATCTCGCCAGTCAGCATTTGTCCATGTCGGCCCTGGACCGACAGAACGATCCGGTGAAAGAGGATTCAAAACTCTTTATCTATCTTCAGAGCGGGTATGATTTGTACCAGCGGGGTCAATTCCCGGAAGCCATGAAGGCCCTTCACCAGGCAGAACTGGAAGGAGATCTGCCCTATCCCGCGCTCTATTGTCTGGGGCTCCTGCTCTTTAATGGCTATACTTTGCTGAATGAAAAGGAAGCCTTGGCTCATTTTTCTCTGGCCAAGGAAAAGGCTCTGCTTTACGGGGACGAGCCGTTTGCTGCCCGGTGTCAGATGCATGCGGCGTTTACGCTCTATCTCATGACGCAGGACAATGAGGCTTTGGAACGCGCCCAGGACGCGATTGCCATGGATCCGTCTCTGGCGGTGGCCTATTATGTGTATGCCAAACTGGCCTCGCTCAGCGACAGAGAACTGGCCCTGCGAAGTATCAAACACGCCATTCAACTGGACCGGCGGTTCGCACTGCTGGTGGGTGCCGATGCTGATTTCGATACCATTCGCGAACAGCTTTTTGTGGAACAGTATCGCCAAGCACGAGACCGAACGGTCTCTGTGTATGAACGGGATAAACAAAAAGCCAAAATTCTTTCCCATATCCTTAGGCAAATCAAAGAATTGGGCTCTTCGATTTCCAATGCTGAATCTCATATGGATGTTCTGGAAAACAAGCGCAAAGCCATCGAACCCTACCAGCACGAATGGGAAAAGCTGTCCGATATTTTTATGCGGGATACCTGGTTCGACTATGAATACTATAGTCGTGCTCGGAAACCATTCGAGCATCTGTTCCAGCAGGAATCCCAGGAAAAGAAAATTCAGCGACTTTTTCATGTGGTGTTGTCTATCCACCAACGCAAGCAAAAGCTGAAACTGTTGTTTGAACGGCTGTATCACCGCACCATCCTCATCAAAACCAGTTCTCTGATTCTGTTGATTCTGACCGTCATCATCGCCGCCCGCATGGCTGAACACGACTGGTCGCAGATATTGTTTTTGAACGGTATTGTCTTTCTGGTCTACCTTACTCGTGAGGTTTGGAAATTTTTGCAGTCCAGAAAGACCGAATCCATGCCCCTTACTCTGCATCAATTGAACGCCGCTCTCACCCAGCGCATCCGCCAGCATCTGAACTGGTTGTGGGTTTTGGCAGGATTCAATACGCTGGTATTGCTCTTCCTGATGAATGCCATGCTCGAGGTGGATGCCATACAGCCGCATTGGAAGGGGATTGCCGTGGGATTAATTTCCCTAGCTATCAATTATGTGTTGATTTACCCGTTTAGAATGCTTCGACGCAGGCAAAAGCAGGTGGTAGATGACATGCGGCGAATGGAGCGGGAATTTGAAAAACTGATTCAGGAAGACTAGGCCCGCTTTGGCCATGCCGTGGGGAGGCAGAATGATGTTTCTCGATCGAACATTCCGGTCCATCATTGACCACAGTCCGGCAGAAATTTCCGTGATTGAAATGGCACCGGGCAAAAAGCAGTTTAGCATCGTCTTTATCAATCAGACCAAAGCCGCCCACTTTGGTATCGATGCCCGGGAGGCTGTGGGGAAAAAGTGTTATGAGGTGTTCGAACCCCATCGCAAGGATGTTGAGGGTGAGGACAGCCACTGCAGAGGGTGCCCCTCCTTGCAGGCATTCAATGATCCCGGACAAACCATACACCGTGACTGGCAGTATATACATCCGTTGCGAAAGGAGATCCGGTGGGGAAATCTTTCCTCGCAACGGCTGCCGGGCCGCACTCAGGTGGTGGAGATTGTGCGTGACTGTACCACACGCAAGGTGTTATCCGATATCAGCCTCGAACTGGCCAACGTACGGTCCTATCAGCAGTTGGACTCGGTGGTTGTGGATGCCTTTCTGAATCGTCTCTATTTTAGCCGTTATCGCCTCTACCTGTCCACGGAAGAGGGAGATGCGTTCGTGCTCAAAAGCTTTTATCGCGCCATTCCCGATCTGGATCGATCCTACCAGCGCTCGTATGAACCCATCGAGGTCAAGCCGTTGGTGATATCCAGGAGTCAGGCCCACCCCTCTGACTATCTTTTTGCTGAGAATTCCAGACGACCACGGATTGTGGCCATTCCCGAATATCTGGACCAATGCCGCTTTATGTCCCGGTTTGTGGTGACCTCGGAAGACGCACAGTTCCGCCACGACAAGCTGCTCTCTAAAGCAGACTATCCGATCTGGGTGGAGCTGCCGCTTCATAGCGCCACCCGTCTGGTCGGTAAAATTTGTCTGGATATCCCGGTAGCCGCAGACTCTGATTCGCTTTGGAGACTGGAGGATTATGATATAGAGCTGCTGGGTATCCTTGGCCAGAGCGTCGCCCAGGCCTGGGAAAATATGCGACTTCTCACCATTACCGATATCCGCGCTCTCGACGAGATTGTCCTGCAGAATCGCGAAGGCCCCCTGGATGAGGTTTTGTCTCATGTCCTGACCCGGGTGATCGCGTTTCTGCAGATCGAGAGAGCTCATATTCTGGTGGACGATGACGATGGCAACGCGACCATCATCGACCCCGGGCACGCTCCACGCAAATTGCCCATCAGCCAGACCATCCTGGCCAGAGCCGTGCGAGCCTATCGCAAGGACAACTCTACCAAAACACAGGTGTGGGATCCCGTACCGGAAGGTTTTTGGAGACGATATGCGGAACTCGGAAACAGAGATGTCGGCGATACCGCTTCCGTACACAGTTGCATGACCCAGCTGATTACCGACCAAAACGGAAATCCTCTCGGTGTCTGGTACCTGGAAAGTGACCGGACTCGTGTCTTTGATGAATTCATGAGAGACCGTATGCACCTGGTTGCCAGCCAAACCGGCCTGGCGATTCAGAATCTGAAAAAAGACCTCGTACTCAAGAACAAACGCGAACAGGCTATCCACAATCAAATGGAGGCAGAAAAAAATCTAAAGGAAAAAGAGTCCTTTTTTCGGACCACAGAACATGAGATGATCGCTCCCATCGATCCCATCATGAAAACCTTTTCCCTGTTTAAGAGACGTATCGAAGCGTTGGGGATCGAGGATAAACGACTGCAGCAGCTTCCCGATGAAGGTATTCAACATTGTCAGTTTTTGAATTATACGTTCAGCAATCTGGAATTTCTCAGAACCGATTCCATCTCGCTCAATCTGAGACCGGTAAAATTGTTCAAACAAGTGATCATCCCGGTGGTCGAAACCATGCGAGAGTATGCCAAAAGTGAAGGCATCCATCTGGAATACGTGGGCCACCAGCGCATCGCCATGTATATGGAACTGGACGTCAATCTCATGCGAAATGTGTTCTTTAACCTGTTGCGTAATGCCATCCGCTATTCTGAAAAGGGGACGGTGATCTATATCCGAGGCATCAAGCAGCAAGACGCCCTCTCGGTGATCGAGGTGGAAAACACCGGCATCGCCATTCCGCAAGAGTGGAAGGAGCGTATCTTTGAACTCTATCAGCGGGCCGAAAATGCCCGCACCAAAACGGTTCAGGGGTCCGGAATCGGCTTGTATATTACTCGAAAAATTTTAGAGGCACATGGCGGTCACATTTATGTAAGCCATTTGCACGCACCAACTGTATTTACCATCGAACTGCCAGACAACACGGGGGGAATTCATGAGACTGTTGTGGATCGATGATGATCGCTATCAAACGGAGACATTGCGGGAAATTATGGAGATGCTTGGCTATAACATCGATTTTTTTACGGATTACGAAACGGGGATTCATGAACTCAAAACCTTTCCATCCCGGTACGATGCGATCATATTGGATGTGATGATGCCGGCCGGGAGCTTGTTCAGTCCGGAGGAATCCCAGGATGGCAGAATTACCGGCTTGTTGCTGTATAAATGTATTCGAAAAAAATTTTCCGGTCCATTGCTCATCTATACGGTGTTCAGAGATGTGGCCCTGGTCCGTGAGTTTATCCGTAATGATGATCGGGTTCGGTATCTCGAAAAACCCGCTCATGAAGATGAGATTATCAACAAACTGAACGAAATGATGCATTGAGCCGGGTGTGCCAGGAGTGACCCCGGTCTGCTTGCTCTGATGACGAAGGAGGAACCATGTACGTTTTCTATATTCTGCTGATCCTGATCGGTGCCTATTTGGGCAGTAGTATTAAAATTATCCGGTCATCCCAGACCATGGTCATCGAACGACTCGGTAAATATCACCGGACTCTAAATCCCGGGCTTCAGTTGGTACTGCGGTTTATCGAACATCCGAGACCGTTGATGGTGCGCGAATTTGAACGGGTGGAGCGCGATCATTGGATTGGTAAACAAATTCCTGAATATCGCATCGATCTTCGAAACCGCGTCTACCAGTTTCCTATCCAGACAGTGATCACCAAAGACAATGTGATGATGAAGATCGATCCTCTGTTGGTTTATCAGATTTCCAATCCCTATCGAGCCGTGTATGAAGTGGCCAACCTTCCGGAAGGGATCGAGGGATTGACTCAGACGGTTCTCCGAAGCATTATCGGTGAGATGACGCTGGATGAGACTCTGGCCTCGCGCGAGATGATCAATCAGCGATTGTTTGAGGCCATGATGCGTCGGATGGAAAAATGGGGTGTCACCATCGTCAATGTCGAGATCAAAGACATCCAGCCACCGGAGGATGTTCAGGAAGCGATGGAGAAGCAGATGCGGGCGGAACGGGACAAGCGGGCGGTGATTCTCGAGGCCAAAGGTAAAAAACGGGCGGCCATCCTGGAGGCCGAGGGCAGTAGAGAAGCCGCCATTCAGAATGCCGAGGGGGAAAAACGCGCACAAATGCTGAAAGCAGAGGGCGAAGCGGTGGCCAGAATCCGGGAGGCCCAGGCTGAAGCCGAAGCCATCAACCGCATTCAACGCGAATATCAATCTAAAAGCCTGGATCCGGCCAACTATCTCGTGGCGCTGCGCTATATCAACGCCCTCAAGGAAATGGTGAGCGGACAAAACAACAAAATTATATATCTGCCCTACCAGGCCTCCGACATTCTGAGCTCTCTGGGCGGTATCCATGATATGTTTAAAAACACCCCGCTCAAACGTCCGCGACGGTGATCCGGATAGTACCCAAATCGCATTTGATGAATTCCGTGACGCCTGTCCATGTGTGTGCTTTGCGATCACTGACCATTAAACCGTAACCACCCATCTTCGACGTTTGGAGATCTCTCTGTATGACTGAACGCCCCATCCAGAATGACCCGTCAGATGACATCGTATCGTCTGTTGTCGATGGCCTCTCGACCAGCCCCCAATGGAATGATCACCGGTCCGGCATCTGCATCTTGCCGGTGGGATCCTGTGAACAGCATGGCTCCCATCTTCCGGTTCAGACCGACTCTCTGCTCGCCGATCATTTTTCCCGCTGTCTGGCCCGAGAATGCGATGCGGCACTGTTGCCTCCGTTGACCCTGGCATGCAGCCTGGAGCACAGCGGCTTCCGGGGAACATTCAGTCTCAGACCGGAAACGCTGATGGCGGTGATCCGGGATGTGGCAACAGAAGCCCAACAGCAACACTTTAAGACGCTGATCATCGTCAGCGGTCATGGGGGCAATATTGTCCTGGGGCCGGTGGTTCGAGACTGGAATCGATCTTCTCCGGACCTCCACTTGATAGTGACCCAGGTCGGGGATCATATGGGTGATTGTTCCCACCGCGATCTTCACGCAGGCGAGCGGGAAACTTCGATGATGATGCATCTCTATCCCGATCTCGTGAGCCAGGAGCGACAGGATGTTTCCGCGCCCGACTGGCTGGAAAACAGAATAAAGCGATCCGAGCTCGATATCATGGGGGTGGGACAGATCTCCCCCTCAGGCGTGTTGGGATTTCCGTCGCGTGCCACCGCGGAAAAGGGCGCCCGGTATGTCTCTCAAACAGAACAGTCCCTGATTCAATGGTTGCACTCCCGGCTCTCAACCCAAGGAACCCACAGGCGATACGAAGGCGCGGGCGGCATTACGCTGCGTCCCCTCGATCTTGAAACAGATCTGACCGACGCCCTCAGACTCTCCACCCTTGCGGGCTGGAATCAACTGAAGCGGGACTGGGTGGAATTTGTCCGGTTTCGACCCGAGGGAGCATTCACAGCGGTGGCCAATGGTCGGGTGGTGGGCACCGTGACCAGCATCGATTACCAGTCGCGGTTTTCGTGGATTGGTATGGTGCTGGTGGATCCGGACCATCGCCGTCTGGGCATCGCAACCCGGCTTATGAATGCCGCCATGGACAGTCTCTCGGATTGTGATACCCTCAAGCTCGATGCCACCGACCAGGGCCGTCCGGTCTATGAACGACTCGGCTTTGTGCCGGAATGGACCTGGACCCGCTGGCGCCGGGAACCCGGCCCCCTCCACAGCTCTGTTGAGAGTGGTGACGCTTTAACAGTGATGGATGTCCCGGACGAAGAGTGGGAGTCGCTGTGCCGACTGGATGCCGATGCATTTGGTGCCGACCGCCGGATCGTACTGGCTGCCTGGCGTGATCGCTTGCCGTCTGCAATGCTGATGGCCCTGCGGGAAAAACAACCAGAGGGGTATCTGCTGGGCCGTGATGGCCGCACCGCCATTCAACTGGGTCCTCTCGTCAGCCGTTCCGAGATCGGAGCTCGCCATCTCTTGTCCGAGACCGTAGCCCGGTTCCAAAACCGTCCGCTGTTGATAGATGCCCGTGACGTGCCCGCCATCTGGTCCCGGACACTCGAGGCGTTGGGCTTTGTGCCCCAACGACAGTTCACCCGAATGGCCAAAGGACCCAATCGCCATACCGGGCATCCGGATCGGCAGTGGGCCCTGAGCGGACCGGAACTGGGGTGACCCCCGCATGTGACTCCGGCCCATACCGGTCTCCGCCGCAATATATACCCATCTGTTTGTCTTCAGAACAGCCTGCCGCCCTACGGGAGCTTTTCTGGTCTTATTGTGATGAATCGTTTTGTCACTTTTGTTTATAAATAATACCGTACCCGGATGGTATTCGACGGAATACCGCGTTTATCTTTGCCTATAAGGAGATTTGTTTATGACATTAAAACGCTTTACTTTGTTGGTGTTGGGGATAGGGTTGGGCCTGTCTCAACTGCTGTGGGCCGGTACAGCCGGTCGTCTGGCCGAGCTCTGTTATCCCGGAGACGGATATCCTGTGGAACAAACCGTGGCCACCGAACTGGGCGCTCTGGCCACTGTCTCCACCCGGCCCGTCGTGTTGAACCCCGAGGAGATCGCTACCGATGTCTTTTGGATTGCGGTATCTCGTCCCGGATGTCCCGCCCCCGCACAGCCCGTTCCGGAAAACGATCCCTGGATTTGTCTGCAGAAAAAGCCGGATGGCACCGGTATGTTACTGGCGTCTCATCCTCACCTGCTTTATCTGGGCATGACGCACTGGCTGGAAGACTCGCTCAAGAGTGCCGATCTGGAGCAGGGCATCCTGATCACCCCCACATTTTCGTGGCTGGACGGCAATGACGAGATCTTGGTGGGCCTGGAACGTTTTGCCCGGGGATATAATGCCGAAGCCACCATGAAAGCGTTTGCCCGTCTGGGTATCTCTCATGTGACCGTCAACGCACTGGCCACACCCTTTCCGGATGAACCCAGCATCCCGGGTGAACCCTACTATCGATTCTATAATGCCAGCCCGGATCTGGATCAATTTGTCGAAACCGAATTGAACCGGGGCAGCTATCCGCCCGAGTATCTGCAGGCCAACCTGGACTGCCTGAAACGCAATGCCCGACTGGCGCTGAAATACGGGCTGACTCCCGGATTGACGATCTGTTCGCCCCGCAGCGTGCCCGAGTCGCTTTTGACCCAATATCCGCATCTCCGTGGCGCACGGGTGGATCATCCCTACAGGAGTTACAAACCCCGATATACATTAACCCTGTCCCATCCTGTGGTCCGCTGGCACTATGCCAAATTGATGGAAAAACTGATGCAAGAGGTGCCGGAACTGGGGTATGCGTATATCTGGACCAACGACAGCGGCTCCGGTTTCGAATTCACCTCCACTCTCTATGCCGGTCGCAATGGCGGGGCCTATCTGCTCCGGGAATGGACCTCTGATGAGACCGTTGCCAAAGCGGCTGCTGACAATGCCCTGCGCTATTATAAACTGCTGAAATCCGCCGCCCGGGATGTAAATCCCGAGTTCAGGGTGGTCATGAACATGTTCGCCTTTGTCGCCGAGCGCGATTATATGCTGGATGGACTGGAACCCGGTCTCGACATCCTGGCATCTCCCACGGATCAGATGGATGCCGATCTGTGGGCCCAAAAAATGTCGGTTCGGGATCAGGGAGCGGATATCGTCTCGCCTACAATGCTCAAGGTCAACTATCTGCTCGGCGCCCCCATGCCCTGGACGGTACACCGCCGGCTGAAAGAGATCCATGCCGCCGGGATTGACCGCGTGATGGCCACCCTGGAGGCTGCCTCTCTGGTGCCGTTCAGTGTCAATCGTAATGTGATCCGGGCCTTTCAACTCGATGCCGATGTCGATATCGATGATCTCGTGTCCCGGCTGGCCCGTGAACAGGTCGGTGCCGAACAGGCCGACCGGCTGGTCAACATCTGGCGCCTCTCGGATGAGGCCATTCGGGCGTTTCCTCCCGTCCCTCTCTATGGTAACAACTGGGCATTCCCCTGGTACAAACCCTGGAGTCGACCGTTTGTCCCCGACATCAAACAGATTTCCAAAACCGAACGGTATGACTATGAGAAATTTATGGTCTCCAGTTTTAACAATCCCAGTCTCATCGATTTCAGCGATGATGCCATGTGGGATCTGATCAGCGTGGAACAGGGTGATGAGATCATCCAATCCTGCCGCGACGCGGTGTGGCCCCGTCTGAATACTGCCCTGAAGGAAACACAACGTCTTCTCGAGGCTGTCGGAGAGTCTGAACCCGTCCATTCGCGTGTTCTGGCGTTGCGGCACCGCCTGGAGGCGCTGCAGATCTATTTTACCACCCTGAAAAATATTGGCGCCTGGGTGGCCGGTGTGCACGGGTATGACCAGGCACAAACACAAGAGGAAAAGACCACACGACTCGAACAGGTCCGGGATATGATGGAAAGCGAGATCGACAATATGCGTCATCTTTTGGATCTTTGGGACCACTCTAGCATCGAGTTTATGCCGGTCAATCACCAGGGCGAATCCTGGACGATCTATGGCGATAATCTGCCCGAAATCGTACAGAGAAAAATCGACTGGATGATTGCCCATCGCAACGATACACCGCGTGTCTATGAGAATCAAATGTGGCTGATGCCGGACGGCTTTCCTGTACCGATGCAAGAGTATCTGAAATACTAAGGCAACACACCTGCCTCTTGTCCATATCCTTGCCTGTCTCATAAAAAAGCCCCGGCTGAATGGCCGGGGCTTTTTTTCAAGTACGTGATTATTCCGGTAGTGTAGTGGAATCCTGCCAGTAGCGCACTTTGGGGATCCCGGTGCGATCCGGACCGGCATCGAACTGAAGACCAAACCGTTCCACAGGAGGTTGTTGGAAAAGAGGCTTGTTTTTATAGAGCAACTTTGCCGCATAGACCGCCGTATACTCGACCTGATCTCCTTCTGTGACCATCATGAGCTGATGCGCATCTGTCTCAAAGTCATCATATGTGACCTTGCCTTGCTCATATTTATACATGGGTCTCAGATCAGCCTGTCGAAGATCCATTCTCCGGTCGAGCTTGGAGCAGACATAGTATGTCTTGTTTCCCTGAGTGAGTTTGACCCCCACAGCCAGAGGTGCTTTGTCCACCTGGACCATTTCAACCCGATCCAGCAACGGTTGAACATCAGCACCGGTATCATGTGGGGTCAGAACCGTGGTGAATGTGGCCAGATCTCCGTGATGATGATAGCGGGACTGACTTTGATGAATGGCCACTTCTTCCCGATAGTAGCGCATTTCCGGATCCGATCCGATCATACGACCATCCAGAGTACCCTGGGGAAAGTGGATCAATAAAGATTTGTGAGTCGGGAATAGGGTTCGGCGCAGATTGCTGTATCCGGTATCGAACCAGTTGGTGCCGGAATCTCTTACCGTCTGTGTGTGCCAAAAATTGACCGTGGTGTAATAGTTGTCCGCCAGCGCCTTGACCACATCGAAAACGACAAAGACATTGAGCGGTTTCACCCAGGTCACGATCCGGTCATATAGGGTATGACGCTGATCGTCTTTTACGCGTGTCCGGCTGTAATCAAAAGTATCGGTGCGTAAAAAATCGATGAGCTCGGTATCCACCGGACGATAGGCTCCGGAATTGCGGACAAAATCCAGTACGTTTTGTCCGGGAACGGCTCGCTCATCCTTGACCGCATAGCGGCGTTCACCCTTTTTTTGTCCCTTGAACAACTTGTCGGTTCGAGTGAAAACGCTGTTGTGAAAAAAATCAGAGCGATAGTCGCAGTATACGCCGCTGGGCATGAAAACGCGAAAGCCGCCATCTTGCAACAGCAGGCATCCATCGGTCATCAGAAGAGGAATGTCGTTTTCATCCGAATGACCGTGGGTCATTTTTTCCTCTTCCACAGCAATCGTCCAGCGCAGGAACTCCCGCGACAAAAATCCGGCCTGGCCTTCGTCTTTATAGTTGACCATCATATATGTGTCTTTGGGACCATAGCCGTCACGAAACACAATCTTTTTTCCCACCACATCATCGAGAACCTTTTCACTATGGGGCGGGGGAGGGGTGGCCGGGATATCGTTATCGGCCCAGCGAAAGCAATCCATGGCAATGACAGCCAGCCACATGGACTTTTTGTCCGCATTAAAATTCCACCGCTCTCCGGCAATGCGGTTGGCGGCATATTTGAGTTCCGAATCCTGATACATGGTGGCCGCTTTTTCGAATACGGCGACATAGCGATGCCAGTTGTTGCTGTAGAGATTGGCATCGCCATAATCCGGGATCATGCCATGAGGAGCAATCTGATGGACATAATACTGCATGGTGTAGCGGGTAACGGGATGAGCGTAAAAGTCCCGTTCGTTCATCGTTTCCACCGTCGACACCAGTGAGTAGAGATAAATGCCGGCATAGTGGGATGCGTCTTCAATTTCCCATGCACCCCAACAGTCGTCGATGATCGCATCTGCCAGCATTTTCCAGGTGGGTGCATGTGGATGATCGGGCAGGGCCATTGCGGCCAGAGCAAAAACCTCCCCGCGAATGATGCCGCGATTCATGGCCCCCCACTCCTGTGTCTTCACCTGATGGTCACAGCTGACTGCAATGTTTTCGGCGAGAATGTCCCGCTCTTGTTTTGAAAACACATCTGCATTGTCCAGCAGGATAAAGGCTCTGATGTACATGGGTGCAGTGAAAAAACTGGGAAGAGCGGGAACACCTTCTTCATATCCGACCTTGTCGGTCCAGAAATCGTCCGGATAGTACTCCCGGAACTCACCATATTCCAACAGGCATTTTTTGGCCCGTTCCATGTATTCCTCTTTTTGTGTCATTTTGTACAGATGGGCATTGACATAAGCCAGATAAACGGGATTGGACGGCGGACGATAGCCAAAAACATGTTCAAAATCGACAGTGTCCGCCCACCGCTCGATATCTTCATCATAGGACTCCCAGGCTGCTTCAGCGGCCGTGCGAGCATAGTCGAGATAATCGTCTTTGCTGATGGTATTACCCGTAACCAGCACGGGAATGATGAGCAGGGCCAGTAATAGCCTCGTCCATCGAACTGTGTTCATGATTCCTCCTGTGGCTTGTGTGAGAGTTGAGGCTGTGTGGTTTTGGCTCGAGACATACTCGGTCCGCACCGCTTGCCCGAAAGGTCCCGGTTGGTTTTGTAGCTCCTGAAAAATTGAGGGCACAGGGTCGATATGCAGGTGTCCGGGGTCGGAGATCGTCAAGAGCTCGAGGCATTGTCCGAAAAAGATCAAGGAAAAGCTTTTTTTTCGGATCTCAGAATATTAAATTATAACATTCAGAATCCATTCGCAAGGAAATTATTGGAGTGATTATGACGTACCGTATGGCAATACTTGGATTCCGGCACGATCATATCAGGATGCTGTACCAGCATGCTGTTTCGTTACCGGACGTAGAGATCGTTGCGGCCTGTGAACCGGATGCCTCCACACGTCAGCAACTGGAAAGAGATGGAGAGATCACCATCACCCACTCTGATCCGTTTCAGATGCTGGATACCGTCGACTGTGATGTGGTGGCGGTGGGGGATCTCTATGCCGACCGGGGGCGGTGGCTGTTGCAGGCGTTGCAGCGTGATAAACATGTGATCAGCGACAAACCCGTCTGTATCGGGATGGAAGAACTCGATGCGATCGAACGGGAAGCCCGCCGGCGCGATCTTTGTGTGGGCTGTCTGTTCGACTTGCGCGATCTGGGTGCCTTTATCGGCTTAAGAAACCTGATCCGGGAGAATCGTCTGGGTACGGTTCATTCCGTTCAGTTTAATGGTCAACATCCGCTGATGCGCCAGACCCGGCCGGCCTGGTATTTCGAGCCGGGGTGCCATGGAGGCACGCTGAATGATATTGCTGTACACGCATGCGATCTCATTCCGTGGCTCACGGGACAGTCGATCCAGCGCGTGGACTGGGCCCGGGCCTGGAATGCTCGTTTCGAGCAGGCCCCCCACTTTCAGGATGCTGCGCATCTGGTGTGGACGCTGGAGAACGGCGCCGCGGTGATGGGGGATGTGTCCTACCTCTCCCCGGACCGGACCAGCTACACACTACCGCTCTACTGGCGGGTCACCTGCTGGGGTGACACCGGTGTGGCCGAAGCCGGAGTGAATCAGGATCACATCCTGCTCGCCTCGGAGGACCGCGAGAATCCCGAATCGCTGCCGTTGCCTGCTCCGCGGCCGATGGGGTATCTGCTCGATTTTCTCGACGATATCCACGGACGGTCAACCCCCGGTCAATTGACCACCACCGGGGTGCTGACCGCCGCCCGATTCGCCCTGCAGACGCAACACGTTGCTGACACCCTGAACACCTAGACATCATCGGTGCTCTCGAACCGACACAGTTTTTGAACCTGTCCGGGAATGCCCTGAGCGAAACCGTCGAATCCTCCCTGGATCAGGGCAGCGGCGGTCCCTTTATCCTGGCCAATGCCGACTCCTGTCCGCCCGGCGTGCCCCTGGATAACTTTCGCCGGGTGGCCTATCTGGTAAAACAATGGACATCCTGACCCCTTTAAAAAGACAACCGGTGGAGAATAGATCAAAGCGGAATTGTGTTTTAAAGGGTCTGATACACTTTGGTAAAGCACCACGCAAAGGCGCAACAACTCATAGAATGCAACACAAACAGTGAATGTTTGATTTGCTGTTTAAGCTATATGAATAACCATTGAGACAAAATGAATCGAGGTTACTTTTGAATCTGGCCTATCTTCATCCCAAGGAACAACTCGTCACCCTGATGCAGCGGGTGTATCATTATGGCATGACCACCACGTCCGGGGGCAATCTGTCCATCCGGGACACCAATGGCGATATCTGGATCACACCCGCAGGAGTGGACAAGGGATCATTGACGTGGGATGACATCGTCCGCATCAAGGCGGACGGCACCATCAAGGGGCGTCACAAGCCCTCGTCCGAATATCCCTTTCACAAGGCCATCTATCAGGCGCGTCCCGATCTGCGCGGACTGGTCCATGCTCATCCGAGTCCGTTGGTCTCGTTCAGCATCGTGCGCAAGACCCCTCCCACGCGAATCATTCCGCAAGCACAGGACGTCTGTGGCTCAGTGGGATATGCGCCCTATGCGTTGCCGGGGAGTGACCGGCTGGGACAGCAGATCGCGGACACCTTTGGCCAGGGATTCGATTCCATCATCATGGAAAACCACGGCGTGGTCTGTGGCGGGTCCAACCTCTTCGATGCCTTTCATCGCTTTGAGACGCTGGACTTTTGTGCCCGCCTGGCCATCAAAGCCCAAATGCTGGGCGGGTATAAGGAGCTGACCGACGAGCAGCTGGCCCTCTACCATCACAGCAAACACTATCTGGTCGAGTTTGATCCCGGCGATCACACCAACCGGGAAAAGGCCTATCGCCGTCATATGAAGGAGATCGTTCATCGCGCCTACGACCAGCAACTCATGACCAGCACCGAGGGAGTGGTATCCGTTCGCCTGGACCGGCACAGTTTTCTGATTACTCCCACCGGCATCGACCGCCGGATGCTGGATATCGATGATATGGTGCTGATTCAGAAACAACAACGGCAACGGGGCAAGCTGCCCAGCCGATCGGTGTTGCTGCACGACCGCATCTATCGGGATCACCCCGATTTTCAGGCCATCATCTCGACACAGGCTCCCAATGCCACCGCGTTCAGTATCAGTCAACAGGAATTCGACACCCGAACCATTCCCGAGAGCTATATCCTGTTGCGGGATATCCCCAAAGTACCTTACGGACCGCAATATACCGACGAAGGCCGGGTGTCGTCGACATTGAGCGCGGATACGCCGGTTATCCTGCTGGAAAACGACGCCGTCCTGGCGGTGGGATTGTCTCTGCTGCAGGCCTTCGATCGACTGGAGGTGGCTGAATTCAGCGCCCGCTCTCTGATCGATGCCAGCCTGATCGGCGGGATGGTCGCCATCGGCGAGGAGGAACTGGAAGAGATGAAAGATCACTTTTTGCGGACGAAATAGTGTGCCCGGGCCGGGTTTACCGTTGTTGCAGCATATGGATGGTCTCTACCAGAATGCGTTCGGTGTGTTGTATTTGGAATCGACTCGCCGTGTCGAATGCATGGGTTCGCATCTCCTGAAAAGAGTGTCGATCCTGGTCAAACTGACTCATACCCTCCTCGAGCGCGAACATCAGCGGGAATACATGGTGGTTGGGAAACAAACGGGCGTTTTCACCATCCCGGATGTACTCGTGTCCGCCGATGGATTCGAAACAAAACGGGATGGCGCCGGCGGCCATGGCTTCGGCAACGGTGGAATTCAAGGACTCGAGACTGTTGAGATTGACAAAGAATGCCGCCTGTTGTAGAATCCGGGCCGTTTCCGCATGGGTCAGATCGCGCAAGGGGACCCTCACCCATCGATCTGTCGGGATGGATGACGGGTCTGATGCCTCGACCTCCGGTATGTTTGAAAAATAGAGGTCGAACAGATCAAAATCCGGCATGCCGATGGCCCGGTAGCCGGCCTTGGGAAACGTGACGATCCAGCGGTTCCGTTCCGCTAGCCGATCCGGTGATGAAAAAAACAGAGGCGCAATAAAGGGCGGGATCTGATAGGTCTTGAGGTTGAATCCCCGCTCCAGAATCATCCGAATATGCTGCAAAATGGCGAAGGCACATTCATATTGCTGCAGATGAGTATCCCGACGTGAAGAAAAGGCCCGCGTCAACAGAATGCTGGCCTGGACAAAGAGTATCTTGCGGCAGTCGAAGCGGCGAATCCGGGGATCTGCTGCCGAGACTTCCGGAACCACCAGAATATCGTCTGCCCGGGGGGCGATGTCGTCAGGGGATACCACATCCGGGGCCTGTGACATCCAGTCAAACCGTATCGAGGGGTCCGGACAGACCGCGATGGCTGAAACGCCATTGGCGTTCAACATGTTGACGTGATGCAACAGAATGCCGATGCCCCAGCTGGGACTGCTGTTTTCCGGGATAAAATAGAAAAGGGTGGACATGTTGGGTCTCTATCGCTTTTGATCCTGACACGATGTGGTTCCGGATTGGAACCCTAGCTTAAATGCTTGTTGGTTTGACGTCTCTTTTCAACACTGGATCTGACATAGTGACTGCACGTCCGTCTGGGAATGACCGGGTGTTCGGCCAGTGTCCAGTCCGGTGCGTACCCGTATCGCTGCATGAATCCTCCAAAGATCGGCTTGAGGATCTCTACATCTTTGGCGACGAACCAGTGTCGCCAGTTGCCATAGGATCGGGTGCGGGCGACGTGTGCGTAGACAGACTGTGCCCGGGCGTCCCCGGTCAATTTCATTCCCACATACCCTTCCAGCTCGCTCAGGTTGCCGTCGATAAAGTCCTCATAGCTGACACGAATCGAATTTGAACAGTCCCGTTCAAACGTGTAAAACCACTCGTGCAGGTCCCGGATCCAGTCAAGGACGGTGGCCGTATTCTGATTCGGCAGTGGCGACAGGATGGCATCAAGAATATCCAAAAAGGCGATACTGGTAGGCTGTTTTTCTTTCTTTCTCAGCATGGACAGGAGTGTCTTCAAGACCTTGCGATTGCCATACAGTGTGGGTTCCTGTTGGATGAGAAAGAGCATCCAGCTGATGATCCAGTCCCGGGGATCGCGGACGAGTATGATTTTTATTAAGGCATCAAAAGAGGCGTAATCCACCGGATGTTGCGGTCCCGGAATGCCGAGGATGATCTTTGCCAATACCGGTCGTTTGTCATCCTCCGGCGCTGGCCGATACTCCCGGGGTTCGAACAATTGTCGCGGCGGGGTGTCCATCGAGTTGAGGATTTTGTGATACAGTCCCGTGGTTCCGGTTTTATAAAATCCAAGCACCGCGATTTTCGCCGGGCGGTGCGAGGTGTCGTCCGTCCGATGGCTGCATGGAACGGAGCTCTGGCCGTTCCCGGCGCTGCGTCGGATCTGTTCCAGGGTTTCGAGTTCCGTCGCAAGCAACGCGACGCGGTGTTCCAGATTCGACTTTTTCTGCTTTAGCGCGTCGATGTGCCGATCCAGCCATCGGGGGTATGTTTTCGCGAGTGTCGTCCGATCTCTCTGTTTGAACACCTCCATGCGGTGGGTATTAAAGTCGTAGGGATTGCGACGAAAGAAACGATATTCGGCCGTAATCCCCGGCACCCGGGTAAAGGGGGTGTTCTGCGAAAACCGCAGCCAGAGATCCCAGTCCTCATACACCTCCAGACGGTCGTCCATCATACCCACAGTATCCAGTAGCGATCTGGAAAACAACACACACATATTGGGAATGAAATTGTCGATATAGAGCCGTTCGGGGTCGAACTCCAGACCACAGAACAGCTTTCTCCGGCCGGACAGGCGCCAGCCTCCTCCGATCCATTCATAGGTTCCCGATTCACAGTCACTGTAGGCGAGGGATTCGCCGGTGGTTTCCAGATAATCCACCAGCTTGGCAATATGATCGGGATAGAGGATGTCGTCGTCATCGAGAAAGCCGATATATTTTCCCCGGCACTGCTTCAGACCGCTGTTGCCGGCAGTTGCGCGTCCGCGAGGCTCCGGGTGCTGGATGAGATCGATGAACAGTCGCTGCTCATATTGCGGGATGAGCTCGTCGAGGGGCTCACCCCCGTCGTTGACCACAACGACCTGAAGCGGCGCATAGGTTTGTCGGCACAGGCTGTTCAGGGCATCCCGCAACAAGCGGTGCCGGTTTTGTGTGCGCACCACGATCGAGACGAGCGGAGGGGTATCATTGCGCGGTAGCGCCAGTCGGACAGAGGGCACCATGCTCTCCAGAGGAGAGACCAAAAGAGCGCCCGCATCGATCTGAAAGAACGCTTCGGCGGCGGATACCTGCGGGCCCAGGGTCAGCGACCGGTATTGATTCAGAGACTGTATGGTTTCCAGATATGGGGACCGGCTCAGTTGCGTGTCGTAAAACCGGATGGCCTTCTCTTTTTGTTCGACACACCCGGTGATGTCCACCAGCATATTCACAGGGCCGGCCGGCGTGACTTCATACAACCGCAGAGTGACCCGAAGAGCGAGACTGACAAGCGCCCGTTCCAGAACCGAGATGGCCACGCGATGGTCGGGATTGACTTCGTTGGGCGAGGGCGCATATATGACCTCGGGACGATAGTGGATCAGCGTCTCCCGCAGCAGGTTATACAGGGCCTGATGTTGTTCATCCAGTTGTCGGTCTGTGAATGTCCGGAATTCAATGTCGGTGAGTCCCAGGACCTCACTTGCCCGGCGGGCTTCCTGTTGCCGAAGGGTGGTATATTCCAGTGTCTCGTAATGGTTGTCGACATCTCCGCGCTCCCCCCGGGTCAGTATCAGACATTTCACCGGATCGCCGGCACGGCAATGCCGGATGAGACTGCCGCCGCAGCCAAAGGTCTCGTCATCCGGATGCGGTGCCACCACAAGCACCCGCTGACCTTCGATATCCGTGGCCGTATAGGGAAAGATCTGCCGTTCGGCATGCTGATGGAAGATCAGGGCCCGGTCATGAAGGGGCTGTCCCGTGGTGATTTCATACAGTTCGATGCGATGGTCCGCATCATCCCAAAAGGTTGCGGGAATCCGATAAAGAAATCCGTGCCCGGGTGGAGTGATCCCCCGTTGTTGGAGAACGGCATTGAAACGATCCGAGCGGATACAGGCCACCTGGTGGCCATCGATGAGAACCTGTAACGATAAAAGGGCCTCGGGATTGTCGCGATCCAGCAGAAATCCGCAAAGGGTTCCCTGTACCACTGGCTCTATTTGTACTGATAAATCCATGTCAATGTCCTCTTTGGATACGGTACAGAGCACCGAATCCTCTGCACAATGAATACTCGTGTTCCCATTCGAGTAAATGGGTTGTGATCCCTAACCGGAGCAGGTTGATTATCATCCTTATGATATGGATTCTGTGTTCACAGAATCCCTGTCAGTAGAGATCGCTGTCGGCCATGGTTACTGTCATCTGTGTTCTTATCGCATCCCGGTCAATACCCGGATGAAACGAGAGGGTGACCAGGTTGAGATGCTGGGGATGAGTCTGTTGCACCCATGCACGGGTTTTGAGCAGGTCGGTCGCATCGGTGTCGTTTGACAGCCACAGATGCAGATGGAGGGCGTTCAGGCGTCTGGCCTGCCGGACCACCTTGCGTTCCAGCGCGATCAGGTCCCGCGCCTGTTTGCCATCCCAGAGCAGATCGATCCAGTAGAGATGATCGCCGTCCGTCCGCACTACGGCCCAGGCGGTTAGACGGTTGCCGTTTGTCACGGTGAGAATGTGATAGCGATGACAGGGATGTGTCAGAAAGCGTCGTCGGATGTAATTCGAATCGCGAACCGTACACACCCGGTATTTCTGTTGACACCGTTCCCACAATCGGTCATATGCGGACTCTATGGGCTGTGAGGCCCGCGTCCCGAATCCGTTCCATCCATACCGCGTGATTGTTTTTTTATAATACTCTACGGGTGTGGGGGGACCAAAATTCAGTTTATGAAACCCGAGTCGCAGGGCCCGATCGCCGGGCATTCCATAGAGAGTCTGGATAGCACCCTCTCCGCACATGTGGCGGTAAAACGCGTGTGCAAGCCTGAGAAACAGGATCCCACTCTCGTTTTTTTGATCATGATCCCTGAACAGATCGACTCCCTGCCCCTGGAGATATGTCCGGT
Organism: uncultured Cytophagia bacterium; assembly: GCA_964413725.1. Lineage (GTDB taxonomy): Bacteria > Zhuqueibacterota > Zhuqueibacteria > Residuimicrobiales > Oceaniaggregativiventaceae > CAYPUH01. The sequence continues at coordinate 25,701 of CAYPUH010000010.1, forward strand.
CATTCATGTGCAGCCGACTCAACTGTGCTGCAAAGTGAGCAAGAATCGACCCGTACCGGTCACAGGCCACCATAATCGATCGTTCCCGCTCGTGTTCCGGAAATTTCCAGGTCCACTCGTCCATGGAGCGACGGTGCCCAAAGACCCGGTTGAACGCGTCGTTGATCGCCTGCTCGTCACCGGGTTGATAGGGACGCAGGGTGTATGATTTCATCGTCTTCCTTTGTCTGTTAGAGGTCGCAGGTCATCAGTCTGATCACTCGTTTGTTCTGAAACACCTGGAGCCAATAGGTCCCGGACGGCAGCGTTGCCAGCGTATCGGGATCCCCCGGCCAATGTGACTGTGTCGCATCGATTCGGCTGGCCACCGCCGGAATGCCGGACGGGTTCTGACTGAGATGAATCCATATCGTGTTCCGGCGGTCGGTGACCC
>CAYPUH010000010.1:26233-34623 GCA_964413725.1 uncultured Cytophagia bacterium
CCGGACGGGTTCTGACTGAGATGAATCCATATCGTGTTCCGGCGGTCGGTGACCCATGATGACAGATCGAGTGGCAGCTGAACCCGCTCCACTCCGTCCGGGTGGGTTGCCGATGCAGGTGTTCTGGCCGGGAACCATTTGTCCACACACCGCCAGAACAGTCCCCAGGGATATTTTGCCTCATAGAGTCGCCGGGATCGCTCGAAATAGGATTCGGCTGTGGCATGTTGCTGCACCGATTGATGAAACCGATGAACGATACGGGCTCGCGGCTCATACAGCGTGCCATAACCGTGGTCCCGGACCCGTCGCAACCAGTCAGCTTCTTCGAAAAAGAGAAAAAACCGGTCATCAAATCCACCCACCTCGTCGACAACATCCCGTCGGGTGGCCAGCAGAGCACCCACCAGCAGGGGACTATCGATGGCGCGCGTGGCGGTCCAGTGATCCCGGGCACTCTGTAACCACCGTTGACGCGCCACAGGCCAGAACAGCGGCCTGGAGCGGAGGACCGTGTCCAACGGCGTGGTGGATAACAACGGGGGTAACAGAACTATACCCCTCTCATCCAGCACCTGTTGCGGCCCCACGGCTCCCACCCAGCGTGTTTTGAGATGCCCGAGCAGTCTCCACAGAGAGCCGGACATCACCTGCACATCGGCATTCATGAAAAGAATATAGGATCCCCGCGCCCGCTGGATCCCCTGATTGAGAGCCGCGCCGTATCCCCGGTTCTCTGCCGGAACGATCACGTCATCGACGTCGACTGCGTTGGCAGGGATACAGAATTCGGGTTTGCTGTTGTCCACGATTAAGAGTTCGCACTCTACGCTGAGGGTTCTCTCATCCCGCCGCACCGACGTGACCGCTTGTTTGAGCAGCTCCGGCGTGTTATAGTGAACGATGATGACCGACAAAAGCGGTGTTGTGGTCATGAAACGCCTCTCTGACTGAAAAATAGTCTATACCGAATGATAATAGGCCTCATAGAGCGCCTTGCGGGTCTCTGTGTTCATCGACCGGTCATGACAATAACAGGATCCCAACACCATGCCCGCGTACAGCGCAAATACTTTGAGCAATGTGTCCCTGAATTCCCGAATGCACACCGCATCCGGGGTGCTGTTGTGCTGATCGAGATACATGAGGATGAGTTTGTTGTATCCCTGTAATCCCATGCTAAACGGATTGTTGACACAAAGGGGACCATTCCCGACCGGCATGGCGGTCAACAGACGGATCAGTCTCTTGATGTCCGGGTCGCGGATGTTGGAAATCCGATCGAATGACCCCTGATTCATAAACAGATTTCGCTGAAGCCGGACCATGTGACGGCTGAGGGATGGGTGTGTAAAGCCGTTGTGACCATCGTCCAGAATATCGGCAAAGCGAGTGACCGCAGCAAGGCCATGTAACAGATTGGGTGTGGCGACAGCGAGACTGTCTGCGGGTCTTATATAGTCATCAAAAAGAGCGCTCATGGTGATATAATCTATAAAACTCCTTCGCAGATAATATCCTGCCGGACGGTTGTGGCCGTGAATCACACTCACTGACTGGAGAAAGAGCAAACGATGTCCCTGACGCAACAAATCCAACCCCAGCGCCAGATCTTCTGCAAAGTTTCCCCTAAAGGGTGTCTGTTCAATGACGGAGCGTCTGATCAGACAGGCGATATTGGAAAGATGGGCATTCTCACGCAGGGGCAGATATCGGTCCCGGGCGGGTTGTGTCAGAATCCGGTCGAACTGGTCGAGTCGGAACTGGCGATAGTGGTGCCAGCCGATAACCTGCGAGAGAAGATCGGTCTGATCGTGCGGTTGTTCGATACAGGACACCGCACTGGCCTGGTTGGCCTCCAGCGCGCTGACCAACCGATACAGCCAGTCCGGAGAATCCGGCAGAGCATCCTGAACAGTGAACAGGCACCAGGGACAGGTCGCATGGCGAACACCCAGGTTGCGTGCATAGGAATGAGTAAAGTCGGCCGGATCGATGGGGATGATCTGGGCGCCATATCGGGTGCCGATCTCCCGCGTGGTGTCGGTGCTCGCGGAATCGATCAGAATCAGTTCCAGCCGGTGGATACCTCTCTGTTCGCGCAGACTGGATAACAGGGCCTCGAGATCGCTGCCGGCATTGCGGGTGGGGATGATCACCGTGATCTCAAAAGATGAATCGGCGGATCGGGGCAGACGTGCCGGTTGCATTCCGGGTTTTACCTCCACGGGAGAAGCAGCCCGGGGGGCGTTGAGCTGTCGCCATATCTCGTCCAGGGTCTCCCTGAAGCCGAACAGACGATAATGGTGCCAAAAGACCGGCCGCTGCACCCGGAATCCCGGTCTGGGCAGATGAATCACATGACGCACCAGAGTCTGGAGGATGTGAACCAGCCGGCTGATCATGTGTACCCCGCATCTGTTAGAGTCCACTCGTTCGACATATACCATTCAGGCGGTATGAATCGGGTTCGGTTCACTGTATTCGCGTCCAATCGATTTGTACCTGGGGATCAAAAATTCCATTTCGTCGCTGATCGGCGATAATTTCCACGATCATGTAATCCATCCGTCGGTCATAGGAAACATATTTGCCATCGATGACACCCAACGCCTCCAGACAGAGCAGATAGTTGCCCGGGTTGATGGTGATGGTCTGATGAAATCTCACCTCGACGATGGCACCCGCTTCCACCGGTTCCATTTTGACCTGCTCAAAATAGGTGTTGGTTTCGCACAAGGTGGTGCCGGAGAGTTCCTTGATGGCAAAGGAGACAATCGCGGCCTCCATGTCGTTGTGATAGAGCAGGCGCACTTTGAGGGAGTAGGGAAAGTTGCGTCGCAGCACCTGCGCCGGGGTGTCCTTTTTGTCGAAAAATCCGGCTTCGAGGATCTCGGCCTCCATATTGCCATACCGGTGTTCATCCGGATTGGGATTAAAGAGGGAGGTCCAGATACGCTTGCTCCCGGATCCGATGTCGGCATCGGGGTGAAGCTGGGTGGTTTTCCGGACCAGCACCTTGTTATAGTCGTCCACAACCCCCTTGGGCTCATCATCGCGGAGGATTTTACCATTGTCGATCAGCAGGGCACGGTCACAATAGGTCGTGATCCAGGGCAGGTTGTGTGTCACCACGATGATGGTAATACCCTGTTCCCGGAATTCCTGGAATTTGGTGAAGCACTTGTGCTGAAAAAAGGCATCTCCCACAGCCAGCACTTCATCCAGGATCAGCACGTCGGGATCGATGTGAATGGCGGCGGCAAAGGCCAACCTGAAATACATACCCTTGGAATAGGAGCGGGTGGGGCGGTCGATAAAGGGTCCCAGGTCGGAAAACCGGGTGATGTCGTCCATCCTGGATTCGATCTCGTCACCACTCAATCCCATGATTGCACCCTGGATTTTCACGTTTTCCCGGCCGGTAAAGTCCGGGTCAAATCCGGCACCGAGATTGAGCAGCGAGATCACCCGGCCATCGATCTGATATCCACCCGAGGTCGGCGTGGTGATGCCGCTGAGGATTTTCAACAGGGTGCTTTTTCCACTGCCGTTCTGACCGATAATGCCCACGGTGCTGCCTTTGTCGAGTGTGAAAGAGATGTCCTGGAGCGCCGGAAACGATTTGTAGCGGCTCAGCCGCTCCAGACCCACCAGATCCAGAAATCTCGACAGTCTGGAGGGGTAGAAACGATATATCTTGGATAGATTGTGAACGGAAACGGCAGGGGACACGTGGACTCCGGTGTTAGAGGATATCGGCGAAATGGCGTTTCGATTGTTTGAAAATCCAGGCACCCAGCAGAAAAATGACCATGCTGGCAACCATATAGGCGGCAAACTCGTGCGAACTCAGGGTATGGATATTGAATACCGCCTGGCGATATCCCTCGACGAGATAGACCGCGGGATTGAGTTTATAGAGCGTCATAAACCGGTCCGGAACCTGCTGGATCGGATAGATGATGGGGGTGACAAAAAACCAAATCGGCAGCACCAGATTCAACAGGTTGCCGATATCCCGGATAAACACCGTTACTGCGGAGAGGAACCAGCCCAGACCGGTCAACAGCAGACTGGTAGAAACCAACAGCAAAAGCAAAAATCCCGGCGACAGGGTCACACTGATGTCAAACAGGAACAACACCCCGATAAACAGCCCGAACGAGATCAGATGGTGAATGATCGCAGAGCCGAGGTTGACCAGGATCAGGATTTCAGAGGGAAAGACCATATTGGTGATCAGATTGGCCTGCGACACCACCGTGTCCGGAGAACGGGAAATCACATCGGTGAGGAAGAACCAAGGCAGAAGTCCCATGACCAGCCAGGGTGCGAATGCGATTCCCGTGTGCTGGGAGCGGATGCCCAGGATCACCGAGAATACGAAAAAATAAATTGCGATCTGGATCAGGGGATGAATAAAGGTCCAGAGCACCCCCAGATAGGATCCCGCGTAGCGTCCTTTCAGATCCCGCGCGATCAGATTCCGGACCATGAATTGGTGCCTGAACAGATTGGACAAAAATGAGGTAAAGGAGCGTGTGACGGGTACCATCTCTGTTTCCAATGCTATTTGACGAGTTCGACCCAGGTCCAGTAGGCCGGACTGTTGGTGACGCTCCAGGTCTTGATCGAATTTACGTTGAGTGCGGTGGTGCCGATCAGCTCATCTGTCTGATCGCGGGAATAGCCGATAGCCCATTCGGTGCCATACTCGCCCGAGGTCAGGGTCTCATTGACCCCTGAGTAGAGATTAAAGACGAGCTGTCCACCCGGAGCGAGGAGACGCTCTAGTTCGGGCAGAATCGCCCGGGTCATCTCCCGCGGGATATGCTGAAAGACCGTAAAACAGTAGATAAATCCAATACTCTGATGCGGAATGGATGCGGGCATGGGCTGACCGTCGCTGACATACAGCTGCACCGAGGGATCGTCTTTAAAGATCCGTTCCGCCAGGACGATGGCGTGCCCGGCGATATCGATGCCGATACAGGTGTCAAAGAGATCTCTCATCCAGAGCAGACTGCGGCCAAAGCCACAGCCAAAGTCCAGCGCGGTTGCTGTCTGACGAAATGGAAACGACCCGGGTAACCACACCGATTCGCTCCGTTTGATGGCCCGTTCCAGGGCCAGGGAATACTCGACGGGTAAAACAATGTCGTCCCGGCTCCAGTCCAGATCCCGGAGGAGTTGCTCGCAATGCTGTATCTCGGGTTCCAGGGGATCGTCGTCGGGCTTTGTTTCTCCCCAAAGATCCGCCCAGTCCTGGTAGAGGATATGGCGTTCAAAGTAACCGTTGTCATGCATGCTGTCCCACATTTCACGGATGGTGTCGGGATCGAGAAGATTGCTTTGAGGTCTCATAGGAGATGGTTCCAGTCTTTTTATTCAGATTGGGGGTTTGGTTCTGACACGAAAACAAGCAAGAGTTGCCTGTGTTATCTTTTTGTGCTACAAGTATATATAACCACAAACAGCATAAAGTGCGAAAGAGGAATTCATTTTTGATGACTGAAATCTATACAATTACAGGTTCCATTGCCCAGAGGATATTAACACTTTTGTCGTTTTGGCATATCACCATATAATTGTGATTTCACCAGCGAAAACAGCTGAAAAACCCGTTTTGAGGCGGATCGTTTCAATTTGCTTGCTGATAAAACAGAGCTTACAGAGTTTTTATGGGGATGAAAACCCTCTGACTCTGGCATGGTCTTTGAACACTTTTGGAAGCTATAGTTGTCCAGCCATTTGGGAAAAAATCATGGACTCATCACTCATTCGGAGCTAGTACTATGTTTCGTTTTCTTTTTATTGTTTTACTTGCCGGTGTTGTCACCGTATTTGCGCAGCTCGAGACCTATACGCATCGTCTCGATCAAAGCACTGCCGACTATCAGTTCTGGACCACACCACCCAGTGAACGAGTATTCAAGGATGACAGTGTACCCACCGAAGCGGGGAGTGAGATCAGGGTCTATGCCGCAAAAAATGAGTTTGAACCCTTTCAGGTTATCGTGCGTCCGGCGATGTCGGGGACAGTGACATTCCAGATCGATGATTTCGGCTCCGGTATCGCCACCGAGTGTTATCAGGTGAAAACGGTTCCCATCACCCAGACCAGTGACAATCTGGGCCGACTGGGTGACTATCCCGATCCGCTCTGGCCCATCGAAGACGGCGACAATATCGATATTGTCGCCAACGAAAACACTTCCTTTTGGATTACCTTTAACATCCCTGCATCGGCTTCTGCAGGTGACCATGTCGCACAGGTCACTATCGACGGCATCGCCATTCCGGTGCGGCTGCATGTCTTTGATTTCAGTATTCCCGACCAACTCCATGTAAAGTCGCAGATGAATTTTTCCCACAACGCTGTGCTCAATGCCTATAGTGTCAGCGGCACCGGCGATGACTATTGGATGTATGTGGACCTGATGAAGCAGTTTTTTATCGATCATCGTCTGACACCCAAAGCGCCGCTATGGTCCGGTGGATTGACCACCAACGGGGCTGCACCCTATATCGATTATGACTGTAATGGCACCTTTACCGATAACGACGGCATCTGGGGATTCGAGGATCCGGCCGACAACTATCTCGACGGCAACGGCTTCAACGACGGCACCGGCTTTCCCAGCTTTATGGCCGCCACCTTTCGAAACAACGATGCCTCACAGGATCAACGTCCTTTGTCGTTCTGTGGCCTGAATCGATCTTCGGATGACTGGTATCTCAATGACGATCCCAATACCCCCTATAACCAAAAGTGGTTTCAATATATCGCTGCGATGGAATCCTATCTGCAGAATCTGGGCTATTTGGACAAAGCCTATTACTATTTTGCCAACGAACCACAGGATCAGGCTGATTATGACGCGGTGGCCTGGTACTCGGAACAGCTCAAGGCCGCCGCCCCGAACCTCGATCTCATGGTTTCGGAGGACCCCAAACCCGAGATCTATGACCAGCCGGGTGCCAAGATCGATATCTGGCTCCCAGTTTTGAATCAATATGACCCCGATGTCTCTCACGATCGTGCTGTGAATCACGGAGAAGAGAGCTGGATCTATTTTCTCCACGGTACACGTCCGCCCTATTTCAATCCCATCACCCTGGATCATCCGGGCATCGAGAGCAAACTCACCGGCTGGTTTCTGTGGAAGTACCGTCTTCGGGGTATTGCCTATTATTCCATGAACAACTGGAGCCAGAATCCCTGGACCGACCCTCTGAACAGCAGCCACAATGGTGATCTCTTTATGCTCTATCCGCCGGCAAAAGACAACCAACCCATTGCCTATGGCTCGAACAACCACCGTATGGTGCCGTCGATCCGCTTTGAATTGATGCGTGACAGCTTTGAGGATTACGAATATCTCTATGTGCTCAATGGATCGCAGCAACCGCTGGTGGGGGTGGCCACTGCAGCGGATGACCAGGCGGACAAGATGGTATCCGGATTGACCAGCTACACGCGTGATGGTGAATTTCACTACAATCTTCGCCGGGTGATCGGGGAGAAAAACGGTGGCGAGATCGCCTCCATTCCGGATCTGCAGCCACCCTCGGGTCATCCACGCGCGCAGGGGGATCCGGGAGAGTATTACATCAACTTTCAGGATCCCAACGGGGATCCCACTGACGATCCGTTGCAGGTGAACGGACATGACTATATGAAAATCGGCTGGAACACCTATGATGACGAGCTGGGCTATGGCTGGTACGGGGATATGGCTCATGTCATGTATCAATATTTGAGCAGTGGTCCCAATGAACTGCAAAAGAGCATTCTTTACGATGACTGGGGCAGACAAAAGACCTTTGAATTCGACCTGCCCAATGGGGACTATACCGTGACCGTCTCGGTGGGGTGGCAGGGAAAAACTTATAGCCATAACTATATCGATATCGAGGGCGTGGTGTTTATCGATGATGAAGTTGCCGATCCCTATCTGGTGCGCACCTTTGCGGTGACGGTAGACGACAGCAAGCTCACCATGAACATGGGCATTTTCGATCGCTATACCATACTCAACTATCTCGATATCGAGGCGGTCAAACCATCGGTTCAGGCCTCGATTGATTTGTTTTTGCAGGGATTTTACGAGGGGAGCGGCCTCATGACGACCGACTTGAACAGTGGTGGATACCTTCCCACCGACTCGCCATTTGCCGAGGATAGCCGGTCGGTGGCTACGATTCCGGCTGATGTCAGTGACTGGGTTCTGGTGGAATTGCGCAATGAGCCGTTTGGCTCGCCAGTGGTACAGAAATCGCACTTTTTAAAGAATGACGGTGCTGTCGTCGATCTCGATGGCAGCACATCTACATTGGTGCTCACCGATGTGGAGCCGGGCAATTATTATATAGCGGTGCGTAGC
>CAYPUH010000011.1:0-19514 GCA_964413725.1 uncultured Cytophagia bacterium
TTCCGATGATTTCGCCGGAGATGGCTCACAAACTGGTGTCAGAAGCCGTCAAGGCATGCCCTGATATCATCGATAGCGGGCAGGGCTGGACGCTGGATGATGCACACCCGACTCGTTCATCCTCTCCTGACGGGATCTGGCTGTGTGCGATGGAACCGGTAAGAGCCTTGCACAGGGATATTCATACCCTGGTAGTCGCCTGGCTTGAAAACGGACATCTCGGCTCTCTCCGTGTTGTCGAGTCGCCTCTTTTTAACACTGGTTCTGACAGGGTGCTGGATTCGTTGTTTTTTCCCCTGCAGACCGCGCCCATCGTTTTTGAAGGGACCGGCAACCAGATAACCCGCTTTCGGATGCTCATGCGGCAGATTCACGCAGCCGAACCCGCACCCCTCATGTCTCTGGTACAGCTGGTTCGGTCGTTGACCGGAGAATCGTGTCAACGTCTGGAAGATATTGCCGCTCTGCTGGGTGTGCAGGCGTTTAGCGAAGGGACTCTGGAAGTTCGTATTCGTTTTCTTGCAGACTGTATCATTCATGTTATGGAACGAATCGCACCGGATGACCTTTTGTTTTTGTTCGAAAAGGATGTCGAGTCACCGGATGTGGATTTTACCCCCTATCGGTTTGACAAGGAGAATATCCGTCAGCTGCCCCGTTTGCCCGGTGTCTATCAAATGCTGGATGAACAGGGAACGGTTATCTATGTGGGCAAAGCCAGAAATATTCATCAACGCATTCAATCCTATTTTACCGGCCACAGGACCGGAGAGGATCGTAAAATCCAGTCCATCCGGGGACGTATTCATGATCTGAAAATCATGTTGTGTGGTTCAGAGTTGGAAGCCCTGCTCCTGGAACAGACGATGATCCAGGAGTTCGAGCCTGATATCAACCAACAGATGGCGGTACATCGCCGTGGCCATCGTAAAAAGAGCCGGTATCCGCGGATTGTCGTGCTGCCGGCGTCGGATTCCGGCTGGTTCTGTCTCTATGCGCTCCATCCCGAAAGGGGATTGGTCACACGAAACGTGTCATCGCACGCCATCGATTCATCCCTGATTCAATGGGTAGAGCAGCATTTCTTTACACCGACTCTGCAATCAGCCGATTCCGTCGCTCTGTGGAAAATGGAGCTGGCCTTGAGCTGGCTGGCCGATCGTGAAGACTCGGTTCCGGGTATTGATATGCGGTGGATGACCACCGCAAAGGATGCATATCGTCAGATTCACCGTATCATCTCCGACTGGACGGATCGTGGCGAGCGAATGATCTATTATGACGATTGACCTCGTCGGGACCGGTCCAGTCGGTGTGATAGGGGGCTCATACCACCATGAATTCAGGGGGTTCTGGTCAGATCGACGCGTACAAGCGGAGAGCAGTTGTGAAACCGGACATCGCATTCAGACTCAAACTCGTATTGCATTCTCTGCGGTATCATGCAGTTTTTTTTCTGACTTTGCTGATACTACCTTCTACTCTTGCCGCTCAACCCACATTGCCCTCACCTCAGGATGTGTTGGGTTTTTATCCGGGGCAGGACCATCATCTGGCAGATTATCAGGATATTCTCGACTATTTTGTCCGCCTGGACCGGTCTTCGGAGCGTCTGCAACTGGATACCCTGGGCTTGACACACGAAGGACGTCCCCTCGTTCTTGCGGTGATATCTTCCGATGACAATCTACAACACCTGGAATCCATCCGTCAACACCACGCCTCACTGTATGATGCCGATCCGATGAGTGTGGGGCGAGCCAGGCGTGCTATTCAGAACGAGAAGAGTGTCATCTCGATCAATTGCTCCCTCCATCCCCGAGAGGTGGGGCCCTCTCAGATGTCCATGGAACTGGCACATCGGCTTGTGACCGAGGAATCCGGGATGTTTGACCGGATTCGTCGGGATGTGATCACCTTGCTGATCCCCGCACACAATCCGGATGGCCTCGAGCGGGTTGTCCACTGGTACCGGCGTCACAAAGGCTCCGCCTATGCGGATGGACCCTATCCGTTTCTCGATCATCCCTATACCGGCCATGACATCAACCGGGATTGGTTCCTGTTGACACAGCCGGAGACGCGACTTACGGTCGAATCTGTCTATAACCGCTGGCATCCACATGTTGTGGTGGATCTGCATCAGATGGGGCGCTATGGTCCCAGGATGTTTGTGCCGCCGTATGTGGATCCCTATGATGACCAGATGGACCCCATTCTCCAGGCGGAACTCACTGCGTTGGGCAGTTCTGTGGCAGCTGACCTCACCTCTCAATACAAGCGCGGGGTTTTGATACAGGGTTGCTTTGATGCCTATTCTCCGGCCCGAGCCTACTGCCATTACCACTATGGAGTCCGTTTGTTGATTGAACTCGCCTCGGCCAATGCCGCCGACCCGGTTTTACTTCAAAAGCACGACCTTCGTCCGTTTTGTGGCATCGATCCACGATACCGTCAATGGAACCTTCCGCTTCCCTGGACAGCGGGCTCCTGGGGCCTTTACCATATCGTTGAGTATGGTCTTAATGCTTGTTTTTCAGTGTTGAAACACGCCGCTGTTAATCGATTACAGTGGGCCACCAATACGGTGCGAATGGTTCATTACGATACCCGGGAGATTCCGCAGAGGCCCCTTTATCTGATTCCTCCCGGACAACACGATCCCTGGGCTGTATACGATCTGTTGGAGATTTTGGACCGGGGAGGAATCAAAATGTACCATGCGAAAGAGGCATTTGTTTTGGGCGAGACTCTTTATCCTGAGGATATGATCGTGATCCCGACGGCGCAGCCCTTTGGCCGGTATGCGCAAACGTTGTTGTTAAATCGCCCCTATCCGGCCACCGGCAGCATGGATCCGAATTCAGAACCAACTGCTTATGATGTGACCAGTCATCACCTGCCCTCCTTTTTCGGCGTGACGGTTCTGCCCGTCTATGATCAGTTCCTGGGTCCCTTTGAGCGTGTTCACGATCTTTTACCGCCCGAGGGACGGTATCCACGCAACACCGGGTTGACCAATGGGGTGGTGGTGGATTATCGATCCAACGCAGTGGTACGATTGTTGTTCGAGTCTCTCTATGATCTCTCGGCGTTTTGGCTGATGGATAGCATCGACACCGGATCACAGACTCTTGACTGCGGGAGTTTGTGGATCCCGCTGGGCGATACCTCCCGGGTAGGGGACCTGGCGCGAAAATCAGGTGTCGATTTTTACGCGGCCCCACCCCGTGAAAATGTCCGCGTGCTGAAATTGTATCCTCCACGCATTGGATTGTATTCCGGATATCCAGCCTCGATCGATGTGGGGTGGACACGGTTTCTGTTTGATTCCTACAACATTCCCTATTCCCTTGTAGATGACTCGATGATCAGGAATCAAGCTCTACCCTTTGATGTTTTAATAGTGACAGATCAGACGGCGGAATCTGTCGTGCAAGGGGCAAAGCCATCCCAGATGCCCATACCCTACTGTGGGGGTATGGGTTACGTGGGTGTGGATCGACTCGAGGACTTTGTCGAATCGGGTGGGACGCTGGTACTCTTGAATCGTTCCATAGAGTTGGCCAGCAGATATATGGATGTCGACAGTCTTGAAATTCTTCGGGATGGCCGGGCACGGGAGTACTATTCACCCGGGGCCCTCCTGCGAACCCGGATTGAGACCGATCATCCCCTGGGCTATGGCCTGCAAGACGAGATTGCGGGCTTGAACCGACACAGTCCGCTTTTACTGTCTCATCCCGGTGAGTCGGTCGCTCGCTATACCCAGGAAAATATTTTAAAAAGCGGCTGGATACGGGGGCGGCAACTGTTGACCGGCCGGTCCGTTATGGCAGAGGTACCGCTGGGAAAGGGCCGTCTGATTCTCATCGCCCTGCGGCCGCAGTTTAGAGCTCAGAGCCGGGCATCCTACAAGCTCTTGTTCAATGCATTGATTCAAAGCCGCTCCGAGGGAATGTGGTTGGAACACCTTATGCTACCTGAATAACAGGAGAGTGGTGGTATGAAATCCCAAACGATCAGTCCATTCGTCAAGCACATTCAACCCTGGATACTCCGCAAAGTGACATCGCAATACCTGCGGGCCCAGAACATGTTTTCCAATCTGTACCGCGATTACCTGAGCGACCGGGATATCCCCTTTGCCGAACTGAAAAAATTGTCTGAACAGGTGTTTGCCATCAAGGAAGATCTCCACCTGATTTTCAAACGGGTCATCGATCCACAGCAGAGACTGTACGAGGCGGCTGCCAAATATGAGCCCAACACAGACGAAACCGAGTTTATCAATACAGTCGGACTCATTTTTCACAAAGTGACGGTGGTACGGGAATTGAAATATGTCATGGAGCACTATGCCACCGATAGCGATGATTATGCAGAATCCAGATCTTCTTACGAGTTGTACTGGCAACGCATACAGAGATTGTTTGAGGAGGGGCAGGACTGGTTGTTAAAGGTATTGATCCACCATCGTGAAGATGTGGTGATACTCTCTCTTTTGGTGGAGCAACGGCGGTATATCGAGGAATCCTTTGGTACCGACCTGATCCAACTGTTACAACACATGGGTGGATTTGAACCCGTTTATATGCGCGTTGCACGGTATTTCAAAGCCAGCGGCTGGCCCGACCGGGCCAAACGTCTCTTGTCCGATGTATTGCAAAACAACCCCGAACATGCTGATGCAAAAGCCTTGTTGCAGGAACTTAACCCTATCAACTCTGCCACTCTGGTATAATAGCGATAACCGGGCAGAGGGACATTGTCGCGATCGGATTTGATTTCAGGTTTCTGATCCACATACCACTGAACGGGAATGGATTCGGCTTGTATATGGTTTTAATTACATTACAATGTATGTTGATAGGATGTCGTCCGCAGGTGTTTTTTCTGACATAAAGGTTCGACACCTGGGTTCTGATGCAATAAACATTTGCTTAATATACATAAAACCATTAATTTCTTTTCTTGAAATGCATCTGCCAGGATCTTTAACTTTATTCCAAAATCAATCTAAATTCGGTTGATTTCCCGGCAGATAAACAGAGTGTGGATGTCTAATCAAACCACACATCCAAAAGACTAGCTGTAAAGGAGGATAGCATGGCCATGAAAGAACGTATGCAAAATGATATCGCCATCCTGGAGCTGAAGGGCAAGCTAATGGGTGGTTCCGAGACGTTGGCTGTTCATGATACGGTAAAAGAGTTGATCGACAAGGGTGTCAAAAAGGTGGTTATCGATTTGGGAAAGGTGTCCTGGATGAACAGTACCGGTCTCGGCGCGTTGATGGGTGCTATGACCTCATTACGCAATGCTGATGGTGATTTAAAACTGAGCCGTGTGACAGAAAAAGTGAAAAGTTTGTTCATGGTCACAAAATTAATCACGATTTTTGATACATTTGAAACAGAGGAAGAGGCGATCGACGCATTTGAGAAATGAGACGATTGTCCTGAGGTCATGTGACAGAAAGCGGGTTTGGCCGGAATATTGATCCCTCGGACAAACCCGCTTTCCTTTTAGGCATACGGGAGAGATTCCCTGCGGTGACCACAATGGGGGAGTATGAATCGGATGAAGGCGAGATGCAGAATACTTTGAGGTGTGCTATGAAACGGTTTTGGTTGGTGGTTGTTTTTGTGTGTTGTGTGGCGGTCCAAACCGGACACTCTGCCAGTCACCTGAATCGGGATCACGATCCGGTGATGGTGTCCAATGCTGATCTGATGCCCTATTGGGGGGATTCGGTCTCCGATGTCCGTGTCCTTGTCTATGATGCGATGCTGCAAGAGTGGTCGCCGATTCCTTTTCAGATCGATCAGCGAAATGCCGAGGGCTATTATTTCGATCACAACGGGATCATCGACCCTCTGGATGAGTTGGTGTTTATGTCCCGGGATTTAGGAGATCGGGTTCCCGTCGATTCCTTTTGGCCGGATGTGGAGCACGTCCGGGACCGGGCCCGTATCGAGATCCGCGTGAGCGATCCCCTCACCGGTAAAGAGGGATATGCCTATCTCTTCCATACCTTTCGTCTGCCCAAAAGCAACAGGCAATATGTCTCCTATCTGGGCGCCAATACCGATGTGGTCTATGGTGAGAGCTACCATGTGGCCCATGACCCGTCGCAGGCGAGTGGCCTGCCCACCGCCCTGTTGATTCCGGAATCAGCCGGCGGCGACAGTCTCGATTTCCTCGACCGACAACGACTGCGGTTTGATCTGAATATCAAAGCGTCTGTCAGTGGAATCAATGTCGAGCTTGATGAGACATTGAAAGAGAATATGAACAAGGACATCAAGGTCAGTGGCATTACTGTTGCCAATATTACTGTGGAGCGGGCACAGATGCCCATCGCCGAACCCGTGGATGGCCCTGTGCGAATCGTACGAAAAAATTATATACGAGCCCGCATCAACGCCCAGTCTGTTGATGAACAGACATTTGATATTCCTCTGCCGCCCTATTTTTATTATCCATCCTTCTATACGGTACCACTCCAACTGAATCTCAACCTGACAGATCAGCTTCAGTCTGACGATTTTGATATCAAGATAAAGCGTGCTACATTTTCGCAGGTGCTGGACGGCAATGGCCGGGGGATGATCTATTACAACACGCCGAATGCCGCCGTGGGTGTTCGAATTAACGATACTTATCATGCCGGTTTTGGAGGCTATGATTTGGGAAGAAGTGAGTGGCCGGGTTTGCACTGGTATGCTGAAGTGGCCGATCCGGCTCAATCGACCATTCAATTGGGAACTCTGTTTTCATTGTTGGAACTGCAGGGAGATCCCTTTGGTGACAGTCAGGCAATTGTTTTTCGTGAATATGATGAGGACGATGGTCGACGGCTATATGGGGATGCCGGACTCCGTATTGCAGGGCAGGCACCGGATTACATAACGGGGGATTTTGCTCTGGATATGGTGTTTCGAAATTATGTTTTACCCCGTAATATGACCTATGCGGAGTTGGATGCCTTTTTTCAAACCTATTCCACCTCCCTAGACATCACCACCCGCGAAGATGACCAGTCCCCCCCGGGGGGAATCCAACAACTGGCCATCGACCAGTCCATGGATGAGTCGGTGGTGCTGAGTTTTGTCGATTCGGGGGACGACAAATACGTCGGCGGGGCTGTCGATCAGGTGATCGTCAAGTACAGCACCGAACCGATCTCCGGTCAACCCGAGACATGGTGGTCCGGGGCTATTACCGCGACGGTGATCGAAGACCCGGGCGAACCCGGAACCCCTCATTCCCTCACCATTGCTGGACTGGATCCCGGTCAAATGTATACCTTTGGCGTTCGGGCTCTGGATAATGGCGGCAACCTGTCGTCGTTGTCGGTCATTTCAGCATCCACAACACCTGTGGAACTGGCCGCATTTGAGGCGACGTCCGAGGGCAATACCGTGGTGCTGAGCTGGACCACCCACAGCGAAACCAACAATCTTGGATTTGCCATTGAGAGACGCTTCGAGGGGCAGACCCCATGGGATGAAATCGCTTTTGTCCAGGGACACGGAACCACCTCCAGTGACCAGGATTATCACTATAAAGACCGTCTCATGAGAACAGGCACCATCGAATACCGGTTACGCCAAATCGATACCCAGGGCACGGAAACCGTGTCCGCGTCCGTCCAGGTGGTGCTCTCGTCTCCGCAACAGTTTGTTTTGGATCAGAATTATCCCAATCCCTTTAACCCTCAGACCACGCTTCGGTTCGAAATTCCGGAAACGATACAGCACAGAGTCTCTCTCATGATCTATGATATGACCGGACGTCGGGTCAGGACGCTGGTCGACGGTCAAGTCGCCCCCGGCTACCATGAGACCCTTTGGAGAGGTGACGATGATCAGGGACAACAGGTAAGCAGTGGTGTCTATGTCGCCGTGTTGTCTGCCGGATCGTTCAAAAGTGCACGGAAACTGATCAAGATTGAGTAAGGCTTCAAGAGCGGGTATCCCGGGTTTTGTCCGGGATACCCGGAGTTCAGGGGGATGTATCAAGACGGTTGCCGCGTCGGATTTGAAACGGAATGATGAGCTCCTGGAACATCCGTGAATCGCATGGTCAGGATGGTTCCCCGTACCGGCCATCATACCCTTTGCGTGAGTCACACCCAGCAACCAGCCTCTTTTGTTTCCTTTTCAATCCCCGGTTATCGGTGACCGGCTCGGTGAACCAGACAACCGCGTACAATTGTATTACTTTGGTGTTGGATCAAAAGAGAACCCTATCTTTAAGTCTATGTCAGAAGAGGATAGGGGGCTGTGCAGGTATACGAGACTGGCGTTTGGATGACTGCGACACAAAACGAGGTAAAGATCTTGAATGGATGTGCGAGACGGCTCTGCAGGCGAACGGACCGAATGATGCAAATGCGCGTGTGTATCATGGTGTTGATGTTTTTTGCACTGACTCTACCGGTTGCGGCCCAGGTGGAAGTCTATCATCCCGTGGAAATATCCCTTACCGGCGGTATTCATGACAATCCCTATCTGGATGTGACACTCGGCGCCACGTTTTATGGACCCAACGGTGAGATGCTGACAGTGGAGGGCTTTTGGGCCGGTGCAGATCAGTGGACAATCCGGTTTGCACCCACCTCAGCGGGCCAATGGTCCTGGACCACCCAATCCAATGACGGTGTTCTCGACGGTCAAACGGGTACGATCTCCTGTACCGCATCCGATTCGCCCGGATTTATTCATCGAGAGGGTCTTCATTTTACATTTTCCGATGGATCACCGTTTGTCCTTATCGGAGATACATCCTGGCGTCTCTATCGCAGTGCCAACGCACCCCTGGAGACACAGTTCAAACCGTATGTCGACGCCCGGTCAGAACAGGGTTTTACCACCATCAACGGTGTATTGCATACCGTCGGTGCCCCCTCTATCAATGAGGGCGGGAGCCTCTGGCTCGATGATACGGATTATGACCGCTTGCAGCCGGGATATTTCGAATATGTGGATCTGCGGGTCGAATACATGTTATCAAAGGGCATTGTTCCCTCCATCATCCTGATCTGGGGTTCGCTGGTGAACGAATTTGCAACGGCGCAACTGGAGCGATTTACGCGTTATGTGGTGGCCCGATATGCTGCTTATAATGTAATATGGGCGGTGGCGGCCAGCTACGATTCCTATGCTGATCCTGATACCTGGCACACATATGGAGAGATCATAGACGACTATGACCCCTATGAGCATCCCACAACCATTATTCCCTCTTCCGGGCACAGCTCCGCTGCGGATCTTTTCTTGTTTTCGTCCTGGATGGATATCGATACTCAATATCTCGGCGACCTTGCTGCGAATCTGCACCAGAGGGTCAAACAGGATCGATCCTATGGCTTGCCGGTTTGGAGTCAGTTCGCTGCCTATGAAGGCCCATTCGATCCGGCCGACCCGTATTATTATCCCACCAATCTGACTGCGGATGAGGTGAGACGCCGGGCCTGGGCCCTGGTGATGGGTGGAGGCTATCCCAGTTATGGCAGCATGTGGACTTATACGGGCAATGAGCTGGATATCGAGTTGACTTATCTGGACAGTCCCGGCGCGATTTACATGCAACACCTGGCAACATTGGTAACGGAACATATTCCTTTTGGCCAACTGCAGCCACGGGATGATTTGGTGACCGGAGGTGCCTGGGCATTGGTGAATCCGGATTCATTTTATGTAATCTATCAATCGAATACCGGTATCTCGTTTGATGTGGATCTGACAAATTCGATGTCCTGTTTTGATGTTCGTTGGTACAATCCCCTGACCGGGACATTCACGGACAGTGGAGCGGTGTGTGGCGCCTCTGTCCAAACATTTGTTCCTCCGGCCGCCTATACAGGAGAGGCGATTCTCGTGATGGATCGCTCGGATACCCGGCAGGTTGTCTCGGTAAGCGTCAAAAGCAATCCCAAGTCGTTGACGGTTGCTGTGGATGGTCAGAATGTAACGGCTCCCCATACTTTTTTCTGGCCCACGGGCAGCACGCATACCCTCAACGCGATTTCTCCCCAGCAACATGGTGGAATTGAATATGGCTTTCTCTCCTGGTCGGATGGAGGCAGCCAGAGTCATGACATCAATGTGACGGTAGAATCCACGCAGTTTATCGCTGCTTTCGATACCCTGGGTTATTATCTGGATCCTGGCTTTACCGCTGATCCTGTGCAGGGATATGCTCCACTTTCGGTGACGTTCATGGATACCACGATCGGACAAGTGGATAGCCTAACCTGGGACTTTGGCGATGGTTCAGCGGCAAGCGATGAGGTCAATCCAACGCATCTGTTTTCGGATTCAGGAGACTATACCGTTTCTCTCACGGTGTCCGGGCCTGCCGGAACCGAGAGTGAAACCAAAACCGATTATATTCATGTGGATCCGGAACCCACCGATCCTGTGGCTGACTTTACCGCGTCTTTTACTTCCGGTTTTGAACCCTGTATCATACCCTTTAACGATGCTTCGGCCGGACCGGTTACGGACTGGTCCTGGGATTTTGGTGATGCCGGCCTGAGTACAGAGACCGATCCGTTACATCTCTATCACTCGTCTGGCACCTATAGCGTCTCCCTGACGGTTACGGATGGCGTGACCCCTGATACACAGCAGAAAGTGGATTATATTGACATCCACAGCGACGGGGATCGCCTTGAGGATACGTTCGCTGACGGCGAGGCGGGTGACTGGAGCGTGGTGTCCGGAGACTGGTCCGTCATGGATGGGGCGCTTGTCGGCGTCCATGTGGATGATGAGGCGATCGCACTACCGTCATGGCGTCATCTTGAAGAGGGATCTCTGTCACTTCGCATGGCGGTGCTGTCCGATGCCACATCCCACCGGGCGCGTGTGTTATTTTCCTATGGCGATATCAGCCAGTTTGCATATCTTGAGCTGGATGCCGATCTGAACCGCTGGGTACTGGGTGAACGCCGAGAGGGTGTGGACGAGGAAAAGGCCGTCTGGGGCGACGCAGTGACCACCGATCAATATTATTCCGTTCTGCTCACGCTAACACAGCACGGGGTGGTGGCTGTGGCTGTAGACGACTCTGTGATGGGATGTTTCGATTATGGCAGCGACAGAACCGGCCAGATGGGCGTGGCCTGTTTTGCCTCCGAGGCTCGATTCGATGACATTTCCTTTCACGGAATCTTGTCGCACCGACCGGTGTCTGATTTTTCCGCCGATCCAACCGAAGGATATGGTCCCCTGGATGTGACCTTTACGGATCTCTCCACGGCCGGTACCGCTCCCATCGAATACCGCGAATGGGATTTCGGCGACAGCACAGCACCATCGCATGATCTGCAGCCGGTACATACCTATCCGGAAGCGGGTACCTACTCTGTCCGCTTGACCGTGAGCAATGCTGCCGGAGCCGACAGTACACTCAAGACCGATTACATTACCGTCAATCCACTGCCCGCAGCACCGGCCGCGGATTTTGTGGCCGATACCACCAGTGGACACACGCCCCTAACCCTCCGGTTTCACTCCCTGTCGAGTGGCGAGATTGACAGCTATACATGGGACTTTGGTGACGGTACTACGATTACCGGAGTGGACGCGCCCTTTCATACCTATGACCAGGCCGGAACGTATACCGTTTCCCTTACCGTGCAGGGGTTGGGCGGGTCGGATACCCGGACCCGTACCGATTATATCGAGGTACAGGATTACCCCCTGGATCGGATTGCCGAATTGAATACCCCGTACGATCTCATCCTTGCCGGACAAAGCTTTGAAAATCCCTATACCGATGTACAACTGACAGCCGAAATCCAGGGACCATCGGGTGAAAATTGGACCCAAGAGGGATTTTGGCTCGGCGATAACGGCTGGTGCGTGCGGTTTGCACCTCTTTCGACGGGCACCTGGACCGTCTCCCTGCAATGCAACGACCCGTTGATAAACGGTCAGACCTTTACCCTGGATTGTGTTTATTCCGATCGCGACGGTTTTCTGGAACAACAGGACTATCATTTTTATCGGGATGGACAGCCGGTGTTCAGAGCTGGAGATACCTGCTGGCGCATGTTCCGCAGTAAAAACGCACCGTTTGACAGTCTCTTTAAACCCTATGTGGATGCGCGTGCCGACCAGGGATTCAACTTTTTGACAGGAGTGATTCATACGGTATATGATCCCTCTATTAACGAAGGGGGTGCCCTGTGGAATGAGGATTACGATCTGGATCGCTTGCAACCTGGATATTTTGACTTTGTCGACAATCGAATTGAGTATATAAATCAAAAGGGGATCACAACCGGTCTCATGTTGGTCTGGGCACAGCGGTTCGACGATTTTACTGCCGCTCAATTTGAACGGTTCGCCCGGTATGTGGTGGCCCGCTACGCCGCCTATGATGTGCTCTGGATCGTTTCCGGTGAATATACAGAAACGGCCAGTCCGTCCGATTATGATCTTCAGGCTCAAATCATTCAGGATTCGGATCCCTATCATCATCCGATTTCGATTCATCCCAGCGGCGACGAATCGAACAGTCAGGACTATGCCTTGTTTTCTTCATGGCTCGGCTATGTGATGCAGCAAATCAACGGATCGACTGATATACTGTCCGACGCCATTTTGAGCGATCGTATCTACTCGTTGCCGGTATGCAATGATGAATTCGGATATGAAGGACCCACCAATCCCTCGGATCCGGCGTATTATGACAGCAATCTCGACCCGGATGGTATTCGCAAAGCTGCCTGGACCATTGCCACCTCAGGGGGGTATTTGACCTATGGAAATATTTATACGTTTACGGGCAAGGAGAGAATTATCGATCTGGATCATCTCCAGTCAGAGGGTGCCCTCTATGTATCCAGACTGATCGACTATTTCAGGGATTCGGTCCCCCTTGATCAGATGGAGCCGGATACCGCTTTGGTGGATGACGGTCGATACGCCCTGGCCAGGGCGGGGGAGGACTATGTGATCTATTCCCCGGATTCGACAACGGTGACGGTGAATCTCCGGGAAGTGACCGGACCTTTTCGAGCCACCTGGATCGATCCCTCGACTCTTGCCACCGTTGCAGGCGGAATCGTGCCCGGTGACAGCACCGTGACACTGGAGTCACCTCTCTCCACCGATTTTGTATTGCGTCTGGAAAAGACAACGGTGGGTTACCTGCATCTAAAGATGTTGCTCGAGGGACCCTATGATGTGGAAAGCGATTCCATGCAGACGCAACTGCAACAGGAGGGGCACCTTCCTTCCATGGCACCCTATCCGATGGATCCCAAATGTGTATCTACCATTCCCGATGATGTCACCGACTGGGTCTGCGTCGAATTCCGTTCCACTCCATCCGGATCCGCCAGCGTGTCACAAAGTGTTCTCCTGCGAGCTGATGGTATTGCCACGCTGGACAGCAGCGACATCCTTGCCGTGCCCGGACTTGAGGTCGGGGAGCACTGGGTGGTGGTCCGGCATCGTAACCATCTGGCGGTGATGAGCTCGGCAGCCATTTCATTCTCTGACTCGGATACCGCCTATGTGGATTTTACCGCTGGCAACGACAGTGCATATGGATCTCTGCCCCTCATCGAACTCGAAAGCGGTGTCTGGGGACTTTGTGCCGGAGATGCCAATTTCAATGGACAGGTTCAGAATGACGATAAAAATGATTACTGGCGACATCAGGTGGGTGCTGCCGGATACCATGAATCCGATTTTAATTGCAATGGACAGGTTCAAAATGATGATAAAAATGACTATTGGCGTCATAATGTGGGCAGGGGATCGCAAATTCCATGATGTGATAAATATTGCGATAAAAGCTTGACAAGTTGCGAAAATTTTGCTATTGTTCAGGTATGACTGGAGAGAAAAAAACCTCGATCGTACACTGGCCCCGTACCGAGCGGCCACGGGAGCGACTGATCGAGCAAGGGGCGGATGTGCTCTCGGATGCCGAATTGTTGGCGATTCTTTTGCGGACCGGCACCGGAAAGCAGTCGGCAGTGGAACTGGCCCGAAACGTGTTGTTGAGGTTTTCCGATCTCCGCGGCGTCGACCGGTGTTCGGTACACGAGTTGAGTGACATTCGGGGGATCGGTCTGGCCAAATCAGCGCAAATCAAGGCCGCTCTGGAGCTCTCGAAGCGTATCGTCCAGCAACGCTGGCGGGTTGCCGATAAGGTCATGTGTTCTGAGGATGTGTACCGGTACATTCATTTGCGCATGCAGGATCTCAATCGTGAGATTTTCCAGGTATTGTTTTTATCCGGACGGAACGCTATTCTCTCCGAAAAGGTTCTGTTCGAGGGGAGTTTGTCCGAAAGTGTGGTCTCGCCTCGGGAGATCATCGTATATGCCGTGCAACAGGCTGCGGCGTCGGTCATCTTGTTACACAATCATCCCAGCGGCGACCCCTCTCCTTCACGCGAGGACAAACTGATCACCCGGAAAATCACCCAGGCCTGCCACTATTGTGATGTCTCTGTATTGGATCATATCATCATCGGTCGGGACGGCTATTTCAGTTTTGCGGATGAAGGACTGCTCTCCTCGGACCGTGATTAATCTTCGGCTGACCGTTACAGAGCAAAAAACAACCATGATTTCGTAACATTCAATTCAAGTCGATTCTGTCCCGGATTCGGTGCAAAGCACCGAATCCCCAATATAATCAATATGATATTTTCACCAATTGGGTGAAAATATCGATTGTTTTAAATAGAACATAATCATAACGATGGTTTTTGTTGGATTCTGTTAACACAGAATCCAGGTCTGTTTTTCGACTAACATAATAAATTGATTTTAATAGAATTGTTGCGAGGTGTCCGGTCGTTCGACCGGACACTAGTGATGTGTAATTTTAAAACTGTTTTAGAATCAGAGGTTGATCTATCCGGATGTTTTAGTCACATGTCGACACTGAGAGGAAGAATGGTCATGGAAAAACCATTGTATACCGACCTGGGTTTCGATGTCAAAACCTATGATATTGACTTTTTGGGTCATGTGAGCAATATTGTCTATGTCCGGTGGATCGAAGATTTGCGACTGGAGATGCTGAACCGGTATCTACCTTATGATCAACTGGTTGCGGATCGAATCTCGCCGGTTCTGATGCGTACAGAGGTCGACTATCTCAAACCTGTCCACATGTTCGAATCCGTTTTGGGAGAGGTATGGCTGGCCAGACTGGAGCGGATCAAGATGATGATGGAGTTTCGGTTTACGGTAGAGGGTGAGGTTCGGGCGACAGGACGACAGGAGGGATTGTTTATCAGCATGGACCGTAACAGACCGGTCAGACCGCCACGGGCGTTTCGGCAGCTCGTGACCGGCGGTCCCGGCGACTAGGCACCGGTTTACGGTGCACCGAAGAGAGATCTATACGCGGTCTTTAGAGCCTGACGGGACCTGAAAATTGGGGGGAGAGGTGGGGATGCGGGTGGTATTTGGGTTTTGTTTGGTTGAGATACTCTGTATAGAGGTTGGACCGACTGACGGTTTCTGTCGCCAGCAATTCAAAAAGCCAGACAAAAAAGTCAGTCACATCGATTTTCTCCGCAAGAAAGCGACGACGTTTTAGATCCCATTTGGATTTCAACTCTGGATCCTTGAGCCATTGATCGACACGATGATACAGACGGTCGGATTGGGTATAGTGAATTCCTTCAACCAGGCCAAAATCGTATTCCAGTTCATCCAGATAGCCCAACTGGCCGATGAAATCGTTAAATCGTATGGCCGGTGTCCCCAGAATCGCGGCTTCGGCTGCCATGGTCTGGCTGTCTCCCACATAAAATCGGGCAAACGCCAGAATATGATGTAGTAACCGGGGTTTCAGGTTGAGTTGAAAGGGAGCCAGACTGGCGGGAAGAGGGCGTTCCGAGCTGATTAAAATCCGTCCATACGGACTCAGCAAGTCGATCAAACGTTCAGCAATTTGGTCGGTAATGCCTCTGTTGAGATGATCGTGATAGGATGTGAGTTTCGCCAGACGCAGGACAAAATAGCATTCGTTTGCCAGTCCCATTTGCTCGAGAATGTCCCGTCGGGGTTGAAATCGATTGGGATGTAGATACGCCAGTTCGTGATTGCCATTATAGGTGATCTGTCTGTTCTGCCAGGAGCCCACCGAGCAACATTTTGGAGTTAAAATATAGGAGGCGAAGGGGTATGCCAGTCCGGCAAACAGGGGGATCGCCTCGGCATCATCCTCATTTACCACGATAGAAGGTATCTTTAAGAGTTTGCCCACGTGAGTGATGGCAGCCGATGTCCCAACCAGCATATCCGGGCGAACCTTTAGAGCGATTTTTGTGATTCGCACGATTTTGATGATCATATGTCTCACCATATCGAGCCGGCTGTGGTGTCGGCTCTGTGGCAAGATGTTATAGTATCCCCATCCATCCTGTTCCAATAAATCCACCAGAACATCTTTTTTTCTACAGAT
This sequence comes from uncultured Cytophagia bacterium, assembly GCA_964413725.1. Taxonomy (GTDB): domain Bacteria; phylum Zhuqueibacterota; class Zhuqueibacteria; order Residuimicrobiales; family Oceaniaggregativiventaceae; genus CAYPUH01. The sequence continues at coordinate 16,461 of CAYPUH010000011.1, forward strand.
AATGGTACAGGTATGTCCTCTCTGAGAGAGATCGCTCATAATATTTTTAAAGAGATGATAATGGGCCGGATGTCCAAGGTAGAATAAATAGTTCATCGTGGTATTCCTGTTGTCGCCTGTTGTTTGGCTCTGTTCATTGATATGTAATCAAAAAATGTGCCAGAGGTTTGATGTCTTTGGTAATCAAAAATATAAAGTTATAACGTTACAAGTATTGCTGGTCGTCTCTTTTTTGTGACAGTCGTCTCCGAAAATTTCATGCCCGCATGCAGGGAGCTAATAAACTCACAAAGGGCTAATAGCATCCATGCCTGCCCCCATCGATGGTAGGATATGGGATTGGTAAAGAGTGGCCATTTTTGATAGCTGAATGTTCCGTTTCCTCGATAAAAATGATCCAACGTCCATTGCAGTATGGTTTGTGCATGCTGCAGCCCGTTGCCATCGATGTCTTTTAGTTTCGAAAAGACAATGATTCCCTGTGCCTGGTGGTGAATATCTGCCGGCCATTTGCGGGGCAGTCGCCACATGCTTTTTCCTGTGGAGGTGAACTGATTGTTCCTGTAGAACTCGAGTCCTCTGTACAGGACAGAATCATCCGTGGTATCTCGTTCGGGTAACAGGTGTGAAAGTTCATACAGGGATTCCAGAATGAATCCCTGATGAAAATCAATTTGATACCGTTCCTGTCGGGTATGCGGGTCGAGGCTGTAGGCCCAGTGACCCTCTTTATGGACCCGACTTTCCGCAAAGGTTTTGGCATCGTGTGCCCACCCGAACAGTTCGGGGCGACCACACAGCGTTCCCACCCGGGCACAGAGTTCTGCTCCCAGCAGAGAGGCATTGTAGATACAATCCCGGCGATACGGCGTATAGCTAAAGCAGATCCCCTCGGAAAACCGGGAGTGGGGCAGGTGTTCCAGGATAAAATCCGGTATGCTTTTTAACAGTGGCAGACATTTGGAGTGATGAGTGAGTTGATAATAATCCGCAAGCGCCGTTCCCACCGTTGCTGTGACAACGATGTTGGGAGAGAACGCCGGAAGCCGGGTACGGGCACTGATCCATTCAAAGGGATAGCCCCAACAGTAGGGGGTGAACCCGGGAGATCGCAGATCGATAAGCATCTTGACGATTCGGTCCATCTGATCCAAGAGGATTTGATCCGGAGCCAACCGGTACAGGTGTACGAGGCTTTTTAAAACCAGACCGAGGGCTTTCGGATTTTTCATCCTCGGCATCCGGAGCAGTGGCCGTATATTGATCGGCAGACGTTTCATGACCTGAAGAATGACTCTCGAAGCATCGAGACCCGGTCTGACACGGTTTTTAAACATATTTAACCCGTCATATGGGTCGTACCCATCATAGTGTTGTGCCTCCATGTCTTTGAGGATCGATCGGACAATCGAATAGAGCTCATTCATAATCCATCCTTACGGTTTTACCTGTCTGCAATGCGTCCACCACCGCAAATGTGACCTGGGTAGTATGGTCCAGTTCTTCAAAGGATATGGGAGCTGTTTTGCCCGTTTGAATGGCGGAAAGAAATTCAAGAATCTCCCGCTGGTGCCCCTTGTCTGCTTTTGCGAGTTTTTGTTTTTTGATGCGCTCAGAGTACCAAATCCTTTTTTTGAAATCAAAGAGTTGGACCACCTGTCCTCCCGAAAAGATTTCCAAGTGTTCTTTTTCCAGCTTGCGGTGACCGTTCGAAAAATATGAGAGGGATGCTATGCTGCCGTTCTGGAATCCCAGTGTGACGGAAATAGTGTCTGGCGGGGTGGTTTTTGATACAAATTTATGCGCTGATACGGTTACAATTTTTGATTGAGCGATCCAGATTAACAGATCGAGAAAATGGCCAATCTCTCCCAGTATTCGTCCCCCTCCTGTTTCCGGATCCTGAGTCCAGTGATCGGGAGGCACGTTTCCCGCGTTGATTCGGTAATTTATCGCCCGCGGCATAGGTGATGATATCAAAGAATATAGATCCTGCAAAAGAGGACTGAATCGCCGGTTAAATCCCACCATGAGCATGCGGTCTGTTTGTCCAACCGCAGTGCGGATATCCTGCAGGTCTTTCAGGGTGATACAAAGTGGTTTTTCCACAAAGACATGTTTTCCCGCCTCCAGGGCCCGGATCACATAGGGGGCATGCAAGTGGTGCTGTGTGCCGATGATAATGGTGTTGATATCTCGATCGGCAAACACATCCTGGACATCTCCGGTGCAATACTCAAAGCCGTATTTTTCGGCCACATGACGTGAGGTATGCGACCGTCCATTCACCAGGCCGACGAGGTTGGCGTGCCGACCGAGGACGGGCAACAGGAAACTTTGCACAAACGACCCGGCCCCGATGACGCCGAGGCTTGGTTTCTCTGGTTCCCGTTTGTGCGGTGAGAGGTTTATTTTGTTGACGGTTGCGTGTTGGTGTGAATAGGTTAATACGATACCGGAATGGCCCTCTTTTTTTTGCAGGATCATATCATACGCTTTTTCAGATTCTGAAAAGGGAAAGCGGTGACTGATCAATGGGGAAAGACCCAGCTTGCCTCCCTGCAAGAGGGTTACAAAAGCCTTCATGTTGCGATTTTCCGTCCAGCGAACATAGGGCATGGGATAATCTCTGCCTTTGTCCTCATACTCTGGATCGTAGCGTCCCGGTCCGTAGGAACAGGACATAAAGAGATCCAATTCCTTGCGATAGTATTCAGTGCGATTGAAACCGGTGGGAATGTTTCCTACCACCACCACCCGCCCTTTTTTTCTGCACAAGGTGCCGGCACAATCGATGGGATCACGGGATTTGGAACTGGCCGTGATGATGACGCCATCGGCGCCATGACCATCGGTCCAGTCGTTCAGAATCGAAATCAGGGAGGGATTGGAACGAAGCAGGGATAGATCCGCTCCCATTTTTTCTGCCAGCTTGACTTGAGCAGGATCCAAATCGATTCCGGCCACCTGGACTCCGGCGTTTTTGAGCAGTGCGATGGTGAGTTGTCCTACCAGACCCAGACCAATCACCACACAGGACTCTCCCAGTTGGAG
>CAYPUH010000011.1:19614-33798 GCA_964413725.1 uncultured Cytophagia bacterium
TGAGTTGTCCTACCAGACCCAGACCAATCACCACACAGGACTCTCCCAGTTGGAGCTGGGCCCGACGCACGCCCTGAAGTGCGATGGCACCCAGGGTTGTGAACGCGGCGTGTTCCATGGAGACCCCTGTGGGAACGCGAACAAGCAGGTTCTCCGGAACCGAAACGATCTGAGCGTGTACTGCTCCCTGCCCCCCACACGCAACGCAATCACCGACCGAGACGGATGTCACTTTCGATCCGGTTTTTATTACTTTTCCCGACAAACTGTACCCAAGAGGGGAGAGAGACTCGAGCCTGTTCCGGGCCACCCGATATGTGGTTGCCAGTCCGTTTGATTTGACCGAGGTCAGCAGTTTTTGCACATCCTGTGGGCGTGACTTTGCCTTACCAACCAGAGTCGCTCGTGCGTCCCGTACCGATCGGGTCTCGGTACCGGTGCTGATCACCGAGTAATGGGTTTGGACCCACACATCTTTTTCCCCAAGTGCGGGAAATGGGACATCGATCACTCGCATGTCTCCGTTTTTGAGGTTCTGCACCAGTTGTTTCATTGTATTTTCCCTCGTTCTTGTGACTGTGCATCTGGTTTTTTGCCCGTCTTGTATCGACGGGCATATTCAGGACCGATTCCATCACGGTCAGCAGCCGATCTACCATTCGGGTTTCGGTGTAATGGGTTCGATAGCGTTGAAGGGCTGCCTGTGCTGCCAACAAACGACTTGTGGGGTCATTCAGATAGTTTAGAATATGCCGGGCCAAGGCCTCCGGATCCCGGGTGGCTGAAATCAGTCCGGTTTTTTCATGCAGCACGACTTCCCGAATGGCACCTCGATCCGTGGTGACAATGGGTAACCCTGCGGCCATGGCTTCGATAATCACCCAGGGATGTCCTTCCGGATCCCGGGGTGCAAAGACAAAGAGATCGGCAGATGCGAAAAACTCTTTTTTTTGCTGTTGTCCCACTTGATGAAAGGATACAGGTAACTGATGGGTGCGGCAGTACGATTCACATCGTTTCCGGTAGCTGTCGTATCTCCAGTGCCCGACCATATTCAGTTTTACCGGCCTTGTGGTCTGTTGCATTACCAGACGAAGGGCTTCCAGGACATCTTCAATGCCTTTTGAAGGCATCAGATTGGAGACGCAAAGCAGGTGAAACACGCTGCTTGTCTGACTAGATATGGGGTAGAAAAAATTGCCACCATTGGGCACCACAAAAATACGGTTTTCGGGAAACAGACTGGAAAATTGGGACCGCAGACACTCGCCCAGGACAATGGCGCCATCGCAATGCCTTAAAACCCAGGTCACTACGGATTGCCAGAATTTGGACTGGCTAGCGATCCAGGATTTGAAGCGGCTGCCTCGAAGGTGAATGACGGTTCTACAGCCGTGAATGCGGCAAATGAGGGCAAAGATAGCATCCTTGACAAAGCCACCCAGGCTTTGACTGACGGGTAGGATGGCCATGTCAGGTTGACAGGTCTTTAAAAGCCGGACCAGCCGCCTGTAATGAGACAGTAGGATAATGATTTTTCTGAATTGGAAGCTATACAATGTCGACAAGTTCCGGTTGATAGACGTGTCCAGATGTACGAGATGCACGTGGTGTCTCAGATCAGAATCGAGAAGAATCCGGGTGGCAACAGCCGGACCAAAATAGGGGGGAGGTACCTTTCCCAACAATAGCAGAGTGGGTTTGTGATGTATCATGAGAGAGATTCCTCCTGTCGGGCAATGGTGGCAAAAACGCTTAACAAGACATACATCAATGGCGCGTATATACTTGGGGCGGATGTTATGGAAAAGAGTATCAGGACCAGTAGTGAACTGTGAGCCAGAAAACGTACATCCCGGCTCAGTCCCATGCTGAGCACAAACAGACGGAAGATAAATCCAAGATAAAGAACAAGACCGAGGCCACCACTGAGGAACAGGATTCTTAAATAGTCATTGTGCGAGCCTGTGATCATATAGCCGACGGGACGCAGATGCGCGAAAACGGGACCTATGGCTTTGAACAGAACCGGAGCGGAGGTGAAGGTTGTCCACATGTCCTGCCACCGATCGACCCGACCATGAAATGCCCGCGTTATCTCTGCATCGCCCTGTATCACGGCCATCTCTTGGTCCAGCAACGCGGTCAAATGATCGGTAACGGGTGCATGATAAACCAACACCAAGATCAGCATCAGATTGATGAATAAAACCACCGTCCATAACCTGCCCTGTATGAGCTGGTATATCCATAACAAAAGAACCAGCACGGTAAAAATGATGAGAGACGTCAGATGATGAAGATGATACACGCCTACCAGCGTGATCAGACTCACGGCAATGGTAAAAAATGCGAACCTGGAGCGGGATTGATCTGAGCTGGCTTTCAGAGAAAAATAGCCTGCTGAGATGAAAAAGAGTAGAAAATAGATACTGTAATTAAACACATCCGCATAGCCGCCGGTAACCCGTTCCAGTCCGCGACTGATTTGAATCTGGATCGGAGAAAAAAGGAGTTCATAGATCAGCGTGGCGATTGGAATGAACGACGACACAAAACATGTCATCATAATCCCGTTAAGATCCTTTTTGCTGCGAATCTGGTGTCGCAGGAACGGATAGAGGTAGACGGGCAGTGTTATTTTGATGACGACGCCCATCCAGGGCAGGGTTGCATGCGTAAGGTAAAAATAGATGGCGTTGAGAATCAGCAGCCCTGCCCACGCGGTAAAAATCCAGTCGGAGGGTGTCCAACGCATCGATGGCAATTGACTGCTTGCCCAGAAGAAAAAAATGGCCATCGGTGTGATCACTCCGATGATGGCCAGGGGACTCTGGTGAAGAACCGGATCCTTGATCATCCAGAACCGGTCGATCACGGGTCTCAAAAGAATCAGGACGAGAAACCATCGCAGACTCCAGGGCGTCGTCAGAACCCAGTGAATCCATGATTTTAATCTAGGGACCATTGAATAGCCTCGAAAAAACCTGAAACCGCGTTATCCAGAGAGAAACCCTCTCGTATGGTTTCTTGCGCCTTGCGCCCCAGCCTGGCAGCGTGACCGGGGTTGTCTTTCAGGAACAGAACCCGCTCGCAGGTGGACTCGACATTAAAGTCACAGACGTACCCATTGATTTTGTCCTGAATGAGCTCTGACGTCGCTCCGGCATGTGGAGAGGCCAGACAGGGGAGCCCCGCAGCCATGGCTTCCAGAAGCACCATACCCCATACATCCCGGCGGGTGGGGAACACAAAACAGTCTGCTGATGCCAGAAATCCAAAGAGGTCTTTTTTCTGTCTATAGCCCCAAAAGGTGACGTGCTGTGAAATTCCCGACCGTCTGGTTTCTTGCTTGAGCCGGTCGGCATGAGGCCCATCACCAACGATATCAAGGTGTATGGACACATCGAGATCTAGCAGCCGGCTCAGAATGGGGAACAAGAGTTCGATTCCCTTGTCCGGCGTGAGATGACTGATCGCCAACAATCGGAATTCCCGGGACGGAGAACAGGAGTGTTGTTGCCGATGTCGGGTACCGTTTTGAATAAATGCCTCTGTATCAGTTGTGCTGCAGGCTTTGAAAATCGATCGTTGAGGTGCCCCAAGTTGTTTCATATACGAGGCCGCCTTTCCGCCGCTGACGATGCATCCGTCCGACCGGTGTACCAGCACCCGCCGTTGAACGGATCGGAGCCAGGATCGGGCATAGACGGGCTGACGGATTCCCTCTGTCCAGATCAAAAATGGCGGATACAAACCCGCCTGCCGCCCCCAGGCGATGAGCGTTGTTGCCAGAGAAAAACCGCTGGTGATGATCAAATCCGGGTTGAGTGTTTTTAACAGAGAGAACAGACCACTGTAGGTGAAACTGACGCGTTCCCTCGATTTATAGTTTACCCGTTTTGACCGGAGCACTTTGTAATCAAACTCAAACTCATCTGGAGACAACCGCCATTGTCGACGTGGATAACGCCAGGCGGCAAAAATGACAACGAGATAGAGTCCGTGCTGCTTCAGCTTGTGACTCAGAGCATTAAACAGCGGCACCCGGTACGGTGTGGGAATGTTGGTTACCAACACCACGGTACGCACACGATCCCGACCTGACGGTGACCGAGGTCGCGACAGGGGTTTTTTAATCCGTGACGATTGTGGACAGGTTTTCATGTAAAATGACACGTTTGATTTCATTCCAAACGGTTTCTTTGTTGATGTCTTCCATCCGCTCTGCGGTGATAATTCCCCTGTTTCGGGTTTGTGAGGGACCTGTATGGACCGGTGATGTGTATCCGAACAGGGCAACCAGGGGAATATGCAGAGTATCCGCGATATGCATGAGTGCGGTGTCATTACAGATCAATCCCTGGCATCTGGAGAGCAACGCCGCTGTCTGAAGCAGGCTCAACTGTCCGGTTGTGTTACACAGTCGACGCGATTCCAGTTTCTTGAAAATAAACTCGTTGATCTCCAAATCCTGGTCTCCTCCCACCAATACAACAGATATGTTGTTTTTTATCAACAAGTTGCCGATCTCGATAAAGCATTCGACGGGCCACCGTTTTTCCGCCCAGGTGCCGCCTGCATGCAAAGCTACATGTGGAGAAGGCGGAAAACAGGACAGAGCACGCGATATCTTGTTCTGATCCCGGGGCGGGATAAACAGGATCGGCTTGAACCGTCTACTGTTTGGCTTCGAGGGCCAGACCTCGAGCAGGCGATGATTGTTTTCGAGACGATGGTCGTTCATGTTCCAGGGGACCAGGTGCGTATAGAGATAGTCATAATCGCGAAAACGAGTTTCATCTATATTTTCATGTTTGATTCGAATCCGGGCTCCACAGATCAGGGTGATCAGGGAGTGAAATACCGTATTCGTTGGGTATCCGGCAATCCAGTATTGAAGCTGTTCCCGTTTCAGAGCACTTCTCAGAGTCAGGAGTGCACGCCAGGCGGATGTGCCTGGCGAATATGAAAGAACCCGACTGACATGGGGCATATGATCGAAAAGAGGGCGGCTGGCTGCCCGACAGACAACCACTATCCTGGCCTGTGGATGTCGGGCCCTTAGATTTTGAATCAGGGGAGTGAGCAAGATGGCATCGCCGATGCCCGAGGCTGCCAGCACACCGATGCGGTTTATCGTGATCGGTGATTCCGGGGAATGGTCTCTGATTATAAAAGTTATTTTAACGACCACGTCAATCAGACGGTTGAGTAACCATTTGAATATCATTCCATCCCTCTCCGTCCATGGGAACTTGTGTTGAACTGCTCGACAACAACGTGACTGTTTTGCATCAACCCGTGATACCGTTCGGCAACCTGTCGGGCTCGTTGCCCCATTTCTTGTTGCAGAGATGGGTTTTTAACGAGCATCCTCACATCCCGAACCAACGCATCGAATTGATGTGAACAAAAGCCGATTTTTCTGGCTTCTAGAATCCCGCTGGGATCGGTTTCCAGTGAAACAACAGGAGTTTCTCGCAGCCAGGACTGAATGAATGTGTTGGGAAAGCCCTCGAGGTGCGGGATGCTTGTATTGACGAGACAGGCGGCTCCGGCCAGGATGTCTTCGACCTCTTGTCTGGAGACAGACCCCTTCAGGATCAGATTGTCTAGCTTGTCTGCTGTATTCCGGATGGGTTCCAGGTCTTTTGCTTTCCGGCTTTGTCCGAGAATCATGATAAATCTGACCTCCAGATCCCGGCAGGCAGCTGCCAGCTCGATAAAGAGATGTGCCTGTTTTCCGGCCCTGAGGTTTGCTATCCAAACAACAATAGGCGGAGTGTTTTTACGTACCGCGCCGTTAAGCTCCGGATGGATCGAGGGGATTAGCTGCAGATTTGGATTTAATTTTTTGCCCGCCGTCCCCTGTTCCCGGTGTTGAACGATAAGTCGATCGGCTGATTTGATGGTGGCTCTCAATCGATGATCAGACCAGAGTCTGTAAGGCGTGATCACTATTTTTCTCCACAGCGGACGGTCGCTTTTCCAGAGAGCTGTCGTGCGAGACCATCTTTCGAGATCACTGTCGCTGGAGAGTCCGAACCGCACAGGAATTCGATGATTCCGGCACCACCGCGACACCACTCCGGACTCTTGCAGGGCACTCCGGCCCCTCATATACACCAGCGATGGAGAGATAGTGGTCAGGGCGCGGGAAACAAGGCGATGGTCGAGTTTCCAGGGTGCGGTTGCGTTGGGATACCAGAATATATCCGGGGCGTCATCGATTCTCTGCCATCCCCGGTATCCCCTTATACTGGGGGAGAGGTACACCACATGCCATCCGGAACGATTCAAAATCGTTCCCAGAAAAAAGGTTTGAATTTCAACTCCCCCTTCGCGTTCACTGACATGATGGCTGCCGGCAATACAAATCACTGGACGCTTGCGTGCGGGACTCATCTGCTTTGCTCTCCGGGTTGAATGGCGTTTTGTTATTGTTTAAGCGGGTGCAATACTCGATCAATTCCTCGCTGATGGTCTGTATGTTATAGTTTCGGTTGGCAAACTGATAGGCATGATACCCGGCTCGTGCTCGTCTCTCCACATCACAGATCCATGCTCTGACAAGATCGATCCACTGGTCAACGGTTTGGCCCACAGCACCCATATGGCAGGAATCAATGACATGATCGGGCTGATGACCCAGACTGATGGTCGGCAGTGCATGTTTACAGGCCTGAATAAAGGTGTTGGCGATGCCTTCGTGTGTGGAGGTGAGCACGAAAAGATCGCATGTTTTTATGAGTTCGTCCGCCTGGTTGAGCGAGAGTGCCCCTGTGTAGGTCAGGTTGTCCAGAGCATCTGTTTTTTTCTTGACCTGCTCTGTCAATTGTTTGTCTGACGGGTACCCAGCCAGTATAAAATCCGCATCGAGATCCCGGCATGCTTTGGCAAGCTGGACGAACAAAAGTGGTCGTTTGATGGTCGTAAGATTGGCCAGCCATAGAACCCGACAGCGTTCTGACTGACGGTCGGTATAATTCGGAATGGGATGACCCGACCGCAGGAGGTGAGCCTCCATGCTGAAATGGTTTGACAACTTTTCCTGCTGGATTCGGGTTTGTGCCAGCACCAGATCGGCGGATCGGATAGCGTGTTCGATACAGAGATCGACAAAAAGGGCTTCGGCATAAACGATAGGCGCGCCTTTCCATCGATGTGGTTTCTGCCAGCGACCGCGAAAATATTTAAGGCGATCACCACTTTTATCGGAATTGCTGGCCCATATAAAGGGGATGTCCAGTTTTTGGCTCATTCGTCTGGCCAGTACAGAGTCTGACAGTTTACCGCGTTGATAAATGATATCTGGCTGGAAGCGCGAAACAGACTGCAGCAGCCGAGCGGAGGGGTGTCGGAGAACCTGTATACTCTGTCGAGCGGCTTTTTCCCAGCGAAACGTTGGCAATCCGGAGCGGGCCGGATCTCCACTGCCACCCCCGCCCGTAATCAGGATGCCAACGCTATGCCCTTTTTCCCGCAATTCACGGGAGAGATGATACACCTGCACGCTCGATCCATGCAGAGGTTTTTCGATCCCCTCTGGCCAGCTCTCTGTGATAAACAGAAATCTCATTTCAGGTGTCTTGTCGATGTGTTTGTTTTGTCAGATAGAGTACGATATGTCGAACCAGTAGATTCTGAGCCCAAAACGGAATCGGGAGTGTGATCGGGGGCTTGCGAAACCATCTACGAATCCTGTTTATACCCAGGGTCGAGGTGGCGTGATGGACGTTGGCCACTCGCAGTTTATGATGGTCGACAAGATCAGATATTGTCCTTACCGTGAAAAAGCGGCAATGGTACCCCTCATCAAAGGGCGGGGCCCCCAGAAGAGACTGTATTCTCTTGTTTAAATGGGCAATATTCGGCGTTGTCAGAAGAATAAAACCGTCCGGCCTGAGTATACGTTCCAGTTCTGCCATCAGTACTTCGGTTTGCCAGATATGTTCGATCACGTCCAAAAGCAGGATGCCATCGATGGAATTTGACTGAATCCATGTCAGGGGTTGGTTGACATCCCACACCGTTGCCTCGATCCCTTTTTCCCGGGCATGTTGAACGTTGTTGGGATCAATATCGATAAGAGTCACCCGGGCTCCCCGGTGGGATATGTACTGTGATGTTTCCGATGCGCCACCACCGATATCCAGCAGGGTTTTCCCTTCAAGGGATACCGGTAGCAGAGGATAAGCCCAGCGGTACCAGGGCCGGTGTTTATTTTCTTGACGTAATAAGGTCATGCGGCAAAGAATTCTTTCAGGTGTCGATTCAAACGCCGGGCCACGGTGTCGATATGAAGGGACTGCCGGGCATAATGGCTCGCTCTCCGGCTTTGATGCTGTCGAAATGAAGGATCGGAGACAAGGCGATAGAGTCGCTCACTCAGTTCTTTTTCATCCCGCACCAAAGTCTGCAGTCCTGCTGCAGAGATCAGATCTGCCGGGCCGCCGGAGGACGAAAAGGCGACCGGTGGAATCCCGAACCACATCGCCTCGGCCACCACGAGGGAAAAACTTTCAATCTCGGAGGGGAGCACCAGTATATCCAGGCGGGGATAATAGGCTCCGATATCCTGTACCTGACCGGTAAAGTGGATCCGATGATTCAGGTCCAGGGTGGCCACCTGTTCTTTTAGGGCGTCACGTTCTTTGCCATTTCCAATGATGACAAGGGTTATATCGAGATCCGGATGGTCGCTAACCAGAGTGTGGAACGCCCGGATCAACCGGTCGATGCGTTTGACTCTGCGGAAACCGGCCACACAACCGATCTGACAGGCTCTCTCAATATTCATATCGGTTGCAGGCATTGTGTCGCTTGTCCTGTAGGAGGCCGGATCGATACCCAGAGGTTGAACGATAAGACGTGAAGCCGCTAGAAAATATCGACGTCTGGCGATTCTGGCAAAGGACGCACTGGGAACGTAGACGCGTCGTGCACCCCATTTTAAAAAGGCGACATAGCACAGTTTGCGAATACGGCGTCTCAATCCTCTCCGGGAAAACCGTTTTCCGGACCGGATGGTCGTTTTTACGGTTTGTCGGATAGGTGGACTGTTCAAACGGTTACCGTGCATAAAATAGAGTGCCGCTCGACCGCTGAGCATTGCGGCAAAAAAATGAAAAAGATACACGCCGTGGAAAAAAACAAGATCGTACTGCCTGAACGCCCGAATCTGCCGGATAAAGGCCCGAACCGATTTGATGTCCGGACAATGACATCGATTGATATTTTCCACATCGTGCATTGAAAGCCAGCCATTCATCTGTCGATATCCAATCGTGACACGAATATCGTTATCGATCTGCTGCTGAGTCCGCGCGAGTTGGTGCACAAACCGCTCGGCTCCTCCACATTTGCCGGAGCCAATGACATGAATGATATGAACGGGTGCAGACATCAGGTCGAATATACCTCATATGCTTCTGAGAGGGTGATAAATTGCACCGAGCGAGCAGCCATGCGATCCAGCACGGCGGATAAGCGAGTAGAAAACCGCTGTACATCGCTTTCACTCAACGAATAGGGAGAACAGTTTGTAGAGTATTCCACAGAGTGAAACATCATATTGAGGAGTACGGGGCGCCCGTTTTGGGCCTCTTTATGGATAATATGATCGACGAGGTGATTCATCTGCGATTCGGTGGACCAGCTCGGTCTCAGCCATGTGAGTGCAAAATGGGATTTGAGTTGCAAATATTTCAAAAAGACGCCCCAAAAGAATCGTGTTTGGGGAACCCTTCGGAGTACAAAGCGCGGCATATATTCCCACCATGTCAATCCGATGCTGACAGGGACTTCCAACAGGTGAAATGACCCCTGCCTCAGGGGATCCGTTTTGTGCGGGAAATAAGGTTGTTGGGGTGCTCCAAAAAAGTGAACCTCGTCTTTCCAGTGTGAAAATGGAGCTACGGAACTGTCCACGAGATATCCCAGATGACTCAGACTGGCAAACGTGGTTTGACTCAAGCCGAATCTCCCGGCTCTGAATGAGCGCGGCGATCGACCCAACACGTCCTGAAAGCGGTGTGTCAGGGATTTGAGCTTTCGGTATTCCAGGGAAGGCGGGTACCTGTTTTGCATGATCGAGGTTCGTTTCGCCTGCCAGTCCGGTCGTGGATCCTCAAACTCGCCATGAAGATGCGTTCCCAGTTCCGCACCCTGATCTGCCGCCCAGTCAAGTGCCTCGATGCTGGCCCGATCCCAAAGGACTTCGGAACTGATCAGATAGGTGGGTCGTGCACCAAACGCCTGAAATATGGGCGTCAGACGTTCGGGGATGGCGTGTCGAACCGATGTAAACCGCAACGGATGCTGAACGGTCCATCCCGGGCCCTTGTCACACTCTGTGTCTATGGTAATGGTACAGTAGATCATAATGAATGTCGTTGTTTCTGCATGCGAACAGGAGAATTGTGTTCGGCTTTGCTGTTCGAATCCATGGCGAGGAGCTGTTTCGCCGGTTTGATTTTTTCGGATTCATGAGATTCGGCTGCTGTCACATCGCCGTCTGCTGTTACCGTCGTTTCAGAAAACAGCAAAGACTTGTCTCGTTTTTGATGCAGATGGATAAACAGAATAAAGGGAAGAAGCACAAGCCACATTCGTGTCTCCATAACCAGCCCAACGGTCAGAATGGACCCTTCAATGGCGAGGGCGACACCAGCCAACCGTCGCTCAGATGAATCCCCCCGGATCATCGCATGAATAAAAAAGAGAGTGATCGCAACCACAAAGACTGTGATAACGATATTAAATGCAGGTCCAAAAGAGGTGATCAGATAATAGGGTGTTGTCGCCAAAAATTCAATATTTGACCACAAATGAACTTCGTTGCCAAATTCTCCAACCATGCCGATATAGTATTCCTGGTTCGAAAGAACCCCTTTGAACAACAGGTCGCGACTCGTTTTGATAAATCCTATTCCGATAATAGCCAAAGCGCTACCGGTGAGGACCGTGCGGGGAGATCGCAAGCGAAAGTGCCGGAAATCGAACGCGAGCAGAATGATATAGAGAGCGATAAAGAGCGCTGCTTCCCGGTTTAATAGTTCAAGGAAAAAGAGGAGAACAAAAAATCCCAGAGAATACTGACGCAGCGCCCCATAAACGAACAGAGTGAATACCAACAGGTCAATCCAGTCCCATATATAGATATAATAGTGTTGCAACAAAACAAATGCCCCCATAAAGGCCGCTGTATAAACGAATGCCATCCGGGAATGCTGCAGCAATCGATAGGAAAAGACAAAGACAAGACAATTGAGCCCGATAAGCGACGATACGGCCAGTAAGAGGAAACAGGAGTGCCAGGGAAGCCCCGAAATATCCGAGCAGCCCCGGATGAGGTAGGGACCCAAAAGCCTGTTGGTCCAGACTTTGTACTTTGAACCGCCTTCGACCAGCAGTTCTTCCTGATGCCCCAATCCGGTGATTTGGTGTCTGCCCCCATGCAGGCGGTAGATGATCCGGTATTCCGCCAGTGAAAGCAGCACCAGAATGATGATCAGCGAAACCAATGATCTTTTTGCCGAAACAGCAGCTGCCGGATTTTTCATCGCATTCGCCCTTTTGAATAAAGACCATAAATCAAAGATGTGAGTATGGCAGGTTGCAGGGGCCACTGTTTGGCTGCCTGCCACCAATACGACCAGCCCTGTTTATAGTGGTGTGATTTAAAGCGCCGGGATGCGGAACGCAGCAGTACCTGAGATTTTGCCCGTTTGATGAGTCGTCCGGGGACTGGCAGGTCGAGGCTCAATAGATTGTTGAGAACCGGGAGCGCAAAGCGGGCGGGGTCGCTATGATAGGCAGGATGATACTGCTCAGCATAATTGCTTCCCGTTCCACGTTCTGCGACGACCAGGCTTTGCCGGAGACATCCTATGCGTGTATGGGCGCAGAGTCGAAGAACGAACTCCCAATCTTCAAGAAAGGGCAGCCGTGTATTCAATCCTCCGGTTTGTTGTAATACCTCACGTCGGATCAGCAACCAGTTGAGATAGAGTTCATACCCTTTTTGACCGGGCTGGAAGATACTCAGCACGATGGGAAAGAGATTCCCTTCGCGCATCCGGGATCGGTCTCCAAACCACGACTCGGACAACAGAGTGCCCTGCGCATCGACTCGTTTCATATCACAATAGACAGCACCCCACCCGGGATTCTGTTGCAGATAATCCACCTGTCTGGACACCTTGTCCGGACACAACCAGTCATCCGAATCGAGAAATGAAATCCATTGCCCCTTTGCCCGGTCGAGACCTTGCTGGCGGACCGCATTTGGATTGCCACAATGTCTGCTTTTAACCAGCTGGACTCGATTCCCAAATCGTCTCTCCAGGGCTTCAGGTGTGCCATCGGTCGATCCATCATCCACCACGATGACTTCGATTGACGGATAGGTCTGATCGAGGACACTGTTAATGGCTCGTATGACCTTTTCCCGACGATTGTAGGTGGCAATGATCACCGATACAAGCGAGTCCGGTTCAGGGGATTGCCGTATACCGGATACGACAGGTGCATCTGCCGGCAACGTCATCATAGCCTGACCTCCGGGGATCCTGAGTTCACCCGTGAAAGGCGCCGTCTGGATATACCTTTCAGTGTTTTCAGCAGGGTACTATACCGGGTTTGTGGGTTCCAGATACGGGTTTCATAGAGGGCCCGGGTCTGGCCGGACCATCGATATTTATAGTCGGCCTCACCGCGCATAAAGTTGAATTCCGAAATCCCCCTGCCGAGCAACGCCTTGATCAAAAAGGCATGATGACATTTGTTGGGGGACAGGGACGCACAGGCCGGATCGAATCCGATCAGCCAGTGGTAATAACGGTTGTCGTATACAAAACCCAGGGTAAAGGATATGGCGCGACCGTTCAGCACCAGGAGTGAATAGTCGAGACACTGTTCTTGCTGATAATGAGCGAGAATACGATCCATGAATTGTTTGAATCGCGAGTCGTCGAATATGCTGGTTCTCCCGAGCTGGTGTTGCCGGGTGCGATGGAGTCTGCGGATATCGGCCATGGCAGAGTCTGGGTCGATGTCTGTATTCGTTTTCAGATGCCAGGTACCTGCATGGTCCAGCTTGCGTCTTCGTTTGGTTAACTCGCGTCGGTGGTTTCGACTAAAGTTTTGATATACCTGTTCCCACGTGGTGCGGTGCATGGAAATGTGCACAATGTTCTGTCCTTGCAGATCACAGGACAGATATTTTTGGCACGCTCTCGTGAACGGCATGGGAGAATAAAGCCCGTTCAGATGGATACTTTGGATGGCTTCCTCTTTCCATGTATGCTTTAACCAGACCGGAATGGCATCCGGGTGGTCCGGATGCAATGCCATGGCGTAGAAATCGGTGATCCCGCTTTTTTCACCGATATGTACCCATTCATGCCAGGGCAACAGGGATCGTATTTGGAGCGTCCGGCGTATGAGCGGCAGTATGGCGACGATATTATCGTTGGTTTTTACGACACAACAGGCATTATCCCTTGTGTTTCCAAAGGTTTGGTATAACAGCAGGATCCAGTCAAAATCGTCATTGATCGTGCGCACGGGTGCTTGGGCCATGAGACGGGACCACTGGGTTCGGAGGGTGTTGATCTCCTCGATTGTTTTGAGTCGATGACAGGTATACATGTCTAGGGGATCTGTTTTTTTCCTTCAAGAGTCGGTTTACGACAGGGCTGATGGGTTTCCATTTCTGGCGGGTGCACTATATGAGACATCATAGCAAGGAGTCTGGTCTCAAACCGGTTGTGACACTGGTGGAGAATGCTGGCGCGCGTGTTCTGTTGAATCCTGTTATATGATTCCATTGACTGCAAGTCGGTTATACAGGTGGCCAGAGCCTGAGAATCTCCGGGTGAATAGAGTTGGCCGTTGACCTCGTGTCTCACCGTCTCTGGGATTGCGCCGGAGCGGGCTCCAATCACGGGTACACCGCACGCAAGGGCTTCCATCATGGCGACGCCCTGCGGTTCGACGCGGGCGGGAAAGACAAACAACCGGGCGGTTTGAAACAGTCGACTGATTTCGTGATGTGGCTGATATCCCACCATCTGAAACGGCAGATGGTGTTGTTTGATTCTGGCCTGAATCTGGGTTTTTAGGGGTCCATCCCCGGCTAGGGTGCATTGCAGTCCGGATGGCCAGTGCCGGCTGGCT
>CAYPUH010000012.1:0-33390 GCA_964413725.1 uncultured Cytophagia bacterium
GCCAGCTGTCGTTTCAGGGCGGTTGCATCGACACGAATACCCATGGAGGACAGTTCGTACGCACACTTTAGAACCGGATTGTAAACCAGAATATCTCCGTTGAGCCCCACGTTACCATCCGAAGACACCGTGGACCAGTCATCGTAATCCGGCGCCCGGCCGTCATGTGGATGGCCATCGCCCAATGGAGCGCCGATGCCCATCAGAAACACGGCTCCATGCTCCCGGCAGATTCGGATTTCACGATCTTTGGGTGACAGGTCCGGATAGCGTTGCCTGAGGTCTTCCGTGTGAAGGATGGTGATCCGGTCCGGCAGGATGGGGTCGATTCCCGGATAGCGATGACAGACATATTTTTCCGTCCTCCGGATCACATCATAGATCATATTGACGGTCCGGATCAGAAGCCGGGGTGTCCGTTGTTCCGGCGTGAGGACCCGCTCCCAGTCCCATTGATCAACATACAGAGAGTGGGTATTGTCCAGCGTTTCGTCCGGCCGAATGGCATTCATATCGGTATAGAGTCCCTCTCCCGGTTTGAAGCCATAGTCGGCCAGCATCACGCGTTTCCATTTGGCCAGGGATTGTACGATTTCGGCTGTGGTACCGTTCATGCCGGGAACGGAGAAATCAATGGGACGTTCGACTCCGTTCAGGTCGTCGTTGATTCCGGTGCCGCTTTGCACAAACAGCGGAGCGGTGACCCGAGTCAGGTTCAGTTCAAAGGCAAGATTGGTCTGAAAAAAATCCTTGATCAGTTGAATGGCTTGTTCGGTATCGCGTAGTCCCAATGCAGGTTCATAGGTGTCCGGGATGATGAGCACGAAAAATCCTCCAGTCTACAAGTGGTCGAGAAATGATGAGTTGTGTTCCTGTCTTTTGAGAGATCGGCGTCGATTGGTGTTCAGACCCACTCGCTGCCATAAGCAAACAGCGCGGGGGCTCCGCCCGTATGCCAGAAACAAATGGATTCTTTGGGTGAAAGAACTCCTTTTTCAAGCAGATCCAACAATCCGCCCATAGCCCTTCCGGTATAGACCGGATCGAGCAGTATGGCTTCGCTGCGCGCCATCAGAGTGATAGCGTCCCGTTCCAGATTTCCCATCACCCCATAGCCGTCCCCCAGATAATGGGTGTTGATTTCAAAGTCATCCGGGGAAAAGCGAACATTGAGATCAAGACCATGAGCGGTTTGTGTGGCCAGCTCGGCCAGTTCCAGGGAATAGGATTCAGGACCTGTCGTCACCCGGTCGATACTGATCCCAAGCAACCGGACGTCCATGTCCAGGGCCTTTGCTCCCACGGTGAGACCGGCATGCGTCCCTCCGGAACTTGTTGCAAAGACAATGGTATCGATCCGGATATTCTTCTGCAGCATTTGTTGTTTCAGTTCCAGCATGGCCAGTACATAGCCACGGGTCCCCACTAGATTGGACCCGCCAACGGGGATGATATAGGGCTGTTGTCCCTGGCTTTTCAGTTCCTCTGCGAGCTCTTGCATTCGTTCGGATCGCCGGCTTGGTGAGATCCAGTGCAGGTGGGCACCCAGCAGGCGGTCCAGGATCAGATTGCCGTGTTCTGCCTCGGGTGGGGAGCCCCCCAATACAAGATGGCATTCCATACCGGCCAGCGTGGCTGCCGCTGCCGTTTGACGGCAGTGATTGGACTGCGGCCCCCCTGCGGTGATCAGGGTGTCGGCACCGGCTTTCAGCGCGTCGGCAATGAGAAATTCCAGTTTTCGGGCTTTATTGCCCCCCATTGCCAGTCCCGTGCGATCATCTCTCTTGATCCACAACTGAAAACCATCCAACGGTTTCGACAGATGGTCCAGGGGATGAATAACGGTTGGCAAATGGGTCATATGCTTACGGGGGTGATGGTTGATAGCATGATAGAGATCGTTCATGCGGGTTCGTTCAGAACGGGATATCATATTGACTCCATTGAAATCTGGTTAACTCAGCAACAGAACGGGAATATGCAGCACCGCCCATACGGAATAGCGCCAGAGCGTGCTCGAATTGTGCCTTTGAGTGAGGACGCTGAAATAGATTCCTTTGACCCAGGTGTTGCTCATCATCGCGATGAGGACGGCGGCCACAAGTGTGGAGATGGCCTGATCTCCACCCTCGGCCAGGGAGAGGACAAAGGGATCGATGTCGGTGACACCCACGATGGCGGCGAGAGCATAGAGTCCCCCGATGCCAAAGGCGTTGGTGACCACAGTGGTCAGGACGGTTACGATGGTGAACAAAAGTGCAAAGAGCACAGCCGGTTTGATTTCAAACGGATTTTGATGTGTCTCGATGGCTCGAGGAGGATCACTGCTTTTTTCTTTGATGCCCAACGAGAGTGCACCACCAATCGCCGCGAGCACAATGGTCTGCCAGGCCAGATGAGGGACGAGAGAGGTGTTGAGTATGGCAACAAGCCCCAGAATCCGCAGATACATGACGCTGCTGGCCAGGATAGAACTCTGCAAGGCGAGTGGGGTATGATCCGGATTGCGCTGTGCGATGCGTCCGCTGGCCACAGCCACCGCTGTACTGGAAATCAAGCCTCCCAGAATGCCGGATACGCGTAACCCGGTTTTGCTGCCAAATCGTTTGGAGAGAATATATCCCACGAACCCGATACTCGAGACCAGGATTACGATTTTCCAGATCTGGCGTGGGTTGAGGTCATAGATGGTATAGTCCTGATCCGGAAGGACGGGCAGAATGATCAGGGTGACGATCAAAAACCTCAAAACGGCGAGAAAATCGGTTTTATCCAAACGCTCCACCAGTTTCTCCAGATGGGTTTTCTCGGACAGCAGTACGGTATTGATAATACCCAATGCCAGCGCCAGCCAGACATCCGCCAGCAACGCCATCACTCCGACGAGAAAGGTAAGCAATGCGGCGATTTCGCTGGTCCAGCCCACATGGCCGACACCGGTTTTGGTATAATAGCCGGCGACGATCAGGATGGCCAGAGCCACCAGTCCGGCCGGAATCGCTATCTCCATGCCAAGACGGGACAGCCAGGCGCACGCAAAGCCGAACAGGCTGATGATGGTAAAGGTACGGACACCCGCGTAAATTTTTTTCTGTTCCCGCAACGCGGACTGTTCCCGTTCCAGCCCCACGAGGAAACCGAGGGCCAGTGCCAGCAACAGCCGAAGTTGTAATGTCCATTCAAATTCTGACATAATTGGATTCCGATGGGTTATGGCGACCACTCTGTTTCAAACAGATGATAGGAGGTACGTTTCATGCCCAGGGCTGTATAGGTTTGCTGTGCTGTATGATTTTCAGTTTCCACATAGAGTCGCAATCCACATACCTGCGCGTGTTCACGGGCCCGCCGCTCTACCTCCTGATAGAGCACTTTAAAGATTCCCTGTCGCCGCCATTCCGGACGTACGTATACGCTTTGAATCCACCAGAAATCGCCATCGCGCCAGTCACTCCATTCGGTGGTGATCATAAGGCTGGCCACGGTCTGCCGATCCACTCTGGCGACAAGATAAAAGCCTCGTTCCGGTCGATCGAACAGATGGGTCACTCCCTTTTTAACCCGTTCCGGGTCCAGTGCTTTGTTTTCTGTCTCCAGCGCCATTGCACAATTAAAGTCCACCAGTGTATCGATGTCGGAACGCTGGCCCTCGCGGATATGCGGGGAAAGGGACATGTCGCCTCCAATACATTTAACGTGTCATCCGGATGCTCTCACAGAACCGACGTGCCGCCGGAGTTCGAGTCGCATTGTCAGGACTCAGGATGGGAGCTGGATGCGGTCCAGGATCTCCAGCGCATTTTCCGATATCAGGCGCCGTTTCGATGTGTCGGGGATGTTGGCGCCGATCACCTTGCCCAACTGATGGGCCTGATTGATAAAAATGGCATCCGATCCCCAGATCACCTTGTGATCTCCTACGGAGGAGACGAGTGTGTCCACCAATCCGATGTATGAGCCACTGAAAGCCAGTTCCAGGTAGATGTTGGGCTGTTGCTGGGCGGTGTCGATATAGCCCTCGATCTGTTTGCTTCCGGCGTGAGCCATGAGGACGGAGGTGTTGGGATGGCTGGCTGCGACATCCGAGAGAATTTGAAATTCGTGATCGGCTCCCCACGTATGAAACAGCATGGGCAGATGGTATCGATCGGCCAGGGCATAGGCCGGTTCGTATGCCGGGTCGTCATAGCGAAATCCGTTATTGTCATGAAATTTGAGGCCGATCATCCCCTGCTGCAGCCAGTATTCGGTGTTTTCCTTGACGTATTGTCTGGAATCCGGATAGACGATGATATATCCCAGGATTCGGCCGGGATGAGCGTGCATCATATCCACCAGTTGTGCGTTACCCCATTCCGTATCCCGGGTCATGCAGCGATGATGACTGCACACAATGGATCGGATCCCCAGCCGGTCCATTGAGTCCACCAGACTGCCGGGCGACAGCGAGGGGACGGTGAATCCGATCCGGCCAAGATGACCATGCATGTCGATAATCTCCAGGCCCAGAGGGTCTCCCTGACGGGCCGTTTCGAACAGTGTTTTCATTTGATGATGGCCTCCAAAAGGTGCATCGCGTTTTCTGTACCGATTTTTTGTTTTGCGGTTTCGGGGAGTTCCGCATAGATCAGTTGCATGGCCGCTCCCATGGGTTCGCTGTCGGGAAACCCGGTTCCGAACACCAGCCGTTCGGCACCGAACCGATGAACCAGCTGTTCGATGCCTCCATGAACCGTAAACCGGGTTCCAATGGACAGCCGGATATTGGGTGCATGTTCCAGCAACGCGGCATACATCCGATGTTCACGATAGTTGACATCGGCCAGGATAACGGGCAGGTCGGGGAAACGTCCGGCCACTCGAGCGGCGGTTTCCAGAGAAACCCGTTCGTGGCTGAGGTACAGGGGGAGACGTCGATCCTGCATGGCCTGGAACAGTTGGTCGCTAATCCAGGGGGTCACAAACCAATAGTCGGTTTCTGGACGAATCCATGCCGCCCCTGACCGGTTTCGAATGGCCAGATCCACCTGCTCTTCTTCATCCAGCCAGTCATTTCCGGTATTGGGCATCACCACCGGACAGGGAATCCATTGATCATGTTTTTCACATGCCGTATACAATTTGTTGTTTGTCAATTCGATATCGGTCTCCATCTCCACCGGTGCAATTCGGATCAGGCCGCCATCAATGTCGAGGCGTTTATAGTGCGTTGCCAGATCGGAATCGGTCGGGATATGCCGCGATCCGGAAGTGGTTCCACCGAATCCTGCCTGGCAGTCAAAGAGGTGTAGGGACATGAGAACTCCAGGGATATACAATCGTCAGCATATTGAAAAACCGTCGCGACAAGTGGTGACAGGGATTGACCGAATGAGGACATCCTGCCATCAGAACGCTAATCTCGTCTGGCACCCTTTGGCAACGGCCTTTGATTTTATACAATATAGTCAGAAACAGTGGGGAAAGCAAGCTGTGAACGGTGCAAACCCTCCAGGCGTCGGGACTGCAGTTGCTACCTGTTTTGTTTTGCAGATGTGCTGTGAAGACATGTGAAGTGAATGACACCGAAAAAATGATAAACACAGCAGAAATGTGATATATCTCAATAAAGCACATTACAAGAATGTGTATGTTTCATACACAAGGCAACCATACAGGAGGACATCATGGAGATTCGCATCAGCATATTGTGTTTAATCATCCTGATCGCGGCACAGGCACCTGCGCAAGTTACTGTCGATCTGATCGAGGCCCCTGAAGGACAGTCCGATCCAAACATTGTGGTCTATAATGATGTGGTGGATCGCCCCAACAACAAATCGGGTTGGATCTATGATCCCACGAGTCCCTTCGATCCCCCCTATCGTGATCTGGGCCAGAGTTTCAGGGTGTCTGAAGCGTTTACGCTGGACAAAATCATCGTCGAGATTTCCGGTTATTCCACGCAGGAGGATCTCGATGCCTGTGCCGGAGCGCCGTTTCATCTGGATGTGTATACGTTTCCAAACGTAGACGGGATGACCGTTCCGGATGATACTGTAAGCAGTCAGGGTGGACGGTTGCCGGCAGTAATGAAGGATGGCGAAGCTGTCTACCTCCAGTTTGATGTCGAAAACATAGAGATAAAAGCGAACCGGTTTTATGGATTTTTATTAAAGTTTGATTCTTTAAAGACAAATCGGTATCTCGAAATTGTCAAGACCGAGGATTCTGATTTTTATCCGGATGGACGGATGATCTATACAGAATTCAATGGAGATGATGGTCGACAAAATATAACTGTTTATAAATTAAAACATGCAGGAGGCAACCCCAAGCGGGATCTTCACTTTTGGCTGGTTCAGCCGTCAGTTACAGCTGTTAGCCAACGGCGATATAAAAGACCTCAGACCGTATCACTGGTGGACAATTATCCCAATCCATTCAATCCATCCACAACGATAGAGTTCAGTTTGGATCGGGGACAGAATGTTCATGTCGATATTTTCACATCCAATGGCCGGTTGATCAGGCGATTAGTAGATGAATGGATGTCGGCCGGGACCCATACCTGCACCTGGATGGGACGGTCGGACGACGGATCCTCTATTGCCAGTGGCGTGTATTACTACCGTCTGCGAGGTGAGGAGGAACAGGTGTGGGACAAAATGGTGTATCTCAAATAGAGAAAGGGACGTGTGAGGTGTAGACACGTCTGGAACCTTTGAGTTGATCTAGAGGTTCTAAGTATAGATAACGATTGTCGGGAGGTCGATCAGGCGGTTCCCTTGCCCCCGGCGGGGCGGTGTCAGGGTGAGGGGGGGCAAGGGTGCCGTACATTCCGAATGTTTTCCTGCCGTTGCAAACAGGCTGTACCGGTCATTGATCCGGTCCTGCTACCAGACGTCATCGATGGTGGCTCTTTCCCGTTCCACTTTTTCAAACCATGTCTCCAGTTCCGCAAGCAGTTTGTGAACCCGGTTGGGATACCGGTCTGCCAGATTGGTTTTTTCCAAGGGGTCTGTGGCAATATTGTACAGCTCGGGGGGTGGCGGGTCGGGAACAGGTCCTCTCGGGTCGGGGCCCCGAACGAGTCCACCCGCGATGAGTTTTTCCGGGGTATACATGGAGATCTGCAACCAGGGATCGCTGCAGGGGGCTGTCATCGCCTCCCGTATGGCCGGCCGGACCAGCTTCCAGTCGCCATCCCGCACGGCGGCATTGCTGGTGGCGAGGGGGGTATACCGATTCCATTGCCAGAATCGTTTGGTACACACCTTGCCGTTTTCACCACGGATCACGGGCAGCATATTGATACCATCGATTTTTAGATGCTGTGGCAGGGGTATGTCTGCCATGGCCAGAAGCGTCGGGAACCAGTCGCTGAAATGAACCATATCCCGGATGACGCGGTTTCCTTCCAGACCATCCGGCCATCGCAACAACAAGGGTACCCGAATCCCGCCTTCATAGACGAGCATTTTGGCTCCATGCAGTCCACAATTGTATCGATCGAGGCACTCGTCGCCGTCTCCCCCAAATTGAGGACCGTTGTCACTGGTAAACATGACGATGGTATTGTCCTCCAGCCCGCATTCTTTGAGGGCCTGCAGAATGTTGGCGATTCCCGTATCCATGCGATGCAACATACCATAGAGTGTACTGACACCCCGGGTAAAGGTGCCGGTATCGAGAAAGGGTTTGATCTCCTCTTCGGGAGCCTGTAGGGGGGTGTGGGGAGCGTTGTAGGTGACGTGCAGGAAAAAGGGTTCTTTTTGATGGCGATGAATAAAATCGACCGCCTCCTCCGTCCACACATCGGTGAGATACCGTCCATCGGTCCGAACGACCCTACTGTCATATTCCAGCCGCCAGTCATAATAGTCGTGCATGCCATTGCGAAAGCACACCGTTTCGTCGAATCCGCGATTCATGGGATGGTATCGCAGGTCATAGGCACCGAGATGCCATTTCCCCACCAGCCCTGTGGTGTACCCGTTGTCCCGGAGAACGTCTGCCAGTGTGGTCTCCCGTAAGGCCAAACGTTCCAGCCCCCGCCATTCCAGCGTATCGATGGATCCCGTCCGGTGGGGATACCGTCCCGTCATCAGACAGGCTCTGGATGGATTGCAGACGGGAGAGGCGGTGTATTGCTGCGTAAAGCAGACACTCTCCGCCATCAGTTGATCCAAAGCCGGTGTGTCGGACAGTCCCTTGTTGACGGCGCTGAAATCACCATATCCCATGTCGTCGGCAAGGATGAATACGATATTGGGTTTCATGTGACCTCCGGGAGATTCATGTGAGAACGGGCAGGGAAATCCGCTTCGTTCAATCGGGGTGGAATCCGAACAGAGCGGAACGTAACAGATAGCCGGTAAAGGCGGCTATGGTATGGGCGGGCAAAAAGACAAAAACCGGCAACTCGCTCGCTACTGTTAGCCATTTGCCGGCTTTTGACCGGTCATCCAATCCTCCGATTCGACTGATTGCCTTTTTAAACCATAATTATTATGAATGTATCATGCAAGTATAATGTGATACTGACAGAAAAGGGGGGGATATAAAACACTCGGTCCGCTGATAACATCGGGTTTATTTGTTTCTGTTGATCTGTGTCTGAAAAAAGGTATGATCAAATCGCGGCGAGAGCCGCGTGGCCTGTTCGACAATGCCTGCAACTCCGGGTTTGATAATGTTGACAAACTCCCAGACGATACGTCCGGAACGATCGATTTCAAATACACGTCCCCGCATGGATTCAGTGATCAACAGATTGCCGTTTTCGAGCCACTGATGCTTTCCCATGATTTCGGTAAAAAACGGCTCCTCTGCGGTACCGGAATAATAGGTGCTATCGACGCGGCCATTTACTCCCTTTATAACGATCCTGCTCTGTGGCGGCTCCGGTCCCAGACGGATGTTGTTGTTGTCGAATACAGACAGGGTGTATCCGTCGATAAAATCGGGATCATGCTGCCGGGCAACGTCACCCGTGGTTTTGTATTTCACCGTCAAATTCTCTGCATCCAGAACGAGCACGGTATTGATATTACGAAGGGAAACCAGCAGGTCACCGGTTTTAAAACTGCCCTCGGGCAATGTGGCGGGAAAGGATTCGACATCGTTCAAATGCAAAAGATCGCCGGTGACGCGGGTGTTTTCGTTCAAAAGGGTAGATAGGATCAACAGTCCGTTAAGGTGGTTCTTTTTGAGGATATCAAAGAGTCTGATTTCCCTGAGGACTTTGCCGTCCGGAGAGACGTTTAAAAGAGTCGGTTCATAAACCGGTGGGATTAGGCTTTTGAATTGTGGAAGATCGTGCTGATGAACGAGTTCACCACAAATCCACATGTTACCGGATGCATCTGTGGTAACTGAATGATGGGTGAGACAGGGCAAGCGCCATCGGACCTCCCCGCATACGTCCACCCGGACCAGACCCAGTTGTTCGAAATTAAACACCAGATCTCCATTGTCCATGAGCAGGCAGCCATGAATATGTGTTCCCGGTTTTGACTTGGGCACCCGCTCTTCCGGAAGATGACTGCAGTCGGGCCAGAGTTCGAACCAGTCCGGATTCCATTCATGGATCACGTTACCGGACGGGGTGAACACCCTGACCGAGAGTTCATGATTCGCTGCCATAGAGGTGATCAGGGTTGGACCCGGTTGCATTCGTTCCGGATGGTGGGTGGGAATGTGCCGGGTAAAAGATGTATCGCGGTAATACCACTCGTTGTTTTCAGCAGAGCGAAAGATCTTGCCCGCCTCCTGTAACACCTCGTTGATCGCCGGATACGGAAAAAGATTAAATTTCGCACTGAACATTCCGTACAGAAGCACACTGAATCCGGTTGAAATAAAAAAGAGGATTTTGGGCAAGGTTTGGGTCCACTTTATGAGTCTGATCTGTTCCGGCTTGTTTTACCTTATTCCGATCTATTCTGCAGACGGGGGGGCTGTTTCACCGGGTCTGTGATATGGTTATCTACAGGCTTTACCCTTTTGATGCGGAACGAAAACCCTGTTTGTCTGCCGACCGATTGTTTAGATTAGAGAATTATTTTGTTTGAAAGTCTATTTTAGAATTCGGATATTATAATAACAGCGTGGGAAAGGTCAAGTCCCACCACGGTTTCAATGTTTCTGCACAACCGAGAGCCCCATACGATCTTTCCAGAGCCAAAAGAATAACTTTGCCAATCGGCATGAGTCTTGTAGCCCAAGCCTGTCATAACCACTCATGGAATAAGGGGACCCACCATGTTCAGAAAACCCATCACCTGGATTGTCTTTGTCCTTCTTGCTGCGTTGAGTACGTTTGTCGCCGTGATCTTTTTTCCTCAGGCGTTTCCGATTGTCAGCATGGATTTGCAGATGGACCGGGAAGCGGCCCTGCAAAAAGCGGATGAACTGGCGGGTCGCTATCAGTGGGGCCCGGAGGAGTACGATCAGGCCGCGTCTTTTTCAGGGGACCAGCAGGTCCAGTATTATGTGGAGTTGGAGGCGGGCGGCAACGAGGCGTTGAGAGAGATGATGCAAAGCGGACTCTATCATCCGTATATCTGGACAGTTCGTCACTACCGTTCGGGAGAATCTCTCGAGACACTTGTCATGTTCAAACCCAATGGGGATCCCTATGGCTTTTCATCCCGGCTCCCTGAGGATGATCCGGGAGCCTCCATTCCGGCGGATTCCGCCCGCACCATCGCCGAGGACCTGGCGCGATCTGAATGGCAGGTCGACTTTTCGCCGTATCAGTTGGTCGAGAGCTCGGAAGATGTGCGTCTCGGCGGTCGGACGGATCATACCTTTGTCTATGAACGCACCGATGAGCAGATAGGCCAGGCCTTTTATCGATTGCAGCTCACCGTGGCTGGGGATCAGCTGACGGGATTGCAGCGGCTGGTCAAGGTGCCGGACGCCTTTGACCGACGCTATGAAGAGATGCGGTCTCGCAATGAGATGCTGTCGATGTTCGGCATGGGCATTATCGTTCTGCTCTATGGGGTGGTGGGGATTCTCATCGGTTTGTTTTATCTGTTGAAACAGCGGTATCTTTTGTGGCGAAAACCTCTGATCTGGGCAGCGTTTATCGCTTTGCTGCAAGTGTTCATGCTCGTCAATCGCTGGCCACTCATGTGGATGAATTATGATACGGCATTATCGCCCACCAACTTTTATCTGCAACGGTTCCTGTTGTTTATCGGTGTGTTCATCGGCGAAACTCTGCTTCTGGCCGTGACGTTTATGGTGGCAGAGAGTCTATCCCGCAAGGCGTTTCCCCACCACGCCCAGTTCTGGAAACTGTGGCGCAAGGAACCGGCCTCGACTCCACATGTCTGGGGACTGACTCTGGGAGGATATCTGTGGGTGCCCTTGACGTTTGCCTATGTCATCGGTTTTTACTGGGTTGCCAGTCGGGTTTTGGGGTGGTGGTCTCCCTCGGACGTGTTGTTTCAACCGGACCTCCTGGCCACCTATTTCCCCTGGCTCTCTTCCATTGCCATTTCATTGCATGCCGGATTTTGGGAAGAGACGCTGTTCAGAGCCATCCCTCTCGCCGGTGCGGTTCTGTTGGGCCGCCGGTTTGGAAAAACAGGCGTGTGGCTGGTTGGCGCCCTGATTCTGCAGGCACTGGTCTTTGGTGCCGGTCATGCCAATTATCCGCAACAACCGGCATATGCACGTATCGCCGAGTTGTTTGTACCGTTTCTGTTTTACGGGGTCATCTATCTGGTTTTTGGACTCTTGCCGGTGATTATCGCTCATTTTACCGTCGATGTGGTCTGGATTGCCTTGCCTTTGTTCGTCTCTACTGCCGACGGCATATGGGTGGACCGTGCCCTGGTGATCGTTCTTACCCTGGTACCCCTTTGGGTGATTCTCGTCTCCCGTTTGCGCACCGGGAAATGGCTGTCGATTAAACCCTTTCTCAATCGAACATGGTCTCCACCCCTTCCAAAGACAATCGACGAATCAATGGATCAACCGGTCTCCACCTCCATTTCCACCGGGTGCAGGAGAGCTCTTTGGGGAGTGGGACTCGCCGGAATTGTACTGTGGCTGGTATTCACATCATTTGATCAACAGACCATCCCCTTGCATTTGCGCAAAACCGAGGCAATCGACTATGCCCAAACCGAGCTGACTCGGAGGGGTATTGAACTCCCCGAATCTTATCGCACGCTTACCCGGGTCAGTCAGCCTCTGGGAACCGATGACCGTTTTGTGTGGCAAACCGGAGGAATTCCGGCCTATGACTCGTTGATGGATGACTATCTCTCTCCGCCGAGATGGTTGGTGCGATATGCGACCTTTGAAGGAGATGTGGAGGAACGAGCGGAGGAATACCTCTTTTTCCTGGGAAATGAAGGCGAGTTGTTTCGTTATACACACAAACTGCCCGAATCACAGGTCGGTGCCCGATTGGTGGAAGATGACGCCAGAGACCTTGCCATTCAGCATATCAAGACCCGCTACAATCTGAATGCCGACACCCTGATGGAAGTATCGGCTGAACCGTCAAAATTACCGGAGCGCACGGACTGGACATTCGCCTTTGCCGACACCAGTCGTTATCCCTTGTCAACCGGACAGGCCCGTATCTGGGTGCGAATCGGAGGGGATCAGATCACCGACACCTATACCGAAATCTATGTTCCAGAGGAATGGACACGTGAGGAGCGCAATCGAACCCATGTTCTGGATATACTCAACACCACAGCCGGTGGATTGTTGCTGGGTGTTGTGTGTGCCGGTTTCATCTCAGGCATCATTTTCTGGAGCCGCAAAAGATTTTCAGTCAGGCTCTTTTTGAGTGTGGCCGGTGTGGTGCTGCTGGTGCGAATCGTCCTGTCGGCCAATTCCTGGCCCTCCATTGTCGCCCGGTTTGCCACGGCTCAACCCTGGGATATTCAAACTCTGATTGTGCTCATCAGCATTGCCATCGGTGCTGTGGTGGCGTCCCTGGCTCTGGGAATCGTGATCGGATTTCTCCGTACCTGGATTCCCCACCAAGGTTTACAAAAACAGGGTGTGGTATTGGCGGTTTTGGCTGCCCTGGGGACACAGGGGTTCGCATCTGTTGTCCTGCACGCGAGTCCGTCTCTGGAGCCATACTGGTCTGACTATACGGTATTGGGGAATATGGCACCATTTATCTCCCTGACCCTGGGATCCGTCATGCATTTTCTGATGATGGCGGCTTTTTTCCTGCTTACGTTTCGATATATCAGTGCCCTCACGCATTTTGGCGGGAAACGACTCATCCTGCTGGTCCTGTTGAGTCTTGTTGCCGGATTTATCATTGCCGGCGAGTATAACGTTCCCACGGTTTGGGCGTTTTTACTGGCCACAGTGGTACTGGGGGGACTGTTGTTGTTTCTCTATCTCTGTCTGTTCCGGCATCAGTTGAATCTGGTCTGGATCTTTACCGCCACGTTTGTTGTTCTGGAAAAACTGGCACAGGCTGTAGCATTCACACAGCCCTTTTTCTGGCTGGGAATCGGCAGTTCTGTTGTGGTTGTGGCTGTGCTGGGTATTTTGTTTTTTCTGATGTTTTCTCGACCTCAAACGGATGCTTGAAGCCTGTGGGGGTGTCATAAAAAAGTAAAAGTTGAGGCAGGGGATCCAGAGTACCCGGTTTCAATGAAACACGGGCCGGACTTGTGTCGGCGGGTCTTTAAAGGGCCTCGGCAATTTCTGCTATTTTTTTTTGTCAAAAGGTTCATCTCTAATCGAGTGGACTCGTCGGCCAGCTTTTCCGGATGGATTGCCAGCACGGTTTTTTCGGGACCGGTGGGGATCACGCGGATTGGCAGGATGGAATGGGCCTGTCAGTGCGGCAGCTGCCATCGCATCCGCAGATGAGAGTGCCGGACGAGGGTGGCAAGAGTGTAGCGGATGTGTGTCTCACCCTCACGTTTCTGTTGATGACTATCGTAATCCGGGCATCTGGTTCCTGTCCCCATCCGGCCGGGCCGATGCCGTTATGGGGGGCAGATTGGCCAGCTCTTCGGCATGATCGGTGACCTTTTTGAATGCCGTCACATATTGATCGATCAATTCTCTCGAGGCCTGGGGAAAGGTGGGCAGGGAGAGAAGTTGCTCGTGCAGGGCTTCGGTCGCCGGCAGGTGTCTGTCCGGGGGTACGATGGGTCCTTGTACGCTCCAGGGGAATCCTCTCTTTGCCGGGTCTGTTGCCGTAAAGACCGGTTGCCTGTGCAACAGTGCATACCGCTCGGGCCCCACCTCTGCGCCTTCCGCCTGCAAAGCCGCCATAAAGGTGTTCTTGTTCAGGTGATTCATCTCGTCTGGATGGTATTTGATCCGATAACAATAATAGTTGCGCCGGATGTCGGGCGGAGTTTTTATCGTAGATATGCCGGGTATCCGATCCAGTTCCTGGTTCAGATATTCGAGATTCTCTTCCCGCCTTCGGTTTTGATCCTCCACAGCATGAAACTGGACCCGCAGCATGGCGGCGGAAAGAGGGTGGATGCGGTATTTATATCCGAATCCCGTGTGCCGGTATTGTTTGTATGTCGAGGTGTCCGGCAGGCCGGACAACCGCTCATAGTGTCCCAGGGCCAGGGCCCGTTCATACAGATCTGTGTGGTTGGTGATCAGCATACCGCCTTCGATGCCCGGCAACAACTTTGTGGCCTGATAGCTAAAGCAGGCCACATCGCTGAGGTGGCCCGGCAGGTTTTCCTTGTAGGTGGCGTCGTGAACATGCGCGGCATCTTCGATGATGCGGAGATCGTGTTTGTCGGCAACGGACCGGATCGCGTCCATATCGCAGGGCAGACCGCAGATATGGACGACCACGATCGCCCGGGTTCGGGAGGTGATGTGGTTCCCGATATCGTTGGGATCGATGTTCAGGGTGTCCGGGTCGGATTCGGCAAACACCGGTGTGGCATTGCAGCTGAGTATCGGCATCGCCGATGCCCAGTAGGTGAACGAGGGGACGATCACTTCATCTCCGGATCCGATCCCCAGGGCAAAGAGAGCGGCGTGCAGGGCTGCCGTGCCGTTGACGTGTGCCAGGGCATGGTTGACCCCATAAAATGCTTTGATCTCGTCCTCGAACTGATAGGCTTCTTTATAAAACGTATAGTCGGGCAGGTCGAGAACCCGCTGGACCGCGTTTTTGCTGTCGCCGGTCAGCTGCGGCCAGCTCAACGCGTCTGTGGGATCAGCAGTGATGGTGCGAGGTCCCCCTTGTAATGCCAACGTGGCCATGCGTGTCTCCATTTTTGTATTATTTTTGCTGTTTTTTAAATTCCAACCGGTAGAGATGATTCCAAGGTAGCTCCAGGTCATCGGGCAGGAGCTCACCAGTGCCATCCAGGGAATAGCCGGCCCCGATCAGGCGGTCGAGGGTGAGTCGGACGGTGCCGGCAGCGGTGTCGGGATTGGGTGTCTGGATCCACAAGGTCCCCGCCATACCAGAGTCATCGATGTCGAGTTTGATGGACGCCGGGCCAAAAAAGGTTGGCAGCGACAGGACAGAGAGTCGTGCACCGGCACGTAGCCAGCTTTTCGGCAGGCCTGCCAGCAGATGAAGATCGGTGTCGCGTTCCAGCAGCAGCATGTTACGCGTGACGCGCACCATCTGGATATTTCCCACAATGTGCGGGATATCTCCGGTCACACGGGTTCCCTCCCCTTTGGGAGACTGTTCCTCCCCATAGAGAAGCGTTGGTGTCGCGTGATTGGCAACGGCATAGAGCAATTCCTCCGCCTTGTCGGCGTTGCCTCGCCAGAGGCAGGCTAGGGCGCGATGACCGTCAAAGATGGGCCATACGCCGTCATCGAGCCAGCCGACGCTGTGCGTCAGTCCCTGGACTGTATGCCGATCCAGCAAATTCAGGGTTCCGTCGATCAGCGATTCTGTGGGAGAAAAAAGTTGACCCACATAGAGCGCATGTAACATGGCCCACTGCCCACGTTGTGGCACATCGGTTGCCGGATCATAGTCCATCTTTATCGGCAGGAACCAGTTTCCGTATTCATCGCGTCGCTTGTCGCGCTCAACGGCACGCCGAAAGGATATGATAAAGTCTTGATATTCGTTCTTCCAGGCCTCGGCTTCGGGTCGTCGCATCACCTGGGCGGTCTGAACCGCCTCACCCAGCGCGATAAGGCTCCAGATGACGCTTCCATATGAGGTACCGATGCCGGCGATACCGCCGTCGGTCAGCCCGGCGGGCATAAGTCCATAGTTGAGTGCCGCGGGATCGGCAAGGGTTTGTTGCCGGAGCTCGATGACGTATTGAACCGCGCGTTCCAGTTGGGACCAGTGCCTGTCGAGCCAGGCCCAGTCCTGAAACAGGCGGGCATAGCGGCACATGCTATAGATCAGATGGCCGGTTTCCCGATGCAGCAGGGCGGGTTTCATCACGCCGGCCCGGCCATCGGGATCTTGATATTCCAGCATAGCCTGTATGGTTTGTCTGGCGGCCTCTTTATCGTCCAGCCAGGTGGCGACATCGAGCCCCCAGCCGGCATCACCGTACCAGAGTCCGCGATAGAGGGTTGGCCCGGGTTGAAATTGATAATGACCATCCACGTTTTCCCGGACTTGATACAGGGTGCGGATTCCCCCGTCGATCAGAGCCTGGATGCCCGCGTCCGGAACGGTCAACCGGTCCCAGGGCAGGGAGACGTGTTGCCAGTAGTCTATGGCCCGGTTTTGTTCATCATCCAGGTCAGGGAACGTGACCGGCCCCTCCGCAACACCATGGGTCACCAGAACATCGACCTGTCTGCAGGTGTCGGCAAAGGACAGCACCCAGTCGCTTTCCATCCGCTTGGCCTGTGTAAACGCGGGTCGGGTGGTGAGAAAGGGGGCATCATCAAAGAGCAGGGTTGCTGTGGCCGTATCGACGGTCAGGGGGCGCAGGGTATTGAGCCGCAACTGAAGGGTTCCTTCGGAACCGCTTATCTCGGTACGAAGCATATCCCGGCGCACCAGACCGGCATCGAGGAGCTCCATGCCGGCATCGATATGCCTTTCCGCGTTGGGTGTCGCGGCACCACTGATGACCTGGTTTTTTGTGACGACCTTTTCTGGCTGAAACAACCAGATGCCACAGAGGAGTACGTTGGGATCCTGACCGCGTGGCGAGGCGGTCACTTCCACAGATAGCCACCCGTCATCATCTATATCCTGACCCGCAAAAAAGAAGACCTGGGGAACATCCTGTCCGCCTGCCTCGATCAGGTCGACGGTCTGTTTTTCAGCACCTTCTACCAGCAGATCCATCAGCCGGACGATCTGGCCGTGGCGATAGACCTCGATAAAGCCGAGGGCCACTTTGCGTCTGGAGCCGGCCGGCACCTGCACATCGTAGCGGATGGATCGTCCCGTTCCCCAGGCCACGCTTTGAAACGCCGGGTCCCGATCCGGATGCGATTCCACCCAGGCGGGTGAGCCTGTCAGGCCCTCGTAACGCCGAAAAGAACTGTCGGGTGACATCGCTCCGGGCAGCCGTATGGTGTCCGGTATCATGGCAAATGCTGACTGGCGCCAGCGGAGATCGTTTTCGCTGTGCTCTGTCAGGATCACCGGAATGCGAGGATCCAGGAGAGTCTGTGAAGTGCTGGCATCGGTCGCTTCTTTCACCTCCACTGCCACG
Source organism: uncultured Cytophagia bacterium (assembly GCA_964413725.1). Taxonomy (GTDB): domain Bacteria; phylum Zhuqueibacterota; class Zhuqueibacteria; order Residuimicrobiales; family Oceaniaggregativiventaceae; genus CAYPUH01. The sequence goes on from CAYPUH010000012.1 coordinate 17,631, forward strand.
GTGGTTTTGGGACGGGCATAGGGTCCGGGACCAAAGTCGTACACCAGGCGTCCCTCGTCATCCACCAGGGATTTCTGCCAGTCGTCTACCAGACAGATGGGCGTGGCCCAGCGGGCGGGTGGATACTCGTGCGTGACGGAATAATCCGCACGGATCGGATCAGATCCCAACAACAGTACCCCCACGGTTATTATGATTATGGCCCTGGTGATACCGCTCCTGGAATCCTGAATAGCTGCTGATGGTGTTGTAAAAAATGATCTCGCAAATCGTGATATCGGCAACATGATACTCCTTTTTGAGGGTACAATGGAAATGGTTTTTAGAGTATAGTCAAAATATCAAAAAAAACCAAAAAAAAGAAAATCTATGTAGATCTACCGACATGGAAAGAGGTGACCCGGTCTGGTTTTGGTGTTTATGCGTGGTCTGAGCAGGTTCGATCCGGTTCGCGCTCTGGACAGAATGATAAATCGGATGAACCGATCGTGTCTTGGCGTTTTATGTAAATGTCGTCTAAATAGTGTGACAGGATTTTGGACGATCATAATATTCCATAGATGATAATCCGTGGCGACCGGATTGATTTGTGTCCCACCCCTACTATAGAGAATATCAAGTGTGAGAGTACCTTCTTGATCCCGTTCCAAAGCCGAAAAAAAAATTATTGTCAGCAGGAATTGAAGCCTGATTTCACGTACGATTCACTCCGGCTGTATTTGCATTTAGAACGTCATGAGAGAAGACGAATGTGGCTTCAGTGCGTACCACCGTCGTTCAGGTCTGTGTGTTGTAACTGATCGAGTGGTTGCATATCGAGTGTCATCATGGTATCGATAACGCTGGCGCTCTGTGCCATATGGTCAAAGACCCGAGCGTAATGTGTCCGGTCGCCAAACTCGAGCAGGGAATCCATTTGTCCAGCCAGCGTTTCCAGTCGGGGCAGATCCGGCGGTTTCCCGGCTTGCCGACAACAGGCAACATAGAGTGATGCCAGGGTATTGAAAAGCATCTTGTCCTGAACGAGAGTGACAGTGATAAAGCGATCGATTTCAGAATAGGATGAATCTGATAACATGGCCTGGCAGGCGTCGAGTCGTTGATGATCCTGGATGCCTCCCAGTTCGTCTTGGTCGATGAGCCGGACCGTTCGTGCATAGAACCACAGGGCATCGATAAGGTGACGTTGTGCTGCTGCCGTCAGGAGCATCGTAGTTGCGGATTCAGTATGAGCGTTTATCCGGTCGAATTCGACTTTGAGTGTTTTCAAATGTCGGGATCGTTCCAGCAATGCTCGTGGTATCTGTAGCGTATCTGCATCGGTATCGGTATGGATCTGAATCCCCGCAGGTAAGTCTTGCCGATGCAGTGAGATCCAGTCATCGGGCCGGGAGTCGGTCGCCAGTGTCATAATGATGGGCACATAGGTCGACGAGACCATCAGGCGTGCGGCTGCCACATAGCCGGTGGCCAGAGCTGTAAAAGCCGGATTCCGATCCGGATCCATGCTGTTTATGATATCGAGAACCTGGTTATAGGTGTCGACGACGGCTTCATCCCGGTGCTGTTGTGAGGTGGTGGTGATGAGCGTTTTCAGGGTCTGATAGCGCGTCCGCATATAGGGCTGAATCCATTCCTTGCGATCATTTTTGGCCTTATCCTCTCTGACGTATAGTCCGAGACCGATACTGGCACCGATCACGGCTATTCCCACCACTGCGATAATCCATCGCTCCCGTACGGAAAAATCCTCGCAAATTCGTTTCTTGAGCCGCTTCCAGTTCGGAAACGGATCTGAGATGTTGGGATCGTCGGAAGGCATACCACCTCGTCTGGTTTTCGGGACGTCCTGTATGGGTATCCCGTGTGATCGTCAAGACTCTGGATCTACAGAATGAATTTTGAATGGATCTTGGATGAATCGATCGAATCCCGCCGGACAGCGCCAAAAGGCGGTCGTGTCCCTGGAGGCAAAGTATTATTTCGTATGAGTATTATAGAGTATCCGTTTACCCACCTCTGCCAGAATGACCGGGATATCGCGGATCGCATTGCGGTCATAGTTTCTGGTATCCTCATCCAGATCTGACCAGGGAACCAGGTTGGGATGAAGTTTATAGGCATCGTCACGTTCTCCGTATTCCCAGCCATGGATCCATTTTTCCGCATTCCAGCGGTTGTGTTCAGCTTTTGCCAGAGACTCGATCATCGCCGCACCAAGATGTCGTTCCATTTCGTCCCCGTCAGGTTCGGGATCGCCTGTGGTGCGGTCGATGATTTCCGCTCCGGCACAACGCAGCTTTACCTTCAGGTGATCGGCCTGGCTTCGGTTACTCGCCTTATACTCTTCCGGCAAAATCGACCAGGGTACGGCTGCCGGTTTGAGCGGGATTCCTTTCTCTTTGAGTTTTTTGAGCTCTCCCTCCAGATAGCGGGCGTGGATATGCCTGGCCATGTGATCGAGTTCTTCATCGATCACGTACAGAGGCGAAGCGGATTCTCTTTCGGGGTCGAGGAAGAACAGACGGTTCCGGTCCTCCCGCATTGTTTTATTCGGGATAAAACCCGAGTTGCAGGACGCGATGATCCTGAACGGTGTTTCGGTCTTGATCAGCTGCAGCCAGGAGATCAGAGAAAAGAGAACCGTGTCGTTATCGACAAAGAGATAGACAACGTCATAACGGTTCCGCACCAGCCGGTCTGATAATTCCGGTTTGGTGAGGCTCTCCAACTCTCTGTCGATCCACTCGATTTCGAGGAGATTCTGAATGTGATGAGTCCGCCCGATATACTTTTGAAAGCCATTCGAGCGGTTGCTATCGATCACTGTGACACGGGCTTTTTCTGTGTTGATATACTGTCCCAGCAAGGCATGCTGGGTCAGAAATGACCGGGCGAGAGTGTTGAATCCGAGGATGAGGATGCCGGGGGGTGGGGTCGTATTTTGGGTGACCGGTTTAAAGACATCCGGTGCGACTTTTTTATACAGCAGCCGGGCGCTGTTCTCGTAGGGGTTGAACACGCGGGCATCAAAATTGTCGGTGTTTTGGATAAAAACCTCGTGGTGCTGGAGCTCCCGTTTGAGAGCCGGATCCGTGATCATGGCATAGGCGGTGAGGAAACGACTTTGTTTATGGTCCTCCTTGATGTGGAACAGCCCTTTGATGATCGACACATTGATAAAATCGTTGTCGGTTACGGCAAAGATATAGCGAGCGTGCTCGGCTTTAATCTGTCTAAAGACATCGGCGTCTGTGGGATTGTGTTTCAGAAACAGGACTTTCGAGGTTTTGAGTGAGGTGATCCAGGCGTTACCCGGATGTTCCGTGACGACCAGGATTTTGTTGTGCTGTCCTCCGGAAGGCGTTTTCATGTGGACACGGCTAAAGTTATCGATCATGGGGGCCAGAGAGTCATTATACCCCAAAAAGACAATGTGGTCACGCAGACGGATCATTCTGATGCGATAGAGATCGTCCGCGACAAAGGAGAGCGCAGTCTTGATGGCGGTCGTGGCCAGCAACAGAGGGGATAACCAGCGCGCAACATTGAGTAGAGAGAAAAACGCGACATCGTCCTCAACGGCTCCGGATTCGAGGATGAACAACTGGATCGAGAGATAGAGCGATTTGAGAACATCCCCGGCACCGGCATCGGTACGATAAAAACCGATGGTTCCGGCCACGGTCAGGAGTACCGCACAGGCGCCGAGGAGATACCATTCGTAGCGTTTGATAACCTGGTTGAACATGGGATTCCCGCTTTTTCATTACCAGGGGTCATCAGACCCAAATATTTTTAATATCTTTGGATGGATCGATGCATGCATTATTCATATTTTGACATGCCGGGATCAGGCATCGAAAAATTGAATAGATCGAAGACAATTGCCGTCAAGAGCTCGGGTGATATAACCGGACCGGAATCGCAGATCAAATTTCACCAGCCCGCACACGCGAATATGCTGTTGATCGGTGGGGGGCGCTGACATATAGAGAGATCGGCTCTGACCATCCTTCATCACAAGATCGATTCTTCTCCAGATACACTCGCGCTTGACATGATGTTTGTCGAGCCTGCTAAACCGGATGGTTTGATCATCGATGGTGATTTCTGTAACGTCTCGAAGATCGATTCGGATTTTTTGCGGTTCAATTCCCGGATCTTCCGGAGCCCCCTCGAGTGCCGTGAGTGCCAGTGATTTGATTCCTTTAAATTCGATTTTCTTGCCGGTGTGATACACAAACTCGCCTTTAAGCGCATTCCAGTCCACAGAGTCTGCAAAGGGAACAGCCCGGGTCTGTAACCGAACCGAGTCCACGCTTTCCACCGGCACGGCTCGCATTCTGCCATCTACGGCAATATTGATCGATGAAACCTGTTCACCACAGCCCGCTCCCCGGGATACCGCCAGGAGCACATCATGACGTGTATCATCGATGAGGCTGACCGCTACCTGCCTCCAGACACACTGAACGGGTCTGTTCTCTTTGTGTGCGGAAAAATAGATGGTTTTTGTTGCCTCGATTGTTTCTCCAAATACCAGGGACTTTATATATTGCAGATTGATCCTGATTTTGGTGGGACGGATCTGATCATCATCGGAGGGTTCTTCAGTAAAATCCAGATGGTCGCCGCTCATGTCGGTATGTCTGGCGATTTGGGTGAAGGTGGTTTTCTCTCCGTTTATGAGCGTCAGTTCGCCCGGAATGTGGTTGTCATAGTTGCTTTTGGGTTGATAGAATGTACGCCATTCACCGGCATCGACAGGATGGCTTCCGGACTTTACAGTGGGTCTCTCAACATTCTGCGGGCTGTTCTTTTTTTCCAGCTCTTGAATCAATTTGTCCAGAGCTTGTTTTTTGCCCCGCACACTTTGTGTGACGAGTTTTCTGATCCGGTACAATTCTTCCCGGCCGTTTAATTTTTTTACCGCCGCAATCGCCGAACCGTAAAAAGAGTCCTCGTCGATATCTTCCAATAGATCGAGAATACGGCTGAGGGTTTTCTCACGTTTCGAATCGCCGGTGTACTCCAGTAGGGTCTCTATGATTTTGCTGTTTGTTGTCCCCCTACTCTCATCCAACAAATCATAGAGATAATTCCATTTTTCAGAATCGGAGAGTGTCGAGATACGAACAGCATCCAGTCCGGGACCCTGGGTGCTAAAACTCGCTTTGATAGAATATTTGAGAGCCTCGAGTATGGGGTGGGGGTTTTTCTCGCCCTCCGGAGTCGTCAGGCTATAGAACAAGAGTTTTGCAAGTTTAACCGTCTCACAATGGCCCTTGTGAGTCGACAATCTGAACCGCTCATCGCTGCTCAACCGGCAAAACAAGTCGATCTCTTTTCCCTGCCATTTTGAATGAATTTCTCGCCAGATTTGCTTTGAATTTTTGTCCTCAATTCCTCCTACACCAAATGTCTGCAGCTCTATTTTTGAAATGGCGTCAAGAATATATTGTTTGACCTCCTTTTGTGAGACCTGTGGATCCAAAGAGTCATTTTTTGGGGGATTTACTTTAGTTGATTCTGGCTGAGACTCCTGACCCGGGGATAGAGTCTGCTGCTTTTTATGTGTAGGCTCCGGAGGTTGGGCACTCGGCCCAGCAGGAGATGTATCTGCGGTTTCAGCGGCATATTTTATTCTTTCGAGAGTTCTCTCCACAGACTGGAGGATATTCTCCCGTGCACCGAGAAAGTTTTTTCGAGAGTCCGTATAATCGACCAGTGGTGTGACATCACCGGGAATGATTTGCATCCTGACCAGCCATGAAGCCGGATGGTGGGGTGGAACCGACCAGGGTTCGACCAGGATGGGGACGATCTCGAGGGTTTCACGGCTTTTCTCCTGGATTCTGGGCAACTCTTTGGTTATGATAAACTCGGAATTGAGGAAATCCCGACTCAATAAAAGAATGGCAATATCCGCCCGATCGATTTCGGCGGCAATTTTCCGTTCGTATTCGATGCCCGGCAGGGTTTTCAGATCGTGATCGTACCAGACCTTTACGCCCTGCCAGCGAAGGCTGTCCTCCAGAAACGGTATGATCTGAAACGGATCGTTTCTATCCACCCAGGAGGAATTTTTATGCGCGTAACTCACGAAAATATTGATTTGTCGATCCATATCACCCTCAATCCTGCCACCCGGATTCTATGTCAACAGAATTTAATGAAAACGATTTTCCCGAGACGATAGTGCTTAAGGATATGAATTGCCTGTTCAAAAGCGTTACGATATCCCGTTGCATTTTAAAAGGATCCGGTACCTTGCACCGAACCCGGGTATCGGTTCCTAATAGCCATGGAGAAATGCGTTGATGGCATTTTCGTCATTATCGAGAACGATCAGGTTATCGTGCTCTCTCCACTCGTGGTCCAGACTCAACGCATCCGCTGCCCGGCCACTGCCGGCGACGACACCCACTCGTGCTCCCAGGGCCAGTGCCAGCCGGTATTCAAAGGCGGCGATTGTACCGCCATTGATCCCCAGGAGGTGCACCTGTGTCGGCCTGACACCTTGCGCGAGGAGATCGGTCCAGATCTGCAAGGGCTCCAGATTGGAAAACGTGGACCCTGTGGTATACACCAACCGATCGTAGCGAGGATCAGTTCGAGTGGTGTCCGGGACGTGTTGTGGCAGATAGCCGAACAGATGGAACTCTGGAGCAGAGTTGTTGTTGCGAAGGGAGACGGTTGCCTGTCCCACCAGGCCGGGGATGCCGGAGAGGGTTCCTCCGGAGATCACTGTCCCTGTGCAGTGTTTGAAAACATGGTTCAAGAGTTCGAGATTCTGTGCCTCTTGGGTGTCCGGCATCTGTTCGGCACCCCCTGCGATGATCGTGACGGGTTGGGAAAAGTGCTCTGTATGAAGAGCGCGATCTTGAAGATATCGGATGGTCTCATCACCGAAATGAACGACTTGTGCCAACATTAAAAGAGTGTCGACACGAGAGAGAATCGGGGACAGAACAGGATCATCGCCATTCAGCCCGACCAGTCTGTCCCGTTCGAGCTCAACATCTTTGACAGAAAGACGTGTCTGACCTGAAATCAAAAGATTCACTGCCTTGAGATAGGTGTGTTCGCTCTCCTCCGGCGATTGCTGCAATAACCATCGGCCCAGATTCAGATAGTCTCGGGCCGAACTCCCGTTCAGACAAGTCTGATTGCGACACGCCGGCATGTCATGATGTTGAGCATTGGCGACGGATTCTTTATTCTGTTTTTGGTTGTCTGCGTTGGGTTTCACGACTCGATCCGCTCTGTTCTACAATCACATAACCCGCCAGTGCCAACATGTCGGGATATTTTTTAATGGTGTCGCGATCTTTGTCCTGTTCACCGGAAGACAGGTCTGAATACATTACCATCGATGGGTGGTGTTTGCGATAATCATTGCGGATCTCTGCAGGTGTCCAGCCCTGGTTTCTTCTGAATTTCATCCAGCCCTCGTGTTCCTTTTCTGCCAGGACTTCCAGTTGGGATGTGCCGGTGTCCGCATTTTTTTGTTTTAGAAAGGTTGGAAAATTGATCACGGTTTCCGAGGTCAGCTCAGTTTTGTGGCGGAGTTCCAGTCCCACCGCATTTAGGTTGGTTTGAATACGCCTGGCCGCTTCGATGTTGTCCAATTTGGCATCCATGGGCAGCAAATTAAAGGCGCGGTCATAGGCATCGGGTTTGATACGGCTGCCGAGCCATGATGCATGAATCCTGGGTGCGAGAATGTCGGCAATCCGATCCTGTTCGCTTTTGCTGTCGACCACCATAAGCGTTTTAAAATCATCCAGGGGCACACACAGGGACAGCACTGGAGTGGAAGGCAAGCTGGATTGGATGATCCCACCGGGTACGTCTGATTTGAGATAGGAGAGCAATTTGCTCATGGACCGTGACCCGTTGAGATAATCTGGAATGGAAATCAGGGCATTGAGCACACCCCAATCAATGTGCAGGGCTTTATTCCCGGTGAGTCTGAGCAATCCACGAATAAACAGAGCTCTTCGGACCGGAAAGCTATAATCTTCCTCGTCTTTTTCCCAGCACCGGGATTCAAGATTATAAAGCAATCTCGGATTGGGGCCCAGAACATTCAGATATCCATGCAGTCGGCTTTTAAAATCTGGTCCTTTTTTAAAGACAAAATCGTTAAACTCTTTCAGTTCCCGCTCATGTTTGGTGATCTCTGCGTCGGTTGGGGAAGCGACAAGGGTGGGTTCTTTCGGCCCGAATTGCTCCAATGTATAGCTGGTGGCACCGGCAAAGAAAAAGATGCACTTGCCAATGGGGTGGGTCATCTGACCTTCCTGGAACTGTCCGTCCTGCATAGGTGCGAGCAGGTATTGCAGCCATCGGTATTCCTGGGCATCAAACTCGTCCCAGAACACAAAAGGAGTGTTCCCTCTTAGGGCGGAATCGCGTACCTGATGGAACGCGCCGATCAGATCGTTCGGATCGGAAAACTGGGACAAATTAAAGACGAGATAATCAAAGGATTTACCGTTTATGCCCTCTTTTGCCAGTTGTTTGACTGCAAACGATTTTCCGGCACCCGGAGGACCAAAGATCGCGATAGAAAGGGGTTGCTCCGCATCGCCCTCGCGTACATAGTCAAAGACAAGGTTGCGGATATTTCGCAGGTTTTCAATCTCGGTTCGATCGACGGTGACATAGTTTTTGATTTTTAATGACGGAACATTAAAGAGTTCCGTTTCTCCATGCTGGACAATGCGCCGGGCCAATACTGCCAGAGGTGTACGGTTGTGAAGAAAGCCATAGTTGTTTTCGAGCAGCGTCCAGGATTCTATTCTGTGTTCAAAATCCTGATGATCGGGATTGGGGACAAATGATCTGGGGATGTCTTCCTGCTGTGTAGCGAGTGTTTGGGCTATTGTTTCAGCGGGAAAGGCAGGGGGGTGGGAGCCCTTTTGCAGATGACCGGTGTCCACCAACTGTTGGTTGGCCCGAATTCCCGTGATGACAGCCTTTTCAAAGTGAGAAACCCGTTTGTCGTGATGTTCAAGGCAGTCTAGGTCGCTGGTCAATCCATAGACAAAGCCGGCTGTAAATGTGAGTTGATTGCCAATGACGGTTTTGCCTTGACTTTGTGCCCGCTCTCCTTCCATATAGAGTGCGTCAAAAAAGAGGCGGTACTGGGTAGCGTCCCGTTCGTTTGAGTCGTGAATACAAAAGGTACCTTCCTGACCGATGGTGACGATGATATGGCGGCAGAGTCGACGCAGGTGTTGAAATGGACCGTTTGAACGCAGTGCGTAGGCAAGATCGCCGGCAGTGCGTTCCCAGGAGAGCCCTTTGCTGATCATCGCATTTTCGCGCCGCAAATCATTGATAGAAATGACAAGGATCAATCTGTTGGTGTTGAGGCGGGTGACTGTATCCCACAACGCGCCGGTACCCAGGGGGCGAGCCATCTTGAGCACCACCCAGGGAGATGGATCGGTGGATTCCAGCAACGCGGTTGGCCAGGCCGGTTTGGATGTTTCATTGCGGAATCCCAGATATCCATCGTCGAGAACGACGACGTTTGCCCGGTCAGGTGCCGTTTCGATCTTGAGAGCGGAATAGTCACACCGGTTGTAGCAGGCATCATTGTATCCCAGCAGGGTTTTGACATGCCAGTGTATGCCATCGTCATCGACAGAGGATCTTTGCCATTCGGCGTAGGCTTGTTGTTGAATGGACCGGCGCAAACGGGTGTTCAGACCATAGGATACGGACCGTCCGGATTGCTTCAGGATAGTGTGGAGCAGCCGTGACCCACCTACAGAGTCTTCGATTCGGGTACCGCTTTTTACTCTGGAACTGGTCTGTTGCCGCTTGCCTTTGTAAATGTTGTTGTCGATAACCACATCGCCGGTGACATGGATATGGGGAGGGGACGACATCATGGGGGTCCTTTCGTCATCATATGTTTTTTTATCGGACAGGAGTGAAAACAGGGTGGAGCAGGATCCCGACTCTGCCCGACCCGAAAAATATACGAGAATGAGGAGTTAAACACAACAGGATTGTGGTTTTCCTGACATGTTCAGCAATGACAATACGGATTGCACGGTATGACAGGTTCACTCATTATGATGTTGTCTGCGTTCGAGCATGGTTTTGATGCCATCCAGGGGAAGCGCGGCGCTGGCCAGATAGTTGGGCAACCGGTGCTCTTTGCCAAAGATCCATTCACATGCTCCGTGCTGCTGAAAATGATGCACCATGTCGATAACGGTCTGATCGGCCAGATCTGAATCCACCAAATCCAGGGTATAGACGAACCATCCCGTGGGTGTGGCCCAGTAGGCGCCGTTCTGGTACTCATCGCGGGTCCAGGCCTTTTCCCAGTAGACACCTCCTGGCAGATGGCGAATCTGGCCGTGTCGAACGATTTCCCCATAGTGATTTTTGAAATAGGTTGCGATGGTCTGCGATTGCACCGTATCGGCCACGCCCAGATAGACCGCAAAGGCCGAACCCCAAATGTCGTGTTCTTTGCAGAGCGCGGTTGCAGCCCGGAACAATCCCGTCTGCGGATCCCAAAATACCTCCCGAATGCGATCGGCAACCCGGCCGCCTTTTTGTCGCCAGTGGTGGGCATCGCTGTCGCGTCCATCCCGTTGTAACAAATCCGACAGTTGCCGGCAAGCTTGAACAAACAGCAATGAACTGAACAGCACATCACCCTGTTTGCTCACCGTATCGGTAAAGCCATAGGGACACCGGTCCCGTTCCGGACCGGGTACGATATGTATCAGGCCGGTTTCGGCGTTTCTGGGCGCGGCGTTCATTGCCCGGATCAGGGCGGGCAGGATTTCCCCGAGTACGTCCTCATCTCCGGTTTTTTGGATGGTATGCCACGCCATATCCACGGTAAATTGCGATCCGTCGGCGGTCGGGTGTTTACCCATTTTGCCGAAATTGGGTTTGTAAATGGGAGTGCCGTCGAATGTCACACAATCCACTCCGGCGCCGTCGGAGCGAATGCTGCGGACGAACAGCCGGCAGGCGTCAATCAATTCACGGTCGGAATAGGACTCGATAGAGCCTTCCAGGGTATAGGCATAGTCGCGCAGCCAGAACGCTTCATAGCCCAATCCCACTTGTGGCGGAAAGGCCGCCGTGCTGTCGTTCATGGTCCGTCGGGAGGCCCGGATCAGACGGTTCGCTTCAGTTTTAAGCCAGGTGACGGCGTCTGAAAGTGCAAGTACGGATTCGTTTTGAGGTCTGGTAGTCATAGCACTTGTAAAAAGAGTACCCAATATCAGGACAAGCATCAGGTGTCGTTGTATGGTGGACTCTCGGTTTTCCCTTTCGATTTGCGTGTTTGATGGTCATCAAGGGGTTTTGAGTCACATTCGTCCCGAGTCGATTTGTATCACATTACATGTTTACAATAGCTGGTTTCCATGGGAATTGCAAGGGAAAAGAGGAAAACAACCGGAGATATTGTGCTTCCGGATCATTACGACGCATGAGTGACAGCAATTGATACCTGTGGTACCCGCTTCTGTGCCGCTCCGGCTCTGGCGTTCGCCTATATATTGAAGGATAGGAGTTTTTTCAATGTCCTGCACACGTTGTGGCCCATTCTTGTTTAAAAGTGAACGCCAGGATCCTGCGCGGGCTGCGCGCACTCTCCCGCGGCATCCGTTGGAAGATGTGCGCTCTGGTCTCTATAAGCAGGTGATGTATCCATAGCCTTTCCGGCAGGCGGGAGGATCGCGCTCCGCAAGAGTTGTTCATGTTTCCGGACAACAGGTGTGTCAATCAGGTGTCGGCAGTCAATTGTAACTTTGGCGAGCCACACCACGCCCTCACGTGTCACCGTTTTTATCCCGGATTCAATGTGTATGTATCCCGATTTGATCAACGCTTTCAAACAGGGTGTGGGGATGGTGAACCTTTTAGGTGTCCATTGCCTCTGCGAATCTGGCGTGTTCCGGAAATGTGTCCTGAGGAAGTCCTGAAGCCTTTTCAAGGCGTCCCGTCATGTTAAAATACGAGATGAGAGCCGAGGCCTCATAGATGCCGTTTTCATCCCAGCCTGCCGTGCGGAGTGCTTCCACATCAGTATCCTCGATCATTTCGGGTTGTTGTGTGAGTTTTTTGCTATAGGTCAACAAGGCACGGGTTTTTGGATCCAGATCGTATTCCGGCCATGTGGTTGCAAATTCTGCATCCAGATGTTCATCTCCTGTAAGACGGCGAACTGCCGTCACATGCATTGCCAGTCATGGCGCCCCTCCCACCAGACCGTTTACCACTGTGGCCATCATTTCTCGTTGGAGCCGGCTCAGGGGAGATGTTTTGCGCAGGTGCAAATGTTGATATATTTGACCCAATCTGAATCCCAGCTTGAGGTCGACCATAGCGATTTTGAAAATGCCTGGAAGGGTACCCCCATACTTTTTTTTGAACATGTTCAACAGAAATTTTCGGATTCCACGAGCAGATTCCAGAGTTACAATTTTGATTCTGGCCATCTTGTACCTCCTCCATGCTCTGTTTGATACAATATGTCTTGTGAAATGAAATGAGACCGGTGAAGAGGTTTGTTTTCGTATCAAAGGACTATGATACACCATAAAGTTTCAAGACAGCCTTCAACACCGGCGTTGACAGATCCAGACGATAGACTCGATGTCGATCGGTACGTCCTCAACGGTTTACCTGCCCGATTGTCACCGGCATCTTTGGTTACATCATCGGGACATGGAGACCGCGTCGTAATAGTTGTGATACAGCAAGTGCGAAGGCTTTTATTCCATCGGCAGGTCGATTAGAGGGCGTGAGACGTTCTCTGTCGTATTTTTCGTACCCCCGGACAGATGCCGTCGCGGTGTTTGACCTTGTTTGGGTATATTGGCTACCGGTGATTTTTCATCCATTTTTTATTTCAGTAATTAATGATGGACAGGTTCAAGGGCTGTTAAGGATGGCATCAGGGCAGGAAGAGAAGACTCAGAACCACAATGACAAGCAAGGCGGGTAATATGTTCAGTACTTTGATTGTGGTGATTTCCAGCAGATTCAATCCCAATGCCAGCAGCAGGATACCCCCAACACCTGTCAGTTGGTTCAGGAGATGTGTTGTGAGCACCGGTTCCAAAAGTCCGGCAAATAGCGTCAATCCTCCCTGATAGAGGAGGAGCGGAAGGGCGGAGAGGATGACACCGGCTCCCATTCCCGCAGCGAGAGCTATGGATGAGAATCCGTCGAGAACCGATTTTGCCATGAGCAGATTGGGATCGTCTCTCAAACCCTCTTCTATGGCTCCCAATATAGCCATAGACCCCACGCAGAACAAAAGGGTGGCCGTCATCCATCCCTCGGAAAATCGACTGTGAGATACCCGGAGTCGGCGTTGGATGATGTCACTGAGGGTTTGAACCCGTTCATCCAATCGCAATCCCTCACCCATGATCGCTCCCAGGACCAGACTGAATATGACCAACAGGGTTTCATCGGTTTTTAGAGCCATGGACAGACCGAGGGCGAGGGTGAAAAGTCCGATGGCCTGGAAAACGATCCGGGTTATGCGCTGCGGGAGGTTCCGGTGTAACAGCAGACCGATACTGCCCCCGATGAGGATCGCGAGTGTGTTGATAAGGGTTCCAAGCATAGACGTGTCCGACACTAGTCGAATACCGCAGGTGTATCCGGATGGTCAAAAGCTGTTTGGATATCTACCAGGTGTCGTTCATTTGTTCGGTTTGAGGACAGGGGAGGGAGGCTGGACCAGTTAAAAAAGTTCACCTCTGAGGTCTCGATGCTGGGTTTTGCAGATCCGCCGGTGAGATGAGAGAGAAACACGAGTTTAAAGGCGTGATACAGCTCCATGGGTCGTCCGGAGCGATTGGCATCATACACACCCACCAGCCGGTCCACGGCAACGTCATAGCCGCTCTCTTCTTTGGTTTCGCGGACTGCGACCTGGGACGGCCGATTGCCCACGTCTGCCCATCCGCCCGGCAGACTCCAGCGGCCATCGGAACGCTCACGCACCAGCAGGATTTTATCGTCGTGGATGACCGCGCTTCGGACGTCGATTTTGGGGGTCGCATATCCCTGTTGAGACTGAAAAGAGAGCAGAGCGTCGGATTCTTGCAGGGTACTGTGATGAGCGATGATTTCGGCAGCAATATGAAGAAGACGCTGATACCGTTCCGTGTCATAGTCGCTCAGACTAAAGTTCAGACCGGTCTGCCCCAGGGCCTGCAATTCTCTTGCCCACGTTAACCAGCAACTGTTGTGTCCGGAGGCGGTCATGACGGTTCTGAATGATGTTTTTTAGGGTACTTTGTGTTCGGTTCGAGTTGTTGTTGCATGGTCTGAAGCCGGTCGATCACCTTATCTATGGCCGCCTGAGCGGTTTCTTTGTTTTTGGGCTTGTCCTTAAATTCGGACAGGTCGATGGGTTCGCCAAATTCGACGGTGATTTTTTTGAATAGTTTGGGAAAATGGGTGCCGATGGGAAGGACCTTGTTCATTCCGGAGATGCAGACCGGGACCACGGTTGGCCATGTTTCCAGCATGAGGTAGCCGGTGCCGGCACGGCCGCGGCCGATCCTGCCGGAACGGGTGCGGGTACCTTCCGGAAAAAGCAGCAATGGGCTGAATCTCAGGGCTTCTGCCATACGAAAGATGGCCCCCATATCCTTGCGACCGCGTTTGATGGGAAAGCTTTTAAAGTTATTGGACAGCCAGGCGAGAATGGGAGTGTTGAAAAAATTCTCTTCTGCTGCGGGATTCCATGGGATCAGCGATGGGCGCCAGTACGCTTGAGGAAAATAAGCGCAGATTCCCACCAGAAAGCTGTCAATCATGCTTTGATGGTTGGACAACAGCAGGGTGTTGGGTTTGTTGGGAACGTTTTGACGACCCCGTACCCGTGTCCGATTGAGAACCCAGAACAAAATCAATCCCAGGAAAACGGCGGTCTGGGTAACCACATAGTGAGTGACGGGCCAGAAAAATTGAAAGATACGGCCACGATCGGCATAAAATGAAGCAGGCCCTTTTCGTTTTGACATGGATACAACCTCTGTGTTTGGCAATGACAGTGGGTCCCGGACCCATGGGTCAGCAGCGTGGCAACTTCCGGTATTGGAAGAGGTGACCCAAGGCATTTTGGACATTGTAAAGCGCCAAATCCCCAGGATATTCAATATAATATCACACCTGCTTGGGTGGAACCAGCAATGTTCGCAGAAAAATGGTTTCAAACGGATACATTTGATCAGCTTCCCTCAGCACAGAATCCGAATTGAAAGATAATAAATAGAATGATCATAAGAAACAGTAAATTTCCTTATACAAGACCTGTAAAAGCCGGGACTGGTTAGAGTGTTTGAGCTGGCTTAGGAGTTTTCAAGTTCATTCAGAATGGTTCTGATGTGGTCTGACTCTTCGTCCTCCGGTGCAATTTCCAGAAAACGCTCAAAATGGTGCCGGGCTTTGTCATCGCTGTCTCCGTCCTCATAGTAGAGATGACCGAGATGCAGATGGGCGATGGCATCCTGAGGTTGAATATTCAGGATGTTGTGATAGAGGTCTTTGATGAATGTGGGTTCTGCTCCTCGTTTGACGCCGAGGTTGGCCCGGGCATGCATGATAGAGGTGTCGTCGGTGAGATGGTTTTGAATGACCTGCAGGTATTCTTCTGCAGCTTCACTGATTTCTTCATCATGCCCTCTGAATGCTGCCTCGATAAAAGCGTCGGCCGCGTCTTTGTGTCGTTTCAGTTCAT
>CAYPUH010000013.1:0-23127 GCA_964413725.1 uncultured Cytophagia bacterium
GTGCATTGCTGCAACACGGCCTGAGTCTCTGACAGAGACCGACTTGCCGTCTCAGAGTGTAAAGAGCTCACGCAGCCACCCCATAATCGTATGGTTATAAAACGCCGTTATTCATGTTTACAGGATTCCATAGTTCGACGGATCCCTCTGTCTTGCTCTCTTTGAATTTAGCAATTATTGTACCATCAAAGCGAGTTTTGGCTGTGGAGCCCTTTGTGAACCATCCTGCAGCAGATGCGGGAGCTGAAAAGGGGGATCTATATGTATCTTTCCGGTTCCATGATATGGTGTGTTTGGACTGTCGGGAGCTGGCTGGAAAGTTGGAAAAGTTTAATAAAAACAATCCCTTTTCAGTTTTGAGCTGCCTGTTTTGAGGGTCGGAACCCCACCGTGCAACGGATCAAGTGGACTCGGGTACCAGTGGAGGGTGACCCATGGACAACAGGGTGCACATTGTCTGCAAAGAGCGTTCAAAGGGTCTCTGAGCATGGGTTCGGATTACAAAATTGTAAAAGGGGCTGGTCTCTGGTGTATGAAAGGCAACACGAAGAGGGGCGTGACTGAGGGTGGCAACCTGAGTATTGATAACATTAAATCCTGGACTGAGGTCGATGACCAGTCGAAAAGACTCCTGAACGAGCCAGGCTCGGAATTTCTTGCCCAGAATCCCAAATGGCGTCAAATCCGATTCACTATAAACGATGATTTGGTGAGAATTGTGCAATGACTGGGTCAAATTTACCGTTTTGGGGAGAAAAAACGAGAGACGCGCGTGTTGAAATATGTGCTCGAACCAGTCGATGTTGGCCATCACATTGTCGACCAGTGGCTGTTCAATGGGCAGACAGATCAGAATACGATCAGCCTGTCCAAGCTGATGACAAATGGATACTCTGCTTTTTTTTGTTGATCGATAAAAATAAGCAGAGAATTTAATGAATAGAAATTGTCCGAGTGATTTTAGCATGTGCGATTTTGGCTGGCAGATTCACGTTTGAAGCTTGTTATTATGCGTCGTTCTCCTGTCCCTGTGAACGAATCCAGCGCCTGATAGTTCCCAAGCGGAACATCGCAGGATGGAGAGTAAATAAAAGGTTTTCACCTATCTTTTAAAGTCAGTGGTGTCCGGTTTGTCAACCGGACGCCCGTGATTTAATGTATTAAACAATTTTTCAAATTTCAATAGATAAAATCCATAGACAGGTCGGAGGGTCGAGTACTAGAATCTCACATCGAGTTGCAAACCGAGGTGGTGTTCAATGGGGGTTTTTATGGCACTATATCCACTTCCTATCGTATCCCGGTCGTCATAGCGTGTCTGTCCCCATTTGGCGGAAAGACGAAGAGCGGGGAGTGGTCTCCAGCTGAGGGTTGCAAAGGAGCGATAACCACGTCCAGTCAGTTGCTTGAACGAAAGGCGTCCCGGAAGGTCTATTTCATAGGGACACCATCGGGTTTCTCCAAAACGTGTATCGAAGAAAGAGATCCCGGCCCGGATTTTAAGAGTTGTCGACACCGTATAGACAGCCTGCTGGGTTATCAACAATCCGGCGTCCCGGCTAGAACCCTCCTGCAAGCGGTTGTCAATATGCTGACCTTCCAGACGTGTTTTCAGAATCCAGTGGTCATGGGGGTGATTTTCGAGCAAGAGGCGATATCGAAGGTGGTTTTGATCCCGTGAACGATACACCGGATTGCCAAATCCGTCGGATTCCCGCTGTCCATTTTCTGTGGTTTCCCGTTCAATCTGCACACTCAGGAGGCTCTGGTTTTCAAAACGATAGCGAAAAAAGACCTGCCAGGATTGACCTGCCGTCGGCAGGGGATGAGAAAAACGTGGCCAATCATGACGATAAAGATCCATGGAAACCGACAGTGTGAGCTGTGAAGATGGATGGTAACGACACCCGATAAAAGCGCCCTGTTCGTTATTGATGTGCTGGTGCCTCTGTCCAAGAGCGTGTCCATGCGGGCTGGTAAAGCCCGGTGAATAGTACCGATAATAGAACAGCCATCGAAGGGAAGAGATATTCACTGCGCCTCCGGCCAGCCAGGCGCTTTCAGCAGGCCTGTGACAGGCTCTGGTAATGAATAGAGCCAGCGTTTTATGCCGATAATCGACAAATCCTTCCCATAGTGTTTGACCGGTCTTCCAGGGTCTAATACGTTTATAGAGCGCATCCTGCGATGCCCAGGGGTGTGACAGATCGGTACGGTGCCAGGTTGCTCCGAGTCGAACGCGTTCGTTTATGGCGACCTCCAGATTGGCACCATGGCACTGTTCACGGATACGATGCTTTTTGGAGCGTTCCGCAGGTGTTCGATGGTAGCCCGCCTCGTCGAGACTGACAAGACTGTCTCTCTCCACTTTAGCGTCCTGCTTGCGTTTGCTGGTAAAGAGAGTGATTCGTAACGATCTGTTTTCAAATTGATAGGCAACTCCTTGCAGCGCACGGTGCTCATTTGTCGAGAGATAGGATCGGCAGCCGCGACCCCGATTCCGCAATCTCATGGATGCACCGGTGGGTAGACCCATGCCAAAGGGACGCCAAAAGATGAGCCCATATCCGCTCTCGACGGAAAAGTGGCCCAACAACACGGTGGAGTGCCAGGCGGTGTGGTGCCATCGAAAGTAGCCGGTCAGGTGATCGGTCAGCGAGGACTCACCGGCATCCTTTTCAGCCAGCCACCCCGATTCGAGCGAACGCCCGATGCGTATCCGGATGCGGTTATAGCAGCTCCAAGGGGAACCCGAATAGATGTGTTCAGAATATCCACGTCCCTTCTCGAGGCGCCGATAGAGACGATGACGGGTTTGAATGCTGATGTCGCGGAACCCCTTTTGTTCAATCCGGATAAAAGGGGCGATGTGCCCGGCGAGGCCCTCGGATATCAATCCTCTCTTTGTCAGATCGGACCGTGAGGTATAGAGACCATCACGCTTTCGGCTGCAGACCAGTCGGGAGGCCAGTTGCTCGGATATCCAGGGAAGTTGCTGCCATTGTTCCTGCGTTGCCGTATTGATGTCGAGGGGTTGATCGATCAGCTCGGACAGGATTTCCAGGTCATCAACGGATCCAGCCAACTCACTCTCCAGAGGAATGTGATCGAGCAGGGAGGATGGAATATCGATTTCGGTTGCCATCGTCATCGTGACCGGTATCGTTAACCATACCAACAGGCTGATCCTGTACATAACTCCTCCGGTCCGGTTAGAATGCCAAAGAAATGCTGGCCTGATGCGTTGCTTGCAAAACGTTGTGGGTGCTATAGGCATAATCGATCTCGACCGCTCCCCTATGAAATCCCACTCCACCACAAAGGCGTTCCGGACTGGATCCACCGCCCATGCGGAACGTCAGGCAAGATGTGGGTGTGTATTCAAAACCCAGTCGAATGTCCAGAGGGAACTTTATCTCCTTGTAGACGTCCAAAAAAACGGATCCTTGAGAACGTACTCGGAGTTGAAAGCCGGTTTGAAGGTGAGTGGGAAGCGGTTCGGCACAACTGCCGATTTTGGCCGAGAAGATATTGTGTACCGTCGCACCCCATCGGAGGATTGTATCCAACTGGTAAACCATGCCCAAATCCGTCATGACGGTCCAGGTCGATCCCAAACCCTCGATGGCCACCGATGCGACGTGGAGCGAAGCACCGATTGCATAGTGATTCGATAGTCCCTGACTCCAGGTGAAAAGAGTACGCAGCTCCCGGTATTTTGAAAACCCAAATGTGTAAAGGCCGATACCAAGATGATTATTGGATATCGGTATGGCTATGGAGAGAGTGGTCGTGTCCAGTTCCTTGAGCCCAAAGGGTCGGGAGTGGTCACACGTCAGGGAACGACTGAAGGTACCGGGGAGAGCCGCGGGATTGATCCAAAGATGAGCGGCACCATCCATGCGGGCAATCCCGGCCCCGGAAAGAGATCGATGCACGGCGGACGGACACACAGCTTCAAAGCTGGCGAGACACGGTAACGGCAACAGACTCCACAGAAAACCGATGATTAATATCCAGAGAGTGATTCCGGACTTGACAAAAAGTCCAGAAAACCGGATATTAGAGCAAGAAAAACCGATCACAGAATCCCGTCCATTGCCGTTCGGTTCGGGGACAACGCGTTGATTTTTGGAGGTGGTCATAATGCTCATAAAAACCACTCGTACCCTGATCCTTTATTTTGCGATGCAGGCCGGTTTCGGGGGGATCTCGTCGGCATGGGGACAACGTATCGAAGCGACTGTAGAAACAGACCTGCGGACCCTGCCTATCGACAAACAGGACAAATTGTCCGACTTTGCAGATAAAGTGCGACACTATATCAATAGCTACAGGTGGAACAACAACCCCTGGGATACGGTGGTTAATGTCAACATCGTTCTCCATCTCACCGATATCAGTCAATCCGCGGAGGAGCGCTATCAGGGACAAATACTGATTCACAACAATTATGATATCGAGTTTTTTGATAAGCGATGGCGATTCGCCTATCAAAGCGGTGATGTGCTGGAACATCGTGAAAATGCACAGGATTCATTTACCAGTGTGATCGATTTTTATATCAATCTCATCTTGGGCGGTGAATTTGATAAATGGGGGACCTTGGCTGGAACCCCATATTATGAAAAGGCCAATCAGATCGCCGATTATGCGAAATTTGGACTCGGACGCTATATTGACGGCTGGGACCGTCGTATTGAACTGGTAGAAGAATTGAAGAGCCAACAGCATCGCCCTTACCGGGAGATGGTCGATTATTATTATTATGGTATCTCTTTTGTAGATCAGGACAATGAAAAAGTCCGAAAACATGTGGCCAAAGCGATCGAAAGCCTTGACGATATCCTTGAGCGTGATCCCGATAACGAATATGCCAAACGCTTTATCGAGGTCCATCATATCGAGATGATGGAGATCTATCGCTACGCCCGAGACAAATCTCCACTGAAACAACTTATTGTCCTCGATCCGGACCATGAGGTTGCCTATCGGGATGCACTCGAATAGCGCAGTTTATTGCGAGAATACATATAAAAATTACGAAAAAAATGTCCTACTGTCAATAGCAATCTGTATTGTTTTACTGGGTATCATAGATAAAAGTCTGGTGTCGATACGCCAAAAAGATTTCGGTAGAAGAGGATCTGTCCTTGGGTATTGCGGCATCAGGTCATACTATTGTTGTTTGACCAAAAAAAAAGCTGTCCGGATTCCGGACAGCTTTTTTTTATTTTGCGATGGAGAACTGTTGTGACCGTATCCTGTTCTCCGCTATGTTCTCTGGATCAGACCTGTTTTTTACTGAAATACCAATCGGTATAGTCATATCCTTCCGATTCTCGTTTGTCGGCATTCTCCTGCGTGGTCGGGGGGGGGACGATAACCTTTTCACCCGGTTGCCAGTTTTCCGGAGTGGCCACTCCATATTTGTCTGTGGTCTGCAGTGCCTGAACGACGCGATAGATTTCATCGATACTGCGCCCATTGCTGAGAGGGTAATAGACCATGGCGCGCAGGATGCCCTTGTCATCGATCACAAAGACGGCACGTACGGCCGAAGTGTCGTCCGCACCCGGATGAATCATACCGTACAACTTTGCCACATCCATCTTGAGGTCGGCAATCACGGGGAACGGGATTTCTATGTCGAAATTGTCCTTGATGTTCCGGACCCATGCGAGATGAGAATAGACACTGTCGATAGAAAGACCAATGACCTGTGTATTGAGTTTTTCAAAATCCTTTGCTTTTTTGGCAAAGCCAATAAACTCGGTGGTGCAGACCGGTGTAAAATCAGCGGGATGAGAAAATAGAACCACCCATTTGCCTTTGTAATCGGATAGTTTGATCGTTCCATGTGTCGTCTTTGCGGTAAAATCGGGAGCGGGTTCATTGATTCGCGGCAGTGAAGGGGTTTGTTGGACATCCATGATTTGTCTCCTTGTCTGAGGTTTGGATTTTATATGTACTATCAGTGGTGTCCGGTTTGTCAAACCGGACACCACTGATGTACTATGGTAAATTTATTTATATTCACACCGTTCTGAAGACTATCCAGTGGTTTTAATCGGTATCCCGTTTTTCTGTGTGTCTGGTAATGGGATGCATCCTGGAGATAAAAGATTCAACGTTACATCGATCTGGTGCATAGAGATTAACAAATTTATGCTTGCTTTGATTCCGCGCAAATGGTATATTGAGGCGAGAACGGGGCCTGCATTTTATCAATTTTTAATAGGTTGCATACATTTTGTCAAAGGCGTCGAATGAGGTGCCGATATACCGACATCGAGGTCGATGACAGGGGGACGATGCGGGTATCTCTACAACCGTACGGTCCGGCTGGATTATGAAATACGCATTGATCTCCGACATCCATGCCAATGCCGAGGCACTTGACCGAGTGCTGATGAGGGTCGACACCCTCCATGTGGATGTATTGCTTTTTCTTGGAGACGGTGTCGGGTATGGGCCCTCTCCCAACCGGTGTCTCGACCTGATACGAAATCGATGCACATCCGGGGTGGCGGGTAATCACGATCATGCCGTGATCGGGAGAACCAACACGGCCAATTTTAATCTGTATGCTCAAAAGGCTGTGTATCTGACGTCGTCCATACTGGAATCCGAATCTTACCGATATCTCTCCGAACTGGAATATGAGTGGTCGGATGGCGAGGTCAGAGGGGTTCACGCCGCTCCTTGCGATCCGCCGGCATGGACGTATGTTTTTTCCGTTACCGAGGCTGCCCGGCAGTTTTCGTGTTTTGAGGAAACGCTCTGTTTTATCGGTCATTCTCATATTCCGGCAGCATTCAGCATCGACCGTTCCGGGCATGTGGAACAGTTGGATGCTGTCGTTTTAGAGATCAGACCGGAAAGACGATATTTGATCAATGTGGGCAGTGTGGGGCAACCGAGGGATGGTGATTCAAGGGCTGCCTTTGGGATTTACGATGGTGATAGCGGACGATATGAATTGATGCGGATCGAATACGACATCAGTGAAACTCAGAAAAAGATGACCCGGCTTGGACTCCCGGATTATTTGATTAATCGTCTTCGACTGGGTCGCTGAGCGCTCAACATTAAACCGTGAGGATAAGGGGATCGGCACATGGCAAGCAGGCAACAGACGAACGGAAAACGCGTGGTTTTTTCCGAGTCCAATTATCGGAAACTGGTTGGGCAACTCAAAGAGTTTATCAAAAAGTCCAGAGCTCGTTTTTGTGTGTTCGCCGATCTGAACGGTTATCCCATCGCATCAGCCGGTTCTTTGAACGGCGTCTCTGTGGCATCGCTAACCGCTCTGGCGGCAGGGGATTTTTCGGCCACGCTCGAAATGGCCCGTATGATCGGAGAGCAACAACAGTTTAAATTTATCCACCACGAAGGCTCCCAGCACCATCTCTATCTCTGTCATGTGGGCCCCCATTATCTGCTGATCGTCTCGTTTGATCAGAGTGTGGCCCTCGGTATGATTCGGATTTTAACGCGTCACACGATTTCCAAACTCCAGGATCTCCTAAACAATATCCAAGAAGATCGAAAGAGCGCAGCCCGATTTCTGGATGTGGAATTTCGCGAGCTTTTAGGAAAAGAGCTGGACCGAGCCTTTGGTCTCAAAGGGTCAGTGTGAAAAAATGCACATCAACTGGCTCAAACGTGAGATTATATTCAAAATCGTTTATTACGGTCCGGGATTGAGTGGCAAAACCACCAATGTCGAATATTTGTACCGTCACCTGGCCACCGATATCCGGGGTGAATTGATATCGCTCAAGACCACAGAAGAACGGACGCTTTATTTTGATTTCATGCAACTGGAGCTGGGCAAGATTAAGGGAAAAAAACCGCGGTTTCATATCTACACCACTCCCGGGCAACTGCGATATGGTGAAAGCCGTCGGATTGTGCTTCAAGAGGCGGATGCCGTGATTTTTGTGGCCGATTCTCAACGCGCTCGCATCGACGACAATCTATTAAGCCTGATGGATCTGGAACAAAAGCTGATTCAGGAGAGAAAGACGCTGGCGGATTTTCCGTGGGTACTTCAATACAACAAGCGGGATCTGCCACAGGCCGAAACAATCAATGCCCTTGAGAAACGATTGAATTTTTTAAATATCCCCTATTTTGAAGCGGTGGCCACACGGGGCGAAGGCGTTTTTGAGACGCTGAGGCATGCCATCCAACTCGCAGTGCAACATGTGGTGTGAAGATTGCACCCTGTGGACAGCCGTTGGGATATCCGGGGGGGGTCAGTAATGACAGGGACTTTTATGCAAGATCTCGACTTTCTATCCGTCGACAATCTGGAAGGGCCGCTTCAAAACATTATCGAATCGGCAATGCAGGAAATCGTGCAGCAGGGACACTATGAGTCAGCATTTTTGTTTACCACAGAAGGTCTTCTTGTCGCGCATTATACGCATAAAGCTGTCCTTGCTGAACAACAGGCCATCGAGATCTCTATGTTGATGAACCGCGTCCAGCGGATGATCAAGGTGATGGGTGGACTTGCAAAGATCAATGAAATCGTTGTAGAGGATGAGTTTCATAAAAAACTGGTATTTCGATTTCTCACATTTTTCAACCAACCGGCCATACTCGTAACCGTTATCCCTCCACGAAAAGCCTATCGTGGTCTGACCAATAAACTGAGTCATCTGATCACCCAGCTTGAAGAGATTGGGGCCTGATCCGTCATGGTATCATCCCTCCGCCCCTCGTCCGGTCCGGTCAGTCGTCCCCGCCTGATTTCCACGCTCTCCTGGATTCTCTATGATTTTGCCAATACTGCCTATTCTATGAATGTGGTCTCGCTCTATTTTGGCACCTGGATGATCATTGATCTGGGGCAGAGTGACGCTGTAGTGTCCATAGCCAATTCCCTGTCCATGATTTTAGTGGCCCTAACTTTGCCCGTATTGGGAGACTGGTCGGACTGGAAAGGGAAAAAGCTGGTCCCATTGTTTGTCTTTACCGCACTGTGTGTGACCGGTACGGCCGTGCTGGGAGTGCTTCATGACATTTTGACCGCGGGGCCTGTACTGGTAACAGCTGCCATCGTCATCTATATGGTAGCGAATTACAGTTTTCAAGGGGGGCTTGTTTTCTATAATGCCCTGCTGCCGGTTGTGAGCACGCCGCGATCTCTGGGGCGGGTTTCCGGCTATGGCGTTGCTATGGGGTATCTGGGTGCAATCATTGGGCTTGTGGCTGCACAGGCTTTTGTGGAGGGCAGTGTGTTTGGTTATCACCTCCCCTTTTTGGCGGCCGGAGGAACCGAGGCCTCTTTTGTGCCCACCGCAGCGCTGTTTTTGTTTTTTGCTATTCCCATTTTTATTTTTGTCCGAGATCCCCATATCCGCCACCAGGCGGGATCGTGGACGATTGCCAAATCCTATCGCAAAGTCTTTAAGACGTTGCGGGACACCCGGAAGCATCGTGGACTCTTGCGATTTCTTGTCGCTAAATTGCTATATGAAGATGCCATTCAAACCGTCATCATTTTTATGGGCGTGTATACACAGGAAGTGATGGGATTCAGCCGTGGTGAGGCAAATACCTTTTTTGTGGTTATCATTCCGTCTGCTGTTCTTGGATCCGCATTGTGTGGTATCCTGACCGATCACTATGGCCCTCACAGGACGCTGATGAGTGTGGTTTTGTTGTGGGTCATAGGTCTTGTCGCCATGATCCTCAATCACAGCGAACCGGTATTTTGGGGGCTGGGTGCGGTCCTGGGCGCTTTGTTGGGATCGACCTGGACGGCTGCCCGTCCCCTGCTGGTAACACTCGTTCCCAGAGAGATGCTGGGCGAATTTTTTGGCTTGTATGCACTCTCCGGCAAGGTTGCCGCGATCACCGGTCCACTCCTGTGGAGCCTCACAAGCTGGGTCACACGCCCCTGGGGAACCGATGTTCAGTACAAAACCGCTATTGCTGTACTTTGTGGTGTGATGGTCATTGGCCTGTGGGTTTTGCGAGGTGTTCCCGATCTCCATGCTCAATATAAATATGCCTCTTCCCCGGAATCCGACCCGACTGTATCCAGGTGATACAGTGTTTCGTCGTTAAACACCCGCTTTCGTAATCCCCTACAACCTCTTTGATGCGATCCCGAGACGTCTTGAAATCCTCCTTCTAAGTACATATTATACAGTATGGAGCAGAGTAGATCGTCGTCAGATTTATCTCTTTAACCCACTCAGAGCGGAACAAAGATTGCAAGGTCTAACTCTTATTCTGGATTGAGTAGAATTCATACTGTCTGCACAGAAGGACTCTATGAAAAGTATTTTGTACATTTCGCAAAACTCACAGTCCCCCAATGGCCTCGGGGATCTCGCTCCGCATCAAGGGTACAAACTGATTCCTGTTCATACGGATGCTGAAGTCCGATTTTGCCTAAACCGCGCTCATCACTATCATGCTCTGGTCATTGATTTGACGGGTGATGACGAAACGTGGTTTGACCTGGTGGAATGGATCTCCTCCCAGGTACCGGATATACCCATCCTGGCTCTCATCCCCGCAGCCGATCTTGCCGCGGCGACGCGAGCCATCAAGTGCGGAGCCTATGACTATCTGACCGATCCCGTGGATGAAGATGAGTTTTTTTCAGCTGTTTCGCGCATCGCGTCCCTGCGATTGGGTGATCAAATACACCGGGCGCGAAACAATCAGTGGGATCGTGAGCGCTCGCTGTATGCCTATTCTTTCCCCTCGTCTGTCATGAGAAATCGCATGCAACGACTGGCCTATTTGGCGCGTCATCACCTGCCCATCTTTTTGGGGGGGGCTCCCGGTATCGGTGTTGAACAATTGGCCAGAACCATTCATTTGTTGAGTCCGTACCGCTTTCAATCCTTTCTGACCATCCATGATAGTCAGTCACCTCATACTCTGGACACCTTGCTGCCCACGGATGTACACTCTTTGACCTCTGCTTCAAGGGGCACAAAACCGATGGGGGGGACGTTATTAATCGATGAGGTGGGTACCTTACCTGCTGTATCCCAATACCGGCTGATGGACTATCTCAAGGTTCGTGAGTTGGCCATTCGGAAACGGTCGAGTCTGCCTGTCGGGTATCGATTGCTGTTCTCCGCATCAAGGCAATTCATTACCCAAAAGAATAATGTCCCCGAATGGATTGGTCGCCTGCACGCGAGTATTCTCGAAATCCCCCCCCTCAGCGAGCACCGTGATGACATTCTATATCTGGCTCCGACATTGGTTCAGCGTTTTGCGAAACAGTACCGAAAGCCCGATACCACTCTATCGGATGAAGCGCTATCTCGGCTGTATCACTACCATTGGCCGGGTGATATGGTCGAGCTGCAAAGCGTCATACAGCGTGCGGTTCTGGTAACAGACGGACCTGAAATCCAGGCGTCCCACCTGACGTTCAGCCAGTCCCCCGGAGATGAGCTCCAGCTTCGGTTGCGTTCGTTTCATCTTGAAGATGTCGAAGAATTGTTGATCGATCGTGTTCTCAAAGGTACGGGCGGCAACATCAGTCGGACGGCGAGCACACTTGGTATCAGCCGGGGTACACTTTACAACAAGATGCGGAAATACGGTTTGGATCAAATTAACAAACCCTGAATGTGCGACGATTGTCACAAGCGGGTGACATTGTCATCGGAACGGACCTCACCTTTCTTCAGTTTGGACTCCCGCAGTACAGCCCTTTCCTTGAAACAGTAATAAGTCATTTAAAAACAAAAGACGTTTTTCGCGGAACTAGCTGAACACCGGCCCCTTGTATTTTTCTACCTGGCATACAGATTGCAAGTCTTTCTGTGTTTGAACCTTTTTCAATTCGGTGGATAGGGATGAATGACCTGAGAAAAAAGATTCTGGCCAGAGGCACGCTGGTGCTCGATTTGTCGATTTCGTTCGCAGCCTGGTTGACGTCAGTGAGTATTCACCAGTCACAAAACGTGCCGTTGAAATGGAATGATGGCTTTTCACTTCAAATCCACATTCCGAGCCTGGTGGGGTTGATTCTGACCCTGTGTGCCTGGGCTTTGATTTTCCACAAATTTCATCTTTACCAGAGACGGCGTCTGGACAATCGGTTCAGAGAGTGGATTGACATGGTGAGCGCTGTCTCTCTGGGGGTGTTGTTCTACACCGCCCAGGCGTTCTTGCTGACACCCCTGTTTACGACCCGCGAGCTGGTGCTGACATATTGGCTGTTGGCGCTTGTGGGAACCCTGTTGGGTCGGACGGCGGTCCGTCAGTTTTTACTTTATTTGCGTCATCGCGGTCGCAATCTAAGGTATGTCGTGTTTGTGGGCAGCGGGCCCCGGTCGGTGGTGCTGGCATATCGTCTTTTGGATCGTCCGGAACTGGGTTATCGCCTCCTGGGTTTTGTCGACAATCGGTTCGTTTCGGATGAGACTGTCTTGCCCTCTGACTTGCATCTCTGTTCGCTGGACGAGTTTCCGGATTATCTGGAATCCCACGCGGTTGATGAGGTGTTTATCAGCCTGCCAGTCAAGTCGTGTTACAACCAGATTCTCGAGACGGTTCGGTTGTGTCAGGATCTCGGCGTCACCTGTCGGATCTCATCCGACTGGTTTGCATTAAAGCCGGAAAAACCGGTTTCCTACCAAATCGATGGTGAGCCCATTCTGACCATCAATGCCACACCCAATGCGAGGATGCGATATCTCTGGATAAAGAGGTGGGTGGATATCGTTCTTGGGACATTGATGCTGTTCCTCTCATTGCCCGTGTGGGGCTTGACGGCTGTGCTGATCAAGGTTACGTCACCCGGTCCGGTGTTGTTCAAACAAAAACGAGTGGGATATAATCGGCGGCATTTTACAATCTATAAATTCCGAACCATGGTGGACGGCGCGGAGGCGATTCAAAGCAAACTTTTTTCTCTCAACGAGTCAGATGGCCCGACGTTTAAGATTGAGAATGATCCCCGCATTACGGTAGTGGGCAAATGGCTACGCCGCACCTCGCTGGATGAGCTTCCGCAACTGATCAATGTCCTGAAAGGAGACATGAGTCTGGTGGGTCCACGACCGCTGCCATTGCGTGATGTCGCCGGATTTGATCAGCGGCGAGATAAACGACGCTTTAGCATGCGCCCGGGAATCACCTGTTTGTGGCAGATCAGGGGACGCAATCGTATAGCCTTTCGTGAGTGGATGAGACTCGATCTTGAATATATCGATTCCTGGTCTCCTTTGCTTGACATCAAGATATTGTTTAGGACCCTTCCCACCGTTTTTAAATCCACAGGACAATAGCCCTCCGATTCCATTTCCCCCTTGATGAGTGTGCGATCCAGTACAGGTGTGCATCACACGAGCCCAACCGTCCACTCGGGAGACCCTCCCGGGTGGAGATCTTGTAGCGGCGAAAAACCGGTTGACTTTAGTTCCTTGTTTTTCTATATTTCTATTTGTTTGAATTTATGTCGAGACCGAAACGGTTACAGTGACAATGCGAGAGTGGCGGAATTGGCAGACGCGCTAGATTTAGGATCTAGTGTCCTTGTGGCGTGGGGGTTCAAGTCCCCCCTCTCGCACGTGCTATGAACACAGCGGCGTCGGCGGGCAGGTTGCCCGGCGATTTTTTTATGCAGAGCGATGATCCGGAATCGAGGGTCAGATTTTTGTCGTTGTAAATTAAAGTTCTACCTTTTTCATATTGAACCGAAAGATCAAAATAGTGAGGTTTTGTGTTGGAGTACACTGTTCAAAACCAGGAAAATTATCATACGGTAATCGATGTCACGATTCCCGCTCAGGAAGTCAAAC
Source organism: uncultured Cytophagia bacterium (assembly GCA_964413725.1). Lineage (GTDB taxonomy): Bacteria > Zhuqueibacterota > Zhuqueibacteria > Residuimicrobiales > Oceaniaggregativiventaceae > CAYPUH01. The sequence goes on from CAYPUH010000013.1 coordinate 13,800, forward strand.
CCAAACTGGACGAGAATTTTAAACGCGTTCAACAAAGTGTCAAACTGGAGGGGTTCAGAAAGGGTAAGGTGCCCACTCAGCTGGTGCGCAAGATGTTTGGCAAACAGATCGAGCAGGATACGTTCCAGCCGATTATATCAAAGGCCTATGAGACCATCAATGATGAGAACGAGTTTCAGCTTCTCTCCATGCCGAACATTGAAAATGTAACCTTTGATGAAACCGACGGATTGACGTTTTCCATAACATTTGATGTTCAACCTGATGTAACCATAGAGGATTACAAGAATCTTCCGGTAGAGCGTGTGACCTATACTGTCGATGACGAGGATGTCCAGGATACATTAAAACATTTACAGAATCAGAATGCAATGATTCATACCGTAGAGGGAGAGGCCGAGCCCGGTCATATCCTGGTCGCCGATTTGCAGGAAGTCGATGATCAAGGGGTACCGATCCTCGGGAAAAAATTTGAAAATCAACCTGTATGGTTGAAAGAGGAAGATGAGGATCTTACACCGCAACTTACGGGTGTTAAATCTGATGAGGAACGTAAAATTACCCTGAAAACGCCGACCCCGGCGTCGGAAACTGAAGATACTGCGAGCGAACCGGATAAACACTATCTGGTTACGGTCAATGAGATCAAAGAACGGCGGGTGCCGGACCTGGATGACGAATTTGCCAAAGATCTTGGTGAATTTGAGACACTGGATGATTTGACCCAGAGTATTTGGGAAAACATTCAGGGCGAAGCCAAGTCCCGGACTGACTATGAATTTAAAAAAGCACTTCAGGATGAGCTGATCAAACGGACCGGAGTCCAGGTGCCTGCCTCCCTGCTGCAAAAATATCTGGATGCGGTGGTGGAGGATGCCCGCAAAAAACAGAAAAATGAAGTGGATGAGGAGAGAATCCGGCAAGAGTATCGGGATCTCGCCGCTCATCAAATCCAGTGGATGTTGTTGCGGGAGCAGCTGATCAAGCAGCTGGAACCACAGGTGTCGGATGAAGAGGTTGAGGCTCACCTGGAGGCTGAAAAAGCAGTAGGGCATCTGACAGACGACCAGATCGAGTCTCTGAAGGCGGATGAAAAACGTCTGAATGATATCAAAGACAATCTGCTGGAAGAAAAAGTCTATGATACCCTGATAGATCATGCTGATATTACTGAAGTGAAAAAGCCGTTGCGGGAAGCCGATCAGGACAGGGGAACAGAATCCGAGTCATAACCGTTGCATAGGAGAGATTATACGGGTTTATGTATCACCCGGATTCCGTCTTCGGGCAGCTGCACCGGATATCAGCGATTCCTGTGACGATGGGTTCAGATCGACTGGAATCAGTGTTGAATCCATTTTTACTGTTACGAAAACAACATGATGAGGTATCCCTCACGGGGGCCGACTGTTTATTCAAAATAAAAGAGGTATAACAATGGCATTGATTCCCATGGTGGTTGAGCAAACGGGCAGGGGAGAGCGCGCCTATGATATTTTTTCCCGCTTGTTAAAAGAGAGAATCGTCTTTATCGGGACCGCAATCGACGACAACATAGCCAGTCTGGCCATCGCACAGCTTTTATTTCTGGAAGCCGAGGACCCGGATAAAGATGTCTATCTGTATGTCAACTCACCCGGCGGTGTGGTCTCTTCGGGGCTAGCGATCTATGATACCATGCAATACATCAAACCCGATGTGGCTACCATTTGTATGGGGCAGGCGTCCAGTATGGGAGCGATTTTACTGGCAGCCGGATCCGAAGGCAAACGTTTTGCGTTACCTCACGCCCGGGTCATGATTCATCAACCCTGGGGTGGAGCCCAGGGACAGGCTACCGATATCGAGATCCACGCTCGAGAGATCCTGAGCCTCCGGGAGCGTTTGAACAAGATATTGGCTCATCATACCGGTCAGGACCTGGATAAAATCGCCAGCGATACGGATCGTAACTTTTTTATGAGTGCAGAAGAGGCTCAAGAGTACGGCATTATCGATGAGGTGATGACCCGAAAAGATGCCCTCAAGAAATCAGGGTCCAAGAAAAAGTAGATGATTTGAACAGGATCAGTGGAGAGAATCTCCCGGCTGGAACCGGTTAGCAAAAGTATGTATAATAACGTAATGGATGATTATTTATGACTCAGGGAAAACGTAACAACCGACTCGCGATATGCTCTTTTTGTGGTAAAAACTCCAAACAGGTGGAAACCATCGTTACCGGTCCCGATGTCAGCATTTGTAATGAATGTGTCAGCATTGCCAATAAAGTGATCAGTCGTGAAAAGCAGAAAAAAACCTTTAGTCTGGAAGGGGATATCCCGAAACCACTGGAGATCAACAACGAACTAAACCGATTTGTGATCGGTCAGGAAAAGACGAAACGGGCTCTTTCTGTGGCGGTCTATAATCACTATAAACGGATCAATCACATGCCTTCCGATTCCAAAGAGAATCGATCGGTGACACTCGAAAAGAGCAATGTATTGTTTATCGGTCCCACAGGGACGGGTAAGACCCTGTTGGCGCAGACATTGGCCAAATTTCTGCAAGTCCCGTTTACCATTGCGGATGCCACGACCCTTACCGAAGCCGGTTATGTGGGTGAAGATGTGGAGAATATTCTGGTTCGCCTCCTGCAAGCTTCAGATTACAATGTGCAGAAAGCGGAACGGGGAATCATTTACATTGATGAATTGGACAAGGTTGCCCGCAAAAGTGGCAATCCCTCCATTACGCGTGATGTTTCCGGCGAAGGTGTTCAGCAGGCCCTGCTCAAGATTTTAGAGGGTACTGTGGCGTCTGTCCCGCCCAAAGGAGGACGCAAACATCCGGAGATGGAATATATCAGCATCAATACGGCGAATATCCTGTTCATATGTGGCGGGGCGTTCGATGGGCTGGAAGATATCATTTCCAATCGAATTGGAAAAAAGTCGCTGGGCTTTGGCGCGGAAGTTGAGAACAATACCGTCAGAAAGGAGACTGTTCTGCAAAAGGTGGAACCCGAGGATCTGTTGCATTATGGATTGATCCCCGAGCTGATCGGTCGCCTACCGATTGTAACGGCCCTTAACCCACTGGATGACAAAGCTTTGATGCAAATCCTGACCGAGCCGGACAATTCTCTTGTCAAACAATACAAATATCTGTTCAAGATGGATGGAGTCGAACTGAGCTTCGATCGTTCTGCCCTGCAACAGATCATCGAGATGGCCAGAAAGCGGGGGACGGGTGCACGTGGTTTGCGATCCGCTTTGGAAGATGTGATGCTCGATGTGATGTATGAAATACCTTCCATGGAAGATGTCTCGTCTGTCCGGATCACAAAGAGGGCAGCTCGTCGTCGTGGCAAGCCAATTTATACCTATAAATCGGATAGCGGTGAATTGAAAGAGGATGCGGCCTGATCAACGTTTTCTGCCATTTTTGGCAAAAGACACCAAGCACATCCTTTTATTATATCCTGCGCATTTCCTGCTGGCGTTTTTCCTTCCTTTTACCGATATTGTGCATGGCATTGAATCGAACATTTATTCAGAAGCTGTTTTTCGATCAAAGGCCCTCAAGTCTCTTTGCCGGCACGTTGTGGAGTATGATAATGAAAATCGTATCTGCCGAGTTTATCAAAAGCGTTGCCCGTCTCGAACAGCTTCCCCGGGATGGCCGGCCTGAAATCGCCTTTGTGGGGCGCTCCAATGTGGGCAAGTCCACTTTAATGAATACCCTGTTGAACCGAAAAAAGCTGGCCCTCACCAGTGGCACACCGGGCAAGACGCGGCTTTTAAATTTTTTTTTGATCAACGATCAGTTTTATTTTGTCGACTTGCCGGGATATGGATATGCCCGTACGTCAAAGCAGGAGCAGCAAACATGGCAGGATCTGATCGAGTCCTATCTCGAATCTTCGGAACCGCTTCGGGGGGTGGTGGTTTTGCTCGATACCCGGAGGGGGCTTTTGGATATGGATCGGCAGCTGTTGCAATGGTTGGCACATTACAAGATACCCGTCTTACTTGTAGCGACAAAAGCGGACAAGGTCACGCAGGCGGATCGTATCCAGACGCTGAGGCATATCGCGTCAGAGAGTGAGGTCTATGATATCGATAGGGTGACGATGTTTTCCGCGGTTCGGGGGTGGGGAAAGAACGAAATCTGGAAGGGTCTGATGTCACTATTGGAGAATAAAAATTTCAAAAAACGAGCCCCTTAACAATTAAGGCGAGTTAATAAGGTAAGATAATAAACTGAAATTATGTTTGCTTGTTTAGGATAAATTGTTAAATTGATGGTTCGATTTTTTTTTATTCGAGGGTTTTGACAGGTCGTTTGTAAGTTAAATAGTTACTAGATTTTGCTGACCTTACCAAAAAAAACTTGACAAAGACTCAAAAAGCATTTACATTGGTGTTGCTTTTACGAGCCCTCAAAAATGAGAATGAACGATCCAGGAAACCCTTTTAGGATATTCGCATGGGCAGGCACAAGGACTTTTATTAAAGTCTGAATGTGTCTGGGATGTCACAAGGTCATCCTATCCGACCCTCGGTCTACAACGTCGAACCGAGAAAACGAACTCAACCTTATTATAGGATACCGGATCGGAATGAAGCTTCAGATACACGGCTCGATTCTTTTTGTGGCGATTTTCAACCAGAAAATCGTATAAGAGGAATCCGTCTTGCGCGGATTGCGATCGCCATGAAAAGAATCGAGCCTTTTTTGTTTGTCTAGTATACGTGAATGTTTTTAAAAGGTTACAAGAAACGCACCATTTTTTAAATGAAAAGGTAAAACGGACCGTGATATTGCTTAACAACAGTATGAGAGGAGGTGAATGACGTTATTTTTTGATACAAACAGGTATCAACCCCTAATTCACACGACGTGAGGAATAATGGAGGTAGCTTTTATGAAGAGTCGTCTTTTTCTCGTGCTGGTAGTAGGGTTGATGTTAGCCTTGCTGCCCGGCTCGCTCTTTGCCAGCATCTACGGAAAGCTTGCTGGTAAAGTAGTCGACAGCGAAACCCAGGAAGCGCTGCCTGGTGCCAACGTGGTGATTGAGGGCACGAGCTTGGGTGCGGCCACCAACGTAAATGGTGAGTTCGTGATTCTGAATGTCCCGCCGGGACGTTACAATATTCGTGCAGCATTCATCGGCTATCAGCCGGTAACGATGAAAGATGTGATGGTGAGCGTCGACTTGACGAGCACGATCAATTTCGAGTTGCCGTCTGAAGCTATTGCCATGGAAGAGGTGATTATCTCTGCGGAGCGTCCGCTGGTCAACAAGAACAGTACCAATGAGACCCATATCATGACCTCTGAGGATATGGAGAACATGCCTCTGCGCAGTTATGCCGGAGCCGTTGCCACCAATACCGGTGTGGTCACTGCCCGTGGCGATATGTATGTGCGTGGTGGTCGTAACAATGAGGTTGCGTTTTACGTAGACGGTGTCTACAGCAACGATCTGCGTACCGGCCAACAGGTGGGCGATGTCCCCATCAATTCACTGGAACAGGTCAACTACCAGGCGGGTGGTTTCTCCGCCGAGTATGGTTTTGCCAATTCCGGTGTGGTGATCGCGTCTTCCAAGACCGGTGCGAAAAAATTCAATTTTTCCGCCGAAGTCATTACCGATGAATTTTTGAGCCAGGAGGATGATTTACTCAGCACCTACTCTTATGGCTATAATGTTTACAATGCGACTCTGAGCGGACCCATTCCGTTTTTGGGTGACCGGATGTCTTTTTTCCTTTCGGGTGAAAAAACCTTCCGCAAAGATCGCCGGCCGAGCAGTGGTACCCATCCCGTGCTGGATGGCGATTTCACCTATGATGAAATCACCATGAGCCAGTCCGAGTTGGAAGAGGCGGGCATTCCGAGAGAGGAATGGATCCTTCCCATCAAGAATGTAGAAGGTCCGCTTCCGAACAACAGCATGGATGACTGGACGCTCAACGGAAACATTATGCTCGACTTGAACCCCGTGCGTATCAAAATCGGTGGTAATGGAACGTATACAGACTGGACCGATTATATTCACGGTTATGCTCTGGCCAATCAGGAACGCGTTTATAAACGCAACAATTACAACTATTCTGTCTATGGCAAGGTGACCCACACCCTGGGTTCCAAAACCTATTACGAAGGTACCGCTTACTATTCCGCCTATGGTAGCGAGCTCAAAGATCCCATTTTTGGTCGCAATCTGGCAGATTATTCGGATAAATCCGACTGGAACAATAACGGTCTGTTTACCCCGTTTCTGCCCCAGGATGGTCTGATTTCGTCCATCGCCCTGCGATTGGGATCCGGTGTCTTTGACCCGGCTCACCCCATGTATCAGTACGCGATGAACCGATCCAATGTGTTGGGTTTAAAGTTCGACTTTACCCATCAGATCGGGACCACACATGAGCTCAAGACCGGCTTTGAATATCGCTACAACACCATGCGCCGATATTCTGTAACACGTGCCTATTCACTGGCGGGTGTGTTCAGCAACAATCCGAACGTGGATCCGCTCAATGCGTATCGTGCGGCCTATACCGAGAATTTTGGCTATCCGGCATTCTTCCCGAACAATGAAGTGGATCCCGGCAACACGCTGGATGAGGGTCCCAATGATGCCAAACACCCGGTATTGGGTGCGTTCTATATCCAGGATAAAATCGAGCTCTCCGACCTGGTCCTGAACCTGGGTCTGCGTGCCGATTACATGGATGCCAATGACAAGAAACCGGCAGATTTCTACGATGTTGAGGTCAAAAACGGTACACTGGATCCGGAGTTTTTGGTGGACACCGAAACGCATCTGACCATCAGCCCGCGTATCGGTCTCTCCTTTCCGGTGACAGACCGCACCGTCTTTCACGCCCAGTGGGGTAAATTCTCCCAGCAGCCCGAGCTGCAGTTTCTGTATACCGGCTGGGATTATTATGCCGGGCAGCTGTTGCAGGGTAACTATGTGGATATTGGTAACCCCGACCTCGGACCGGTCAAAACCACGTCCTATGAGATTGGTATCGGACAGCAGCTGGGTCTGAATTCCTCACTGAGCGCGACCGCTTACTATAAAGAGATCAAAGACCTCGTGGTGTTGAAGAACCGCGTCAATGCCGCCCCCAGTACCTATGCTCAGTATCAGAACGGCGATTATGGTACGGTTAAGGGTCTATCTCTGACATATAAATTGCGGCGAACGAATCGTGTAGCCGCCAACGTGAGCTATACCATGCAGTGGGCCAAGGGAACCGGTTCCACATCGTCCTCCAACTTTTACGTGGCCTGGATCGGGGATGAATACTATCCCATCTTTGTCTCGCCGTTGGATTACGATCAGCGGCACACCCTGTCTCTGAACGTGGATTTCCGGACCAATCCGGAAGACGGTCCCGAGTTTATGGGCATGCGTCCGCTGGGCAATGTGGGACTCAATGTGCTGGCCAATGCCGGCAGTGGTTTTCCCTATACGCCCAAACGTATTGCCGATACCGTTTTTCAGGCTCGCAACTCTACGGCCTATCCGATTGCTGGAACCAACTCGGCCTATACCAACTGGACCCATAACATCAATGTCCGACTGGACAAGAAACTCAATGTTGCCGGCGTTGATTTCAACGTTTACCTGTGGGTGTTGAACCTCCTGGATTCCAAACAGCCGTTCAATCGCAAGAATGATCGCTGGAACTATACCAATGGTATCTATGAGGCCACCGGACAGCCGGATGACAATGGCTGGTTGAACACCAATGAAGGACAGAAATGGGTCGAGAGCAATGGTGGCGAGCGAGCAGCTGACTTGTATCAGGCCTTTATCAACAGTCCCGAGAACTGGGACAGTCCACGACAGGTTCGGCTGGGTCTCCGCTTCAACATCACGCCGTAACCTAAACTCGAGGCGAGATTCGATCTCTCGATATGAGACGGTCTCTTTCCTCCACCTCACTTTTGGCACCTGTTGTCCGGATCCGGTTCCGATCGGGTCCGGCAGTGCTCAAGGGTGAATGAGAGCTCGAAATGCTATGGTTCACGTTGTATTTTACAGGAGACGACATTATGAATAAATTTGCAAAGTGCATGAGCGCGTTAATGATCGCGGCACTTGTTTTGTTCCTTTTCGTCAGTCCACCGGCGCTGGCAAAAGAGGGAAGCAATGCCGGGGATAAACTGGCCACCACGGCAGAAATAGGGTATCACGAGCAGTATGATGCCAATACCATTGCTGCCTGGATGACCAACAACGGTAAAATCGTCGATAATGATGTGACCGGTGGGTCGGGAATGGAATGGCCCAAAGGCACCAACAAGACCATCGACTATGCGTCCGGCTTGTGGGTGATCGGTCAGGCTCCCAGTGGCGAACTGCGCACCGCTTGTGCCGAGTATGCCAGTGAGTATCTTCCCGGCCCCATCAATGCGGATGGCAGTCCGGCCAACCCCGACGATGAAGCCTATCGTATCTATAAAATTAACAGCGATGGTTCCGGTGACTGGGACGTGTGGCCCTATGATCAGGGTGCACCCTATGTCATGGACGAGAACGGTGAAAGACAACCCCAGCTGATCGGGGATCAGACACTGTTCTGGGTGATGAACGATGCCGATGCCACCACGCACGCCAATCTGTTCAATACCCAGCCCATGGGCCTCGAAGTTCAGACTTTGGTCTTTGGATACAATACCTCGGATCCTCTGGGCAATGTGATGTTTGTAAAATGGACCTTTATCAACAAATCCTCCACCGACTATGACTCTGTGTTTGTCGCGGTGTGGGACGATCCCGACCTCGGAGATGCGGGTGACGATCTCGTCGGATGTGACACCACCCTGGGCATGGGCTACTGCTACAATGGTGGTCCGGTGGATGCGACCTATGGCACCACCCCGCCGGCTCTGGGATTCGACTTTTTCAAGGGTCCTGTGGTCGATGGTACCCCCTTGCCCATGACCTCGTTTGTGTATTACTGGAACGGCGCTCCCGATCCCTATGGCGACCCGGAAGATGCTCTCCAGACTTTTAATTTCATGAAGGGCTATGCCAGTGACGGCAGTGAATACACCAATGCTGAAGGCGTGGGTTCTCGTTTCGTCTTTAATGGTGATCCTGTCACTCAGAGTGGCTGGCTCGACAGCACGCCTGCTGACCGTCGGTTCCTGATGTCCTCCGGTCCGTTTACTCTGGCCGCCGGTGACACCCAGGAAGTGGTTGGCGCCAAGATCATCGCTCCCGGTACCGACAACCTGGCCGCTGTCCGGGCACTGCGTTTCTTTGATTCCTTTGCCCAGAACGCGTTTGACAATGATTTTAATTTGCCCAAAC
>CAYPUH010000013.1:23137-30553 GCA_964413725.1 uncultured Cytophagia bacterium
CCCGTCTCCAACAGTCACCGCCACCGGTCTGGATGATGAACTGGTGCTGGTCTGGAGCGATGACATGGAACGGTATCGCGATATCGAAGAATATGAATTCAGCGGCTACAACTTTGAAGGCTATAACGTCTATCAGGGTGAATCCCAGGCCGGTCCGTGGAAACGTATCGCGACATTTGATAAGAACAGTGAATTTGGTATCGTCTTCGACAACACCTATGATGCCAATTCCGGCATGGTGTTGAACATGCCTGTGGCCTATGGATCCAACTCGGGTCTGTCCCGTCGCTTGGTTGTCGAATCCGACGCGACGACCGGACTTCCGATCTATAATTACAGCAAGTACTATTTTGCCGTGACGTCTTATGCGGTGAATGCCGATGTCTCCCCCAAGGTGGTGGAAAGTGGAAAGAATGCCATCACCGTGGTTCCGGGAAACTATCTCGATGTGGTCCCGACAGCCCAGGCGGGTGAAACCATCGCCACCGAACACACCGCCGGACCCAGTGACGGCAGTGTGGTGGTCGAAATCGTCGATCCTCTCGAATTGACCGGTCACAACTACCAGGTCGAGTTTGCCGAAACCGAAGAGGGTGACGTGGTCTGGCATCTCAAAGACACCACCACCGGTGAGTACAAGCTCATGAACGAAACCAATCAGGCCGGCGATGATGATTATTCTGTTGTCGACGGACTCATGGTCAAGGTTCAGGGACCTCCTCCGGGCATCTCCGGTATCGTTGAGCTGGATGCCAGCGGCGAAGTCTATGACACCAACCTCCTGGGCAGCCTGAACAATTACGGCCGCTCTCAGGGATGGCCCACCATCGTGGTCAGTGGAACATCCGATACCGATCCGGCTTCTATCGACCGGTTTGGAACCATGTCTCCCAAAGATTACGAAATAAAGTTTACGGCTGATGACAGTACTCTGGCGTGGGATTATATTACCGATGTCGTGCAAAAGGATGCTGCCGGCAATCCCGACTTTTTCCCCTTTACTGTGCATCGCACCGATCTGGATGGCACCCGCACCCGCCTGACCTGTTGTTTTTATGATCTCGATGGTAACGGCAAGTGGGAACGGACCTTTGATGGTATCTTTGGGCCTGCTTTCGAGCCTCTCTATATCTACGACAATGCGGCCTACGATCCGGCCAAGGTAAATGACTATATTGCCGCGGACAATGGAACCGTCGACCCCGGCTACGGCCCGTGGGGCGGCACTTATCCCGCTATCAACCGATTCACGATCGGTATGTATGTGGATTTGGACGGCTATGCCACGGAAGATCAGCTGGATGACGACGGATTTTTTCTCGGTCCTCCTGCAGCTGGCACATGGATCAAGATCATCACAACCAAGCCGAATACGCCTGCAGATATCTTTGCCTTTACCTCCAGTGCGCCCAATGAAGGTGCGGATGTGGCAAAGGTCAACCTGGAAGATATCAATGTGGTGCCGAATCCCTATTTTGGCTACAACCCGGCCGAACGGACTCCGACCGAACGTATCATGAGAATCACCAATCTGCCCGGTGACGGCGTGACGATTCGTATTTTCGATCTCGCTGGAAGCCTGGTGACGGTGATCGATGACCAAGTCCGGGCCGCTCAGGGTACCCAATCGCAGCCTTATGCGGAATGGAACCTCCGAAACTCTTCGGACGTGCCTGTGGCAAGCGGAATGTATCTGATGAATATCGAGGTCGACGGCGTGGGCAGCACGACCCTCAAGGTCGCCGTTGTGAACCGTGCCGAACGTCTTCTCTACTATTAATCGATACATCTGGTACACAGAAGTCGGTTAGGGTTGTAACCTAATTTGAAAGGAATTGACGATGAGATATAAAACTGTAAGCATACTCGCTCTTGCCTGCGTGGTTTTGTTCGCGAGTGTGAGTGCGGAAGCTGCCACAGGTAAGCGTATCGCCACTGCGGGTGCGATGGAATTGCTGATCCCTGTGGGGGCTCGCTCGACTGCACTCGGCGGATCCAATATCGCTAATGTCCAGGGAATCGATGCCATGTACTGGAACCCAGCTGGTGTCTGTGCAATGGATGCACGCGCCCAGGCCATGTTCTCTCAGCTGCAATGGATCGGAGACATCGATGTCTCTTACTTTGCCGCTGTGGCCAACCTGGGAAGTATTGGTTCCGTCGGTCTGAATGTGAAAACACTGAACTTTGGTGAGATCGTAGAGACCACCACGGAAAATCCCGATGGCACCGGATCCACCTTTTCACCCAACTATCTGACTTTCGGTGCCACCTATAGCCGTAAGATGACCGACCGGATTCATTTCGGTGCCAGCTTTAAGATGGTTTCCGAAAAGATCATCAGCACCACAGCCAGCGGTATGGCTGTCGATCTCGGTCTGCAATACGTGAATGCGGAAACCGGTCTCAAACTGGGTGTGGCTCTGTTGAATTTTGGCGGTGATATGGAGTTTGAGGGATCTGATCTCGAAAATCGGGTCCAGCTTCCCGGTACCGAAACCGGTTCTACTCCCGGTTCCGTATCCGTTCCCAGCGCCTCTTTCGATATGCCCTCTCAGCTGAAACTCGGTGTCTCTTATGACCTAAATGTGGCAGCCGATAACATGCTGACTGTTAACGGGGCGTTTGTCAACAATGCCTATACCTTCGATCAGTATGTCCTGGGTGGCGAGTACAATTTTCGCGATATGTTCTTCCTGCGCGGTGCCTACTCACTCGCCTATCGAGAAGGTCTGGATGATGTGGCTGATGGCTTTCAAAGTTCCAATGAAGACTTTTTGTTCGGACCCAGCTTTGGCGCCGGTTTTAACTTTGACCTCGGCCCCAATCTGTCTCTGATGCTGGACTATGCCTATCAGACCACCGAGTTCTTTGATGATAATCAGTGGTTTAGTTTTACTATCGGCTTCTAAACCCGATGGTGACGGATGCAAACAAAGGTTGGCCCCGCGGGGCCAACCTTTTTATTTTATGGAGAGCAGCATATGAAACGTTATGGTTTAATCGTATTGATCGTGTTGATCGCCGGTTCAGCATGGGCCCGTTCCAAACAAATACGTATGAGTCTGGATTGGAGTACCTTTCATTACGATGAAGAGCAATATCTCTTTGAGCTCTATTACAGCTTCCCGCAAACTCAGTTGACCTATACCGAAACAGAGTCTGGATATCAGGCTCAAACCATGGGTAAAATAGAAGTCTTTCAGGACGACACGCTCTTTACCAACTATCTCTGGAAGAATCAGAGCATGGTTCCGGATACCGCCACACTGAACCCATCGACCTCGGTTCTGGATGAAGTCAAACTGGTCCTTCCTCCGGGCTCTTTCTCGTGTCTCTTTGTCCTTCAGGATGTGAATCAGCCTGACAATGCGGACAGTGCCTTTTTTCGACTGCCCCTTGAACCGCGGGAGCCAACGGTTCCTGCTTTGAGTTCATTGCAGATATCCAATTCCATTAGGAGAGCTCGCAAACCCGTGGACTCTCCGTTTTACAAGAATACCCTGATCGTCCAACCCAATCCCAGTCTGATTTTCAGCAAAGAGATGCCGATGTTGTTCTTTTATGCCGAAGCCTATCACCTGCCCAGGGCAGAGACGAAAAACGGATATTCCCTCCATTATAGTGTTACCACTCCAGAGGGTCAGCCTGTTGATATCATAAAAGACAAAACGGTTAACAAAACGCAGGTGGTTCACCCCAGTGTCGAATTTGGCATGGTCAATGTCGGTCGGCTCTCCTCCGGAACCTATTTTCTGAACGTTCAACTGCTCGATTCTGAAGAATCTGTGATCGACTCACGTCAGAAAAAGTTTTTTATCTACCAACCCGGTGAAGTGGTGGCGGAGACAAAACTGTTCGCTGATCAACAGCAATATGCTTCCAGTCCATTTGCACAAATGGATTCCATTCTGATCGCCAATGAGTACCATTATATTTATTATATTGTCAGCGATGAAGAAAAACCCGTATGGGAAGAGACAAACACACTCGATGCGCAACGTCATTTTCTGTTTAATTTTTGGTCCGGCCGCGATCCGGTTCCGGATACATTCGATAATGAGTATCGACTGGAATATCTCAGACGAATTGAATATGCCAACCAAAACTTTCGCACCATGGGACGCAAAGGCTGGACCACAGACCGAGGACGTATCTACGCCATCTATGGCGTACCCTCTGATATCGATCGACATCCCAATGAATCCAACGTTCACCCCTATACCATCTGGAATTACCACAATATTCAGGATGGTGGCCAATTCGTCTTTGCCGACCTGGATGGCCACGGCACCTATGAATTGATCCATTCCAACGTGCTTGGAGAAATTCAAAATTATGACTATATGAGCGTTCTGAAAAAAGGGAGCTACTGAGGGACCGGCAGAACAACGTATCAATTGTTTCGGTTTGTTTGAAAAATGTATGCGTACAGGGGGAACGACGACTCGTGCCATCGTAGCGGGTGAATGGAACCTGAGCATTGGCTCTTCTTGGCTGTTCAACCGTAGTCGTTTCTTTTGTCCTGTCAGGATCACCACGCGATCGTTGAAATGATTCACCTGGATGACTGGTTATTCAAACATTATCCTACTTTTGCTCTACAACTATCTGTGAATACATGTGTTCCGCACTGTGATTAAAAAATTCTTTTGATATGGATTGAAATTGTTGTATGATTAATCAATCAATTCTTTAAGAACCGAACCCGAACAGGATGCCGCCTATGCGAATGCGTCTCAATCGTCCAACGATACCGGTCCCGCGTCTTATCATCGGACTCGCTCTTATCTTTCCAGCTCTGTTGTTGGGGGGGGTGGAGCGTTTGGATCCCCAGCTGGGACGATGGCTGACACCGATAGACAGGTCCGGGGGTAAATTATCCCCCGCGACCATACAAGCCGATGTGGATACGACATTGACCATTTTGGTCACTGTTCATGATGATGCGTCTATGCTGCGAGATGTGGGAGCGCGTATTGTGGGCATTCTCGGAAAGACCGCTGTGGTCCGGATCCCTCTCGATCGTCTGAAAGATCTTTCCAATCATCCCGAGGTGGTCTATATCGAATCTCCCACCCAACTGGATTTGCTGCTCGATGCGAGTTTGCCGGTTGTTAATGTGCCTGTGGCACGCGAGAAAACCAAAACTACCGGGGCCGGCGTGCTGGTCGGTGTGATCGATTCGGGTATCGACTGGGATCACGATGCCTTTACCTCTTTATCATCCGGTGAAACGCGTATCCTCTATCTTTTGGATTTGAGTATTCCCGGTCCCTTTTATGGTGGTACACTCTTTACCCGGGAGGATATCGAAGCCGTTCGGAATGGAGGAGGGCAAATCGGTAGCCGGGATCAATCCGGACATGGCAGCCATGTGGCTGGTATTGCAGCGGGCAATGGTCTCCCATCACCCTTTACCTATCAGGGGATCGCGCCGGATGCCGATCTGATTATCATCAAAGCGAGTCGGCAAATTCAGGGTGATCAGTTTTATAGCGATGACCAGCTCCTGGCTTTGGCATTTATCGACAGCATCTCTCAGGTTTTGAATCGTCCCTATGTGGTGAATATGAGTCTGGGGGGGCATATGGGATCACATGACGGCTTTGCACCGGTTGAGCGTGAGCTCGATCGACTCGTCGGCGACGCTCCCGGCAAGGTGATCGTTGCCGCTGCCGGAAATGACGGCAACAGCGCCATGCATTCAGCTGTCAACCTTTCGGATGGGTCCCCGGCCCAGGTTTCGTTTCAAGTGGATGAATATGTACCCAACGCCGGATCGGGTAACAATAACATCCAGATTGATGGATGGTATGACGGGAATGAAGAGGTCTCGTTGACGATTCAGACCCCTGAGGGAAACCGGTATGGTCCCGTCTCTACCGGCGTTTTCAGACGTCTGAATACCAATGAGGGACAGATTTATGTCTGGAATGGTTATTATATCGAGAATGGTACTGTTGGCATCAATCCGTTCAATGGTGATCGTGAATTTTATATCCAGATCAGTGATGAAAACGGAAACCAGCCCTCTACAGGAGAATGGATCATAGAATTAAGTGGTAACAGAGGGGTGGTGGATCTGTATCTGGTGGGATCGAGTATGACCGTTGTCTTTGACAAGGGCATGCAAGAGACCGGAATGATTTCGATACCTGGAACAGCCAGAAACGCCATCACCGTGGGTGCCATGATCAGCAAAAATGAGTGGGAAACCCTCAGTGGCAAACAACTCGGCTTCGGGTCTTCTGTACCCCTGGATTCCCTGGCATCGTTCTCCAGTTCCGGACCCACCCGGGACGGCCGAATCAAACCCGAGGTCACCGCTCCCGGACAGATGATTACCAGCGTTCGCTCCGGGTTTTCAGATCATTCAAAGCCCTCCAGCATTTTTTACTCCTCTCAATCCGAGTTTCCTCAGGCCTTTCTGCCCCCCACCGAAGGATATGGATTGTCTGCCGGTACCAGCATGTCCGCACCGCATGTCACCGGGATTGTCGCCCTGATGCTGGAACAACGCCCAACCTTGACCGCGCGCCAGGTAAAATCGTTACTCACCCAAACCGCAACCGTTATGGATGAATCGATATCACACCCCAATCCTCACTGGGGATGGGGGATTCCCAATGCCGAACGGGCCTTGACTGAAACGGCCACTCAGGATACGACCGGATCCTCTGGTTTTGCCCGACTTTTTCCCAATCCGTTTGATGTGCAAACCACGATTCAGTTTCAACTGACAGAGGCTGAAAGCCGTGGAAAAACGTTTGTTCACATCTATAATGTTCTTGGACAACGGGTGAGAACGCTGCGCGATGAGCCCCTAAAGGCCGGGCCCAACGATGCCTATTGGGATGGACGGGATGACTCTGGGAATTCACTGGCGACAGGTGTCTATTTCATTCGCATCGAGACCCCAAACCGGGAGCAAGTGCTCAAAGTCGTTTTAACCGGTCGAGAGTTCTGAAACCTCAGTCCGGTTGGCACCGTATACGTTCGCAGGAGGCTCTTTCAGAAAGGACAAGCGGGGAGAACGATCTGCTGGCCCCCTTTATCGTGTAGGGATTTTTTTAGAATAGCGGGCATAATCCCGCCCGGTCCTGTTGTTGTCTGTGGTAGAGCATTTACCATCATAACCGGCGCCGGGATCAGCTTTGCGCATAAAAATCCGTGTAATCCATGTTACATTGAAAAAAGGAGTGTCGTTATGGCTTCATTGTTTGATGACCTGACAGATGGAATCCGAGATGGTATCAATTTTGTCGTGGATAAAACCGATGAATATTCAAAAATCGGCAAATTCAAACTCGATATGGTGGGTATCAAACGCAATATCGAGAAACTGTTTGCTGAACTGGGCGGACGCGTCTATGAGGTGTTGAAAGAGAGTGAACGTGCGAGCCTGGGCGATGA
>CAYPUH010000014.1:0-29819 GCA_964413725.1 uncultured Cytophagia bacterium
TCCTGGTGTTCCAGTATACCAACCCGAATAATCGGGCTCTCCACACGTCGTTTCGGAGGCGCTTTAAGCCCTGCACATGAGGACCATAGCACGACGGTAGTGATGGATAACACCACTGAGAAAAGATGAGAAACTCGTCTCCATCCCTCAGTTCGAGGTTCGCCGCCGGAAGGATTCGACAGACATATCTGTAAAGGATTCATAAACTGTATCGTTACCCAATTGTCATTCTTTTAACCAAGAGATGTCGAGAGAGGAAGATCGATGTCAATTCAAAAAAAAGTGTCAAGGGGTGCAAAACCACAGGCAAACCTCATTCCAAAGGGTCCCCCCCCCCCCGAAACCAGTGCTTTAGAAACGGCGGGGATCATAGCCAAACTCTTTGATAAAGACCTCTTTCTTGCGCCATTTTTCCCGTACCACTACCCATAATTCAAGATAGACAGGCCTTTCAAGAAACGATTCAATATCGTCCCGAGCGATCTTTCCGATCTTTTTTAGGGCACGCCCCCCTTTTCCAATGATAATCCCTTTTTGCGATTCACGCTCCACAACGATTCGGGCTTTGATGTAATCTTTTTGTTCAGGTCGCTCTCGAAACTCATCGATCACCACAGCTGTCGAGTAAGGGATCTCTTCACTATAGTGCAGGAATATCTTTTCACGGATTATTTCGGCAACAAAAAACCGCTCCGGAAATTCGGTTAACTGGTCCGGCGGAAAAAACGGAGGACCGAGGGGCAAATGCTTAACCAGAACACGCTCCACATCGTCCACATTCTCTCCCGTCAGAGCAGATATCGGCACAATCTCTTTGACCTGTTCCTCACGAGAATAGGCATCGATCATTGGAAGAACCTTTTTACGATCGAGCAGGTCGACTTTGTTGATGACCACGAGAATCGGTTTGGTCGTCTCCTGAAGCTGTTTCAGCACCTCCAGGTCGTGTTTAAACGGGCGGTCAGATGCTTCCACCACCATCAACAAAATATCGGCATCGCCAATGGCATCGGTCGCTGCTTTCATCATCTTTTCCTGCAAAAGATAGCTGGGTTGTAACAATCCAGGCGTGTCCCAAAAGATGATCTGAAAAGTTTCACCGCTATGAATTCCGATAATCCGATGTCGGGTTGTCTGCGGTCTGGAGGTTGTGATGGAGAGCTTGACTTCCAGAATCCTGTTGATGAGGGTGGATTTGCCCACATTGGGCCGGCCCACCACGGCCACATATCCCGACCGATAGTTCTGAAGGGCGTTTGTTATCGTCGATTCATCGCTCATAAAAACACATCCAGGTCATCTTCCTGAGCAAGTTTGTCCACAAACGCCTCTCCGTCCGCCAGTTTGAGATTGTGATAATGGCAACCATTCCGTAGGCATCCGGACACCATGCCCCCATGTTTCAGATGGATTTCGAACATGGGCGCATCACATTCCGGACACCGGTGCTGTTTGGAAACCAGAGACGTTTGGCAATCGGGACAGAAAAACTCGACCACACCCTGATCCGGCACATCGATCTCGATCACATTTTTAAAGCTCCCATAAACCGGATCGAGATAGATAAGACCTTCCTGCTCGCCACAGGTGGCAAGGACCACAACCGAATCATAACCATTGATTTTATGGCCGGCATCCATCAAAGAGTGTCCCTTGGGACAGACACAATGCCGAATTCGAATCGCCTTGCTGGGAATTTCAATATTGATCATATCACGTTGTCGTTTTGGCATAATGCAACCCTCATTGATAACACGATTATCAACTGCCACTACGATCTCCCTCCATTAACGTCGACGCGTCGGACGGAGAGAATAATAATGTTTTTGTGTTTCATGAACCACCACACCACTCAAGGCCAAAAGAGCGATGAGATTGGGAATCGCCATCAGACCATTCATAATATCGGCCAGAGACCATACAATCTCGACCTTTGTGATCACGGCTCCGACAAAAACCATCAGGGTAAACGCCCAGCGATACGGACGTATACTCTTGTGGCCAAACAGATATTCAACAGACTTTTCTCCATAGTAACTCCAACCCAAAATGGTCGAATAGGCAAAAAAGATCAGGCCCAGTGCGACCAGAATCCCCCCCCATTGTCCCGGGAGTGAAACGCTAAAGGCGGTGGTGGTCAACTCCGCTCCATTCAACCCGGAGCTCCATTCTCCGGAACTCAAGATCACGAATCCGGTGATGGTACAGACGATAATGGTATCAATAAAGGTCTGGGTCATACTGACCAGAGCCTGATTGACCGGATTCTTTGTCTGCGCTGCGGCAGCGGCAATCGGTGCTGACCCCAAACCGGACTCGTTGGAAAAAACACCTCGGGCCACACCCCATCGTACCGCTTCACGCACCAGCGCGCCTGCGAAACCACCCGCAGCAGCGGTGGGGTTGAAGGCACTATGAAAAACCATATAGAATACATGCGGAATCTGTTCCAGATTCAGAAACACCACGACCAGAGCCC
The DNA here is from genome assembly GCA_964413725.1 of uncultured Cytophagia bacterium. Classification (GTDB taxonomy): domain Bacteria; phylum Zhuqueibacterota; class Zhuqueibacteria; order Residuimicrobiales; family Oceaniaggregativiventaceae; genus CAYPUH01. Next base: position 2,480 of record CAYPUH010000014.1, read on the forward strand.
CGCTCAGATAGAGTACAATCATGAACGGAACGATAATGGCGGCAGTCCTACCGATGCTTTTGATACCGCCGAGCAAGACTGCGGCGGTAGCGGCAGACAAAACCAGACCGACCATCCAAGGCTCAACCACAGGGAAGGTGGTTTGAACAGCTTCGGCAACAGAGTTGGATTGCACCAGATTTCCGATACCAAAAGCCGATAACGATGCAAAAAAAGCAAACAAGGCACCCAGCCATCGCCAACCCAATCCTTTGGCCAGATAATACATCGGGCCACCGCGCATCATGCCATCTTGGTCTACTTCACGATAGCGCACGGCCAGTACGGCTTCGCTGTATTTTGTGGCCATACCAAAAAAACCGGTAATCCACATCCAAAAGAGCGCACCCGGTCCTCCAGCGGCAATGGCAGTCGCCACACCGGCAATATTACCCGTACCCACGGTTGCGGCCAATGCCGTCATCAGTGCCTGGAAATGGGTGATATCGCCGGGTTCACTCCCTTCTTCTTTCCGCTTGATCAGGGCCAGATAAAGCGAGTGCCATATCGCCCTGAACTGTAAACCCCGCAATCGTATGGTAAGAAAAACACCGGTCCCCACCAACAGGAGAAGCATGGGAGGGCCCCAGACGAAATCATTGATTTCGGATAATACCGATAGGATACGTTCCTGCACCTGGTCTCCTTTCCATAACGAGGTCAATCAGCTGAATGGCTATGCTTTGTATCAATTGAAAATCGTAGAGTCTCGGCTTCTGGCAACTGAACCCCAACTCCCACGAGCAGGAATCAGTACGCCTTGGAGACAAGCACGCGCTCTGAGGATGGATTGCCACATACAATGCAGCGCCCCTCTTCCCGGGGACCATCTTCCATGGGCATCAAGCGTATCGTTGCCCTGGACTGATCCTGAAAGGCGGTCTCACAGTCTTCCGATCCACACCAGTGGACCCAGAAAAATCCACCCGGATCCTCGATATGAGTTTTAAACCGGTCAAAATCATCTTCTATAAATGTAAAGCGTTCACGCAACTCTTTGGCCCGTTGGTACAAATCCTGTTGCATGGTCTCCAGGGTCTCCTGGATCGTATTCAAGAGCCCATCCTGTGAAACGCTGAGCTTTTCACCCGTGTCCCGTCGCACCAGGACCGCGACATTGTTTTCCAAATCCCTCGGACCCATTTCGATGCGGATCGGTATCCCTTTCTTTTCCCATTCATTAAACTTGTATCCCGGCCGGTATTGATCCCGGTCATCGATAAAAAAGTCCAGGTGACCTTTCCAGCTCTCTGTCAAGGTGGATACACGGGTTTCCAGAGCAGTCATTTCCTCCTCTGTCCGCCAGATAGGCACCACCACCACCTTGTTGGGAGCCATCCGCGGTGGAAGGACCAGACCGCGGTCATCGCTGTGAGTCATGATCAACGCACCGATGAGCCGGGTGGATACCCCCCAGCTGGTGGCATAGACATACGTCAACTCCCCTTGCTCATCCTGAAACTTGACATCAAACGCTTTGGCAAAATTCTGTCCCAGATTGTGGGACGTCCCCGCCTGCAGTGCCCGCCGGTCTTGCATCATGGCCTCGATACAATAGGTTCTGACTGCACCCGCGAATTTTTCCCGTTCTGTCTTGATTCCAACATGCACGGGAATGGCCATATAGTCCTCCGCAAACCGACGATACACCTCCAGCATTTGCAATGTTTCAGCCTGTGCCTCCTCTGCAGTGGCATGAGCCGTGTGCCCCTCCTGCCATAAAAACTCTGTGGTTCTTAAAAACAGGCGAGTGCGCATCTCCCACCGGACCACGTTGGCCCACTGATTGATTAAAATGGGAAGATCGCGATAGGACTGAATCCATTTCTGATAGGTTGACCAGATAATGGTCTCAGACGTTGGACGAACCACAAGTGGTTCTTCCAGCTCCTTGCCCCCTCCATGTGTCACAACCGCGGTTTCCGGAGCAAAGCCTTCCACATGTTCCGCTTCCTTTTTCAGATAACTCTCGGGAATGAATAAAGGAAAATAGGCATTCACATGACCTGTTTCTTTAAACATTTTGTCCAGTTGGCTTTGTACGTTCTCCCATATAGCATATCCATTGGGCTTGATAACCATACATCCTTTGACCGAAGAGTGTTCCGCCAACTCTGCGTTGGCAACCACATCCAGATACCATCGTGAATAATCTTCAGTTCGCTTGGTAATTCCCTTTGCCATGAGTCTCTTTCCGCTTGTTGAGGTTCAAATTTCTACGATTGGATCCGCTATCGATTGCCAAAACTGACTCTGCGTGTTTCAACGGTAAAGTCACAAATAATACCTGTATTCCCATCGCTATTTGGCAGACTGGCAGGCATCGATGCGGACACGAGGCAACAGATAACACTGATCCGATTCTGCGATACCCTCTAAACAATATAATTCCCGATGCATTTCAGTCTGTCCATGATGCTTTTCCGTGACATCGACCAGAGCACCGTGCGGGCAATGCAGGCACTCTTCCGGCTGGGTCGAAAACCGCGTGGCCACCTCACGCGCTACAAGAGCATCACTATTACTCCACGTCCGTTCTCCAGACCGTTCTTCCAGTTCAAGAGCCCATATCTTTTTTAACAAGACACGGCCATGATCCAAAACCACCGTTCCCTGCCCTTCCAACACATCCCCGGGCGCCAAACGGAACCGTTCTTGCTGTCGCGGAGAGATGGAGAGAAAAAAAATATCCTCAAATTCTGTCCAGCCAAAAAAACCCGAACGGGCAACACCGAGATAACCATTCAACCGAACTTGTCCCCGGTTGCCCATGATCATTTTGGTAAATTTGGGTTTGATCGAGTCTATACGACAGCGAAACGCGACGGGTTTTTGTTCAATCTCGGCCAGCCAATCATCAAACTCTCTTACCTGTTCGTTGAACCGTCGATATTCGAGGTCCGAGAGACAGAGCCTCGGCTGATAGTGAATCTTTTCATCGATATAATGTGTACACCCTTCACATAGCCGCCCCACATAATTAAACCTCCGCACGCAACGCTTGCCTTTATCCAACCGCTGGCAAGACCACCGAAACATCAGGCATCCCTGGGGATAACACTTTTTCGCTTTTAATACATGATAGGCAGAAACCTTGTTGCGAAATTTCGCGTGCGTCTCGTAATGACATTCAAAGACATCATCACGTTTATATGGATTGATCATGTTCACCTCTCCCCCGCCATATGAAATATCGAAATCACAAAAGCCAACCTTGTACCGACATCGCAGCCTGTATTGCATTCACCCCCAAAGATTGAATGGATGAAGACATCATACCGAAAGTCCACAACAATCACATCCGGGAACCGCAACTTTATTGCAAAATGCCCCGACACTCCCAACGGATCCGTATGCCATTCCTGCATATCTTAAAAAGATAACGAACATCTTCTTGTTTATCAAGGATTTTTATCTTCGGCCCCACATTCCCGGATTCGGTGCTTCGCACCGAATCCCCAATAAATACAATATGATGATTTCACCAATGGGATGAAATTACCGATTGTTTTAAATAGAACTTAATCATAACGATAGTTTTTGTTGGATTCTGTCAAAACAGAATCCAGGACATTGACTTGTGTACATTAGGCAGGTTTTATTTCATCCTGAGATCCATTTGGTCTCTGTCATCCCCTTTTGTTCTCCAGTCCTGACCACTAGTGTCCGGTCGTTCGACCGGACACACCACCACAATTCCATTAAAATCAATCTATTATGTTAGTCGAAAAACAGAATCGACTTGAATCAAATATTGCGAAATCATTGTTGTTTATTATTCGGTTAAATCGGTTGGCGTCCGGTAACCGGACACCAGTGAGTCCTGACATAAATCTTGTTTTTAGTGTTCATTTTCTGTATACTCAGATCCATATATCATCGACAGGATCTCACCGATGCCAACAGGGGACTGCAATGACCTTTTCGTGGATCGATTTCACAATTCTATTTGTATACCTCATCGGGGTGACAGGCTTTGGTGTCTGGATCGGCAAAAAACAGACCGGAACAAAAGACTATTTTCTCGGCGGACGAAACCTCCCCTGGACGGCTGTGGCGTTTTCTGTGGTGGCGACCGAAACCAGTACACTGACGTTCATCAGTATCCCCGGCCTGGCTTATCTCACCAACCTGAATTTTTTGCAAATCACTCTCGGATATCTGCTGGGGCGAATCATTATCAGCATCACCTTGTTGCCCGCCTATTACCGGGGAGATATGTACACCGCCTATGAATTGTTGGGGAATCGCTTTGGTCATAGATTACAGAGTTTTTCCTCGGTGATCTTTCAGATCACCCGTCTGCTGGCCGATGGGGTCAGACTGTTTGCCACCGCGATCCCCCTCTCTATCATCACCGGTCTCAATTATTCAACCAGTATCGTTATCATTGCAGTCTTTACCATCATATACACATTTATCGGCGGAATCAAGGCGGTAGTCTGGATGGATGTCATTCAAATGGGAGTCTATATCGGCGGTGCAGTCCTTGCCGTTGTGGTCCTCATCGATCAATTACCCAATGGATGGCAGACAGTCGTAACCGCTGCCGCGCCTGAAAACAAATTTGATCTGTTCTACCTCGGACTGGATAAACCGCTGTCCGAATTTTTCAGGATCAACTATACTCTATTCTCGGGATTGATCGGCGGAGCGTTCCTGTCCATGGCCTCGCATGGTTCCGATCAATTGATCGTACAGCGCCTGTTAACCTGCAAATCTCTCAAAGAGAGTCAGAAAGCCCTTATCGCCAGCGGCATCATGGTCATGTTTCAATTCGCATTGTTTTTGATACTGGGTGTCATGCTCTATGCTTATTATAATGGTGCTCCCATCCGGTCGGATGAAATCCTCCCCCGTTTTATCGTTGAAGGGCTGCCCATGGGTGTTTCCGGAATTATCATCGCCGGTGTCTTTGCCGCAGCCATGTCGACTTTGAGCGGATCCCTGAACTCCCTTGCCTCAGCGACCATGCTCGACCTCTATAAACCCCGATGGGGAAAAGAAAATTCAGAAAAAAAAGATCTTCTGATATCCAGATTGTTTACGTTTGCCTGGGGAATTATCTTTATCGCCGGTGCCATGATTTTTAAAGACAAGGACAACCCGGTAGTGGAACTGGGGCTGGCCATTGCCTCCTTTACCTACGGAGGGCTGCTGGGCACATTTTTTATGGGGATTTTTAACAAACGGGCCGGAGAAGATGATGCCATCGTCTCCATGTGGAGTGCAATCTTTTTTATGACCTGGATTGTCGGCCAGCATGGAGGTGTCCTGGCCATTCTATTCATCCTCAACACCCTGGCGGGAATCTGGGTGTATACAGCCGTAAAAACCCGGAAACACAAAATAGCCACCCTCGGCTGGATCGGCTTTATGCTTCTGCTGTTTATTTTCGTCCAGACACCGATTGTGGCATGGCCCTGGTATGTTTTTATCGGCTGCACCGTCACGACTCTGATGGGGTATGGCCTGTCACGATTGACAACATGAATGGCACCATACAGGCCCTTTGGTTGACGACAAACACTCTGGCTTGATGTTTCCATAAACTGGACTGAATGCCGCGATACCATACTGTACCGGCATGGACAGATCTAACTATTCAGGGAACACTATAACTCATCAAATTTCAGCACCTTGGGAATATCCACCGATGGGCGGGTCGGTACATCCCGTCCATCCAGTTCGATATTCTTGTCATGAAGAATCTTGAGATATTGAACATCCTCTTCGTCAACAAAAATAAATGGTGCAATCTGGTTTTTGCCCGGCCGGAAATGCATCCCTCCCACATTGACTTCCCGAATCTCCACTCCAGCCTTTACCAACTCTACAACCGTTTTGGGATTGTCAACCAAAAGCAACAAACGCTCATCATCATAAATGTGATCATTAAATGCCTTAACCGTTTCTTCGAGCGTCAGCACAGAAGCAGTTATATCGTTGGTCACAGCTGACATGTAAATGGTTCGCTGCCACTCCGAATTGGCGACCTCATCACTGCATAAAATAATTCTTTCCGGTTTCAGGACATTGCGCCACCCCACCACAACCTGCCCATGTATCAATCGATCATCAATTCTCACTTGTATAAGCGGCATGAGCACATCCTCATTTTGATCGGTTATCAGCTACAGTTACCTCAATATCGTTCCCTCGAATACTGTCATACTCTATTGAAAAATTCAATACCTCGAACACCACTGTCCACAAGTGTCACAACCAGTTCATCAAGAGTCTCTGTATCGCGTTTGGTCATAAACGTAAGGACCATGGGCAAGTTCAACCCCGACACCACCCGAACATTTGGCTGTTCGTTACACACCGACACCGCCACATTCCAACAACTCCCCCCTTTTAAACTGGCCATAATGACAACACCATCCTGCTTTTCATCAGGACCGTTCACGATGGACAAGACCCGCTGCGTGATTTCTGACACCGACATATTGGTGACCGACAATGCAAAAAGTCCATCGTTCACACCCATGATGCCATCAACCGCTTCAATCATCGCGTCTCCTATCGGTCCATGGGTCAACAGAATCGCATGTTTCATAATTTCCTCTCCAATACCTTTCTTCGTATACGGTCTCGTACACCCCTAAAAAATAAACGTCCATCCAAAGGGTCAACCGCGGGGTGGATCATCAGCAGAGATAAAATCAGCGACTCATCTTTGAAATGAGTTGATCATTGAATTCCCGGGCGGAATGAATACCGTGCTGTTTGAGCTTTTGGTTCAACGCCACAGCTTCCGTGATGACGGTCAGATTCTTACCGGGGAGGATGGGGAGCATCACCAGTGGCACTTTGACACCAAGAAGTTCAAAGGAAAGATCCTCAACACCGATACGTTCGTATTCCCGTTCATCATTCCATTGCTCAAGTTGTACCACCACGCCGATCTTTTTATCCCCCCGGATAGCCCGAATTCCAAACATTCTTTGTATATCGATAATTCCAACCCCCCGGATTTCCATATGGTGTTTGAGTACATTATTCGGAGCACCCTGCAAAATATTCGTTCCCACTTTGGTGATATGAACCACATCATCGGCAACCAACTGATGGCCCCGCTCAATCAAATCCAGTGCCAATTCACTTTTCCCTATGGCACTCGCCCCTGTGATCAACAAGCCGACACCATAGACATCAACAAGTGAACCATGCATGACTTTTACGGGGGCAAATATGGAATCTAGATATTCGCTGATATGATAAACTGCCGTGGTGGTACTCATCGGCGTTTGAAAAATCGTGATGCCATTTTGGGTGGCAATGGAAATAAACTCTTCAGGGGGAATATTGTTGTTGGTGATGACAATGCAGGGCAGATCAAAGCCGAGAACGGATGAAATCGCCTTGATCCGGGCTTTGCCCTGAATGGTATTCAGATATCCTATTTCCGTGTTACCCATGACCTGAAGCCGCCAATAGGTAAACACTTCCACAAAACCGCTGAGGGCCAGACCGGGACGGTGCACCTCCTTTTCCCGGATCTTTCGGTCAAAACTGCTTTCATTGTTGAGGACCTTTAGCGACGCCCGCTGATAGTTGTCCCTGTAAAATGTCTCCACAGTAATATAGGGAGTACGCTTGTAGTTTTCCATTGGTCCACTTTCACTTTATGACGGGTTGGATCGATAAAGCTTCAAAACACGTTTACAATCACCCCGATTCTGAGCAAAATGAGGCCGGGTGGCGATCATTCACCCGGCCTCCAATAGATACCGATCCGGAATCCGTCTGAATCGACACTTTCAATGGATCCTTAAGACAGATCGGCAATGTTAAGCTGCCAGAACCATTCAAGAATTATATACACTGGTGTCCGTTAACCGGATACCACTGAATGATATACATAGAACACAATTTCGTGGAATCGAATTGTTTATCAGAACAATTTCACGCTGTCAATTGACATTTTCGGAAATTCGTTCTTTGTCAAAATGGGCACGTTTTCCTTTATAACGTTTAAGCTTTCGTTCAAGCTTGTCGACTGCCAGGTCGATGGATTTATAGAGGTCCTCGCTTCGCTCGACAACCGCTAATCGCGTACCGTAAACTTTGGCGATAATTTCCGCTACCTGCTCCTGTTTGATATAATCCAAGATGATCTCGACATCGAGAATACCATCATAGTATTTCTTGAGCTTTTTCACCTTCTCTTCAGAAAATTCTTTCAGCCGATCCGATGTCTTAAAATGCCTCGCAGTGAATGTAATTCTCATAGGAGCCTCCTTTAATCTGGTATGGTGTAACGGCCCATTGTCATACGAACACTATTCCGATATCCTCACCTCCTTTATCTAGGTAACGATGATTCGTCATCATTTAATCCATCCGTTAAATCAGCCCTGGGATGAGTCTGCTTGTAAACCGCTTTTAATCGCTCTGTCGACACATGTGTATATATCTGGGTGGTGGATAACCGTGCGTGTCCCAGCAGCTCTTTGACCGACATGAGATCCGCTCCCTGATCCAACAAGTGGGTGGCAAAGGTATGTCGGAGAGCATGAGCATGTGCATTATCAATACTGGTAATCTGTCTCAAGTATTTAACAACAATCCAACTGACCCGTTGTCTGGAATAGGGCTGACCTCGATCGTCCACGAAAAAGGGAGAATCGGGTGCGGTCAGGCCCGGTGCAAGTCGTTCATTGCGAAGCATATGATACTCATGGAGAGTAGATAACAGTCGGTTGCCCATCGGCAAGAGCCGTTCCTTCCGCCCTTTTCCCAAAACCCGTATGGTCTGACCATTCAAATCCACATCCCGAATCCTCAGATGAACCAGCTCACTGATTCTTACGCCTGTCGCATAGAACAGTTCCAGAATGGCCAGATCGCGTTTTCCGGCGTCCGAGTCACGATCCGGCAGCTCTAAAACATTTTTAATCTCATTCCGCGTCAAAACATGTGGCAGCCTGGTTTCCAATTTTGGTGACGCGATTAATGTTGCCGGATTCGTCTCCAAAGCACCCTCTCGGACCAGAAACCGGCCAAAGACCCGGATACAGGTCAATTTCCGCCGTACACTCTTTGTTTTGTATCCCTGTTTGACCAGACCCGATAAATACCTGCGAATAGACGCTCGATCCAGGCGCTCGATCGTCGGGACACCGTTCTCTCTAGGGCGAGAAAGATGAAACGCAAACTGTTCCAGATCACCGCGATAGGCCGCGAGTGTATGTTCAGATGCATTCCGTTCAACCTCAAGATAGTGAAGAAATGTTTCCATCCAAACATAAAAATCAATCGTCGGCTGTTTTATTATCCGCCCGGAACTCACATTACGTCCTTTGGTTTGGTTACCGATACCGCATCAAACTCGGCCTTGCAGGATGGACACTCGTACACAGCACGACCATTCAACCGATGCGCCACAGTAAGATAGGGAGAAGAACATTTGGGGCAGGCAATATCCACTGGCTTTTTCCAGCTGATAAAGGTACACCGGGGATACCGACTACACCCATAAAACGTCCGGCCTTTTTTACTCTGCTTCTCTATCACATCCCCGTCGCATCCGTCTACAGGACAGGGAACACCGATCCCCACAGGTCGAGTGGCTCTGCATCCGGGGAAACCGGAACACGCCCAAAAGCGACCGTAGCGACCGTCTTTTAAAACCATTATTCGTCCACATTTGGGACATATCACGCCATTCCCGCTGGCATCAGATGCAGAGTCAGAGGATATGGCAGGCTTTGCAGATGATTCTCCGCCGGAACCGGCGCTTCCGTTGCCGGAGAGTGTCTGTACGACAGCCCGCAGTACGGAACGGACAGGACGATCGCTTTTATATACAAGACCGATCTTTTTCTCGATTTGTTCCCAAAACGTGACATCGAACGCATAGGGAAACCGCGAAACCAGAATATCGATAATGGCGACACCGCTGGGTGTGGGCACCAGTTCACCCGCTTCCCATGAGATCAATCCATTTCCCATCAGGGTTTCAATAACATGTCCACACTCACTGAGCAAACCGATCGGTGGCGAGCAGAGTGCGTCCAAAAGGGTTGCCCGGGTATACCGGGGTGTTGCCTCCGGTTTACGGGCAACCGGATTCAATCCGATACATAACAAACGATTGTGTTGACCAAGATTGACCCGATGTCTACGGAATGTCAAATGACTATCATAGGCCACCATAAAACCGCGGAATGTCATGTCATCAAAAACCGTTTTCAGGACATATCTTCGCCGGGGTCCTGCGCTGATACAAACCGTTTCCTGGACACACTGCGCGTCTTTCATTTCCGCTGCAATAAAACGTTCCCATATCAGTCGATAGAGTCGATAAGTATCTGCTTCCATATATCGTTTCAGTGTCGAGGGCATTCGCCCCGGCTGTACCGGACGAATGGCTTCCATCTCACCATATTGTACAGTAGACACTCTCGGATTGCGGGCCAAATAATCTCCACCGTAATGCGTCATGATCAGACTGCGTGCCTCAATCCGAGCCGCTTCATGGACAGAAAAGGATTCAGAGAGCGGATAGGTAATCAAACCCTGCCGGCCTTTCCGCCCAAGCTCAAAACCATGGTACAGATCAAACGCCAATTCCAGTATATAGGCCGGTGTAAAGTCCAAATGACGGGCAGCATCGGCCAAAAGGGTCCGGGTATTAAAGGGAAGCGGTGCAACGAGTTTTTCCTTGCGCGATGTTACACGATCAACGGTAAACTCTTGATCTTTGATATCGATCAGTACCGCCTCCAGAACCGATTGTTCCGTTATACACACATCCTGGCCATCGATGGCCATCAACATGGTGGCAAAAGAACGTTCACCCGGTCGTCGCAACTCCACCTCAAGATCCCAGCCGGGAGACTTTGAGTTCACCGACCTTCGATATTCCCGGTCACAAATGCGTTTCAGGGCAAGACTCTGTAACAAAGAAAGGGGTATCTCCACACCCGCAGTGCTTTTGAGGACGGTACGAAAACGATGGGATACGATGGAATCGATAAGCAGACGAACCTGATGGGTATGAGCACGGTGCTTGTCAATTTTGAACGGAAATTCCAGACTCTGATTGATACCATCCAGAGTGAGTTCATTCAAAATCCACCGTCTGTCCACCTTTCGCCGACTTTGCAACCATTCTATTATCTGCAGGGCGGACAATTCGCCGGCTTCGTCGGGGCTCGTAGCCAAAAACACCCCCCGTACCGCTTTCAGTTTCTCCTGAAGGGTTTGAAGGGCCTGTTCTTCCCCCGGCGACACCTCTCCTCCGTCCAGTTCAAATTGATCCGGCGTATCAGTATCAGGATTGAAAACAACGGACTTTACAGGTGAGCCGATGACCAGAATATCATAGTCCGGAGAAAGGAAGGGCAAAAGAGCGTTTTTTTTTGACTCGGACTCGACCACGACAAGGTAGCGATCCGAGGATACACGAGTCGATTTTGGCATTAATGCGGCAAGCGATTCGGGGTGAATTGAAAAAAACCGTGAGATGCATTGGATTCGACATCTAACATGACGACGGCAATGAGATCCTGCATATCCTCAACACTCATCTGGGGAATGTCCAGTCGAATGGCGTGATCGATAACCATCTCCATCTCGGCATCACCCAACACATTGCTTTCCCGAAGATGAACGAGATAGCCAAACGCTTTGGGTGACAAAACATCCTGTTCCACATCATTCAATTGACGCCAGACGGGTCGCGGAAGGCCCTGAAATTCCAGAGGGTCATAGGTATTATCCCACTCATTTTGATCCCCAATCCACATGAGCGCAATGGATATCTCTTCATCGGAAAACCCCTGTTCCATGAGCAGATCGGTTACCATTTGGAGGTCCAGTTCCTCCAATTGATTATAACTCAACTCTCGAAACAAATAAGCCAGGGCTTTGAGGATGCGTCTATTCATCAAGTGACTCCATTCAATATCGGTCGCGAACCGTATACTGTTCCGCCTCAAACGACCAGGGATCGGACACGGCCAAAATTCCCTGGTTGTACTGGCAATATAAGAAATCCTCACTCAAAATCAAGACATTTTGGGGAATGTCAGTACGGGATCGGTTAAGAGATTGTTATTAATAAAAATGGGCCGCAAGGGCGGCCCATTCATATCAAGTCATTCGGCCACAGCATTGCTTGTATTTTTTTCCACTGCCACAGGGACAGGGATCATTGCGCCCAACCCGTTTTTGTTTGACCACTGTTTTGGGTGCACTGGGCGCCGCAGGGCCTTTGGCTTTGGCCTTTGCTTTCCGGGGCTCTGATGGAGCACCATCCTGACCCAATGTTTGCACCTGGTGGTGCGTGGTCTTGTACTGACTCGGTCTCTCATGTTGCATCTCATCTTCCTCCACCACAGCACCCACATCAAAGACGCGAAACAACGTGCTGACCACATCCCGGTTCAGACGCTCGACGGTCTGTATAAACAGTTTGTAGGCCTCGGATTTGTATTCCAGCAGAGGATCCTTCTGTCCATACCCACGCAATCCGATACCCTCTCGCAATTCATCTACCCCATTGAGATGCTGACGCCAATTCTCGTCAATCTTTTCCAGTACATAAAAGCGCTCATATCGAGTGGACAGATCGGGCCCGATCTCTTCCACCCGCTTGCGATAGATACCCTGAGCCCAGTCTCTCAGCATTTTCAGCAACACAGATGGCGAAGAGGCCTGCTGATCATCCAAGTCCAGCTGAGGAGAATGCCGGAACACCAAACGCGATTCGGTCTGCAATCGCATGAGCATATTCGCATCGAGTAGGTCTTCAGATCCCAAAATCTGAGCAATCATCTGATAGACGGTTTCATCGATCATGCTGTAAACGGAATCCCTTACAATTTCTCCACTTAGCCGCTCCTGTTGGATTCTCTGATCCCGATAGGACTGTTCTTCGTGATGTGCAAGTGTCCAGGCCAACAGTTTTTCTCTGTACAGCTCCAGATCATGTTCACTGATATTGTTATCCAGGCCGGTCTCCGGACGTGCCAGAAACATCTGCTCACACCGGAATGCCAGTTTCCGGGGCGCATTCGCGGGATCTGAAGCCACAATATCGCGTAAATTGGCCATCATTGTAGCCTGGATCATTTCCTCTACTGCAGCGCCAAATAACATCACATGAGTTTCTGCCTCCCTGTGTTCAAGCAAGATCGTCCGGTAGGCATCGCGCGCCCGTTTTAAAACCACCTGTCCCAAATCCTGAGCCCCGTTGACGTCAGGAAACTCATCAAAGACGGGTGCCAAAGCGCCTTCCAGAAAACTCTTTTGAGCAGAGGTCAATGAATCGAGTTCCGGATCCTCCAGAGAAGAAAATGTACGGAAGCTATAGTGTACCAGAGCGTTGATATAATAGAACACGGGAATATGCCCAAACACACGGTGCCGCAGTGTATGATCATCCTTGATCGATTGTTCGAGTTCTTGCAACCAACCGAACAAATTATCCTCCAGTCGTTCCCGTCGCATCTCCCGCAGATCTGCGGCTGAAATATCTGGTTTTTGATCGAATATCAATTCCAGCGCCTGCATAAACCGATCGGTATTCCATGACAGAGGCGTCATGGCGGCTGACAGATGCCAGTTCATCAACGCGACAATAGCGATCTGCGTAAACTCGCTCAGACTCAGCGAGGTCAATAACAGACGGTCAAAATCCGGCATTCGTTCCCGGGTTGTCCGATGGTATCGATCGTTGGCCCATGATATCAGTTGCGTCTCCACCTCAATGGCAGTCCCCAACTCTGCACTGGATTGTAACAGTTCCGGTGCCTGGCCAAAAATCCGTTCCAGTTCATAAATCAAACCGTCCCGATTCCAGCGTGAGGTATCATCCGTGCCGGCGTTGTGAAGCCGGATTTTGAGACGAACCAATTCCGCAATCAGGTCATCAATAGAGGTATAGCCGAGAAGACGATGACGGATCTGTACCTCCATCAGATGACTGTCTTCCTCCTGTTGCTTTTTGACCCACTCCAGCACCATGTCTTTAAGCTCGGGGTGTTTTTTGCGATCAAAATCCTCCTGACCAAAATCAGGTGTGCGGTCAAAAAAGAGACGCAGATTCTCCAAGAGTGCGTCGACAGACCATTCCGACCGATCATCATCTTCATTGAAAAACCGCTTGGTCTTTGACTCGACAAAATCGTCCGGTTCGGAAAAGCCCAACAGATTCTGACGTCGCTTGTAGATGATTTTTCGCTGCTCGTTGAGAACATTGTCATACTCGAGAAGATTCTTACGGATTTCAAAATTCCGCTCTTCAACCTTTTTCTGAGCTCGTTCGATGGAGCGTGTGATCAGGGGGTGTTCGATTCGCTCTCCCTCTTCATAACCACCCATACGGCTCATGATATTGGTAATTCGATCGGATCCGAACAATCGCATCAGGTCATCTTCCAACGACAGATAAAACTGGGAAGATCCGGGGTCACCTTGTCGGCCGGATCGTCCACGCAACTGACGGTCGATTCGCCGCGATTCATGTTTTTCCGATCCGATAATATGAAGGCCACCCGCCTCTACCACTTGGGGCATCAATTTGATATCGGTACCACGACCGGCCATATTGGTGGCGATAGTAATCGCTCCCGCAAGTCCCGCCTTTCTCACAATCTCGGCTTCCTGACCATGAAATTTTGCGTTCAAAACGGTGTGAAAACGTCCGGATTCCAGTTCCTTGCTGACATCACCCTTTTTCAGCCAGTTCGCGATGGGTATTCCCCGACGCGTAAACAGTTCACTGATGCGTTGGGACACATCTACCGAGACCGTACCGATGAGAACAGGACGTCCGTTCTCGTGCATTTCGAGAGCTTTATCGACGATCGCGTCATACTTTTCCTGTTTGGTGCGATAGATCACGTCATTTTTATCGTCGCGGACCACCGGACGATTGGTGGGTATCACCACCACTTCCAGCTCATACGTGCTGAAAAACTCTTGTGCTTCGGTTTCAGCCGTTCCGGTCATACCCGCCAGTTTATTGTAGATACGGAAAAAATTCTGCAAGGTAATTGTGGCCAGAGTCTGACTCTCTGCCTGAACCTGAACACCTTCTTTGGCTTCAAGAGCTTCGTGCAATCCCTCACTAAACCGTCGTCCCGGCATGAGACGACCGGTAAATTGATCCACAATGACGACTGCTTTCCCGCCACGGGCACTCTGTCTGCGCCCGCGCATCTGTTGGTCATCAAGAGACTTTACCACATAATCCACGTCCTTGTGGAACAAGGTATACGCTTTCAGCAGCTGTGATATATTCTGTATACGTTCTTCTATTTCATTGTAATCGCGCCAATGACGGTCCCGCCTGTTTTCCAGAATCTTTCGCGGCTTTCTAACAAAATGAACCCGAAACCAATGTTCGATTTCTTCATTGGAAAGGATATAGTTTGGCGCGTGAGCCTTTTGCAACAGCTCGGAAAACTCGCGATCTTCCAAAAGAATCCGTTGCCCTTTGAGATGAGCGATTTCGCGTGGCAACAGGCCATTCAGTTCGGATTTTGAATGGACCTTTTTGCTGCGCAATTTGTTGATTTCTTCCCGAAAATGATGCAATTCTGTCTCATATTCGAAAAAGGGCAGTCCATCCACCATGGTCCGTCGCATGGACTTTTGCACATCGACGGGAATGCCCGAGGCATCGAGAACAAAAATCGATTCAAAATCACTTTCGCCCTGTTCAACCAGAGAGATCAGTCGCTCGGCAGCTTTTTCGCGTGCGGTGGTGTCTCCCAAAAGATTCCGATAACCGGCATTGGACAGACCCGAAATCCTACCGGGATCGATCCAGCCATCCACATCTCCCTGGAAAGCAAAATATCGCCGCAACAGCCGCTTTTTATCAAATACAGAGAGGTCGGTCTCGTAGAGATTTTTAAATAGAGTTGCGATTACCTGATCGATGCGGCGAAGGTTGAAAAACCGTCTCGACAGACTGTCACTGTCGACATCGGGCCATTCGGTTTTCAGAGCCTTATCCAACTCGATCAAATAGGCTGTTGAATTCTGTTCGCGCTGCTTTTGGTGTGACGCTTCAAAAGAACGAATGTTCTTCTCTACGGTTTCATAAGACATACCCAAGAGGTCATCCAGAGTGTCGCGGCTCAGTCCTCTTATCCGCTTCCCACCCTCGACCCGGAAACAGTTTTGTTGCTCTTCATTCTGTCCCAGGACTTCATCCAACCGATCCACCATCGAGCGAATCTCATGTGCATAACCGGTGAGAAGGTTCCGAAATGGCGGAGCAAGACCGACCCGATCTTCATGATAAACCCGTTCGGTGGTCAGGTATTCTGACAAGAGGGGTTTTTGCAACTCTTCCGGCATCGCCTGGGTATAGTGTCCCCAGTTTTGCACATCTTTGCTGATTCGTTCGATCGCCAGAACGCGCTCGGTATAATCAAATGTGGATTGATTCAGAGTCTCATCGAGCAGAGTTTGGATCTGACGATCCCGCTCCTCCACAATGGATCGATCCGGTAACACATAGAGATCAGGATTACCTCCCAGAAGCGCAATTCGTCCCTTTTCAGAAACATGACGTATAAAGGAACCATTTTCAGAAAATTCAAAATAGTCATGCTGCCTCTCTGCAGCGGTTTGACTGTCAGTCCCCGTTCCATTCAAAATATCCGTCATTTTGGCAACAAAGGGCAGAACATGAATATCCCCGCCGCGCTGAAGCGCCAGCAGAGCCACCCGTCCTTCTTCCGTCAATCCGACCAGACTGCCATTCTGATCGGATTGTTCAAAGAAACTGGACAGATAAAAACGGTATCGGTCCTGTGCCGTTCTGGAATCGGGTTCAGTCCCCTCCCGGGAAAGCTCATCGAAGATGTCAAACACCCGTTTGATCTGAGAAACAAGCCCGGACAGTGTCTCCGTTTGGTCTCCCTTTTCAAACACAGCCATACCCTCATCGGTCAATCCGACGACGGTTTTATCCATTTTTTTGGAAAAGGTGAAAAAGTGTCGCCAGGCAGACTGCTTATCCATCTTTTGATCTTGAGTCAGCTGATCCACCCGATCGGGAAACGACCGAAATCGCTTATCGACTTCATCAAGAGCCAGTCGTTCATCATCGCCAATGTCCGGCCGTGTACCGCACAGGAACAGCTTGCCCGCGGGAGCAAATCCGTTACAGATGCCGGTAATGGAATCCTGATTAAAATACCGGGCTGTATTCTTTTTCTCTACCAGTTCAGCCAGTCGACTGTCCAGGAGATCCAGCAACTGAATTTTATAAACAATGTCCTGATCCCGCCCCCCGGACAAAAAGATACGACCCTTTTCGGTGATATCGACCACATTGCTCTTTTCATCGATGGTATAATAGAGCTCGGAATCCACCTCACCCATGGTCTTGTTTACTTCGTGTTGTCCCTGGAGCCGTTCGATCATCTTTTTGATTTGAAACTCGGACGTCAGGAGTTTGAGCAATGCATCATTCTTGGGGTCTCCTCGCTGAGCGCGCAAAAGCATCAGGACTGCCAGTTCCTCATCCGTGTCCAGCAATGACTTTCCCTCACGAATCAACTGGTCCACCAGTTCTTTCTGACGTTTATACAGGTTTTCAACCACGGGTTTCAGATCGTTATATACATTCCTGGGAGCGCCCACAGAACCGGAAATGATCAGCGGTGTTCTGGCTTCATCGATGAGGACGCTGTCCACCTCATCGATGATGGCATAATGAAGCGGTCGCTGAACCACGGACCAGACATCCACTGCCATATTATCGCGTAGATAATCAAATCCGAATTCATTATTGGTCCCATAGGTGATATCAGCATTATAAGCCGCCCGACGTTCTTCCGGGGACTGATCGTTGATGATATAAGCGGTCTTTAAGCCAAGGAATTCATAGATTTTGCCCATCCACTCGCAGTCACGTTGAGCCAGATAATCATTCACCGTAATTAAATGGGCACCCTTTCCTTCGAGGGCGTTTAAATAGAGAGGCATGGTGGCGACCAGCGTCTTTCCTTCACCCGTGGCCATCTCTGCTATTTTCCCCTGGTGCAAGGCAACCGCGCCAATCAACTGGACATCATAGGGAATCATGTTCCATTCGTTATCCTGCCCCCGAACCGTCCATGAGGTACCAATCAGACGTCGGCAGGTATCCTTGACGGCAGCAAACGCCTCCGGAAGCAACTCGTCCAGAGTTTCCCCCATTCTCAGCCGGTATTTAAACTCTTGAGTTTTGGCTTGGAGTTCTTCATCTGTCAGCTGTTGATAGGACTCTGTCATTGCATTGATCTCTTCAACAGTGGACTGGACGTCCCTGAGAAACCTCTCGTTTCTGGTTCCCCCCATGAGTTTGGCAAATAGTGTTTCAACACGCTTTTTCATTGATACAAACCTCGTCTTTGTTGAATTTGGGATTCAACAGGAATCCCGAATCTCTGGCCGTGTGGATAAAAAAAGCGCCGCTGAACCAGAGTACAGCGGTCGCCGGAATCATCAACAGTTTTGATCATCAATTGATATATTGGGCTCCTTCAACCGGACAGACCGGATCAGCTGCAAACCGTCGCATCATCCATCGGCCTGTCTGCAGAACAGTCCACAGGTCACTCTGCCGAATGAGTCGCGGACACGAATGGAAAAAGGATAATATCCGTTCAGTCGCAGTGGGCCTCACGATCTTCCTGAAGACCACGTCCGCTTTTAACAATCAGGTTCTCCTTTTTCAGATCACAAAGAATCGCGTCCAGAACACCATTTACAAATCCACCGCTCTGCTCCGTACTGAACTGTTTGGACAACTCGATGGCCTCATCAATCGTAACCTTTGGAGGAATATCCCAAAAATCAAGAAATTCACACACCGCAAGCCGAAGAACAAGTCTATCGATAAGCGCGATGCGCCCGAACTCCCAATTGCTGGCGTGACGTTTGATGTGTTCATCCAGTTCAATCCGTTTGGCAAACGTCTTGCCAATCAGCTGGAATGCAAAATCGAACGCGGCTTCATAGTCTTTGTGATACGATTTCAGATAGACCTGAACGGACGAGGGATTGGCCTCGGTCAGTTCGAGGGCGTACAGTCCCTGCAAAGCCATTTCCCGTGCCTTGCGGCGTATCTTGAATCGTCGTTCCTGCGCGTTCAGAGCGTCATCATTGGACGTAATCATGCCATCCATATAGATCTTCACATTGACCGTTGATATAATCAAAATAGCGTTTCTGTAATTTTTCGGTGATCGGTCCTCGCGATCCCGTTCCGACGGGCTGCCGGTCCACCGAGCGTATGGGCGTCACTTCCGCCGCAGTACCGGTAAAAAAGAGTTCATCCGCAATATAGAGCATTTCACGGGGGATGTGTGTTTCCACAACCGGTATATCCATTTCACTCGCCAGGGTCAATACGGAATCCCGGGTGATACCGGGCAGGATACTGGCATCAAGAGGGGGTGTGTATATGGTATCGTTACGGATCAGAAAGATGTTTTCACCGCTCCCCTCGCTGACATGTCCAAATGTATCCAGGCCAATACCTTCCAGATAACCATTCTGCATCGCTTCCATTTTGATCAACTGGGAGTTCATATAATTGGCGCCGGCCTTGGCCAAGGAAGGCATCGTGTTCGGCCCCATGCGATTCCAGGAGGAGACACACACATCGACACCTTCATTGATGGCTTTTTCGCCCAAATAACGACCCCAGTTAAGAGCAGCCACCATCACATCGATGGGACATTTTGTCGGATCCACGCCCAGGCTGTGATAGCCACGATATACAATGGGACGTACATAGGCTGAGTCAAAACCATTCTCTTTGACAACCTTCCGACAGGCAGCCATAACCTCATCCTGACTGAATGGTACCGCCATCCGATAAATCCGTGCCGAATCGAACATCCTGCGAATGTGCTCTCTGAGCCGAAAAATGCTCGGGCCTTTTGGAGTGCTGTAACAACGGATGCCTTCAAATACACTTGAACCATAGTGTACCACGTGGGACATCACGTGCACGGTTGCATCTTTCCACGCGATCAGATCGCCATTTTTCCAAATTTTACCTTTTTCGTCTCTGGGATCCATTCGAGGCCTCCTTTGTTTGACCCATACTGCCGACGATTATTTCAAGTCTTTGGCTCTTAATTGCAGGTATTTGCGTCCCATATATTCATTTTCGTCGACAACATATACCATACTGAGATGATTTTCACCCGAAACAACACGTTTGTAATGCCGTCCCATACCAAAACCGATGACATGGAGCGTATGATTATTTTGCCGAACACGGAATTTTAGATGGTTGGAGCCCACGATGGAGGGAGATCCCGCCACATGCAGGTCCCGACTGACAAACAGTGGTCTCGTATTCTTGGGCCCAAACGGAGCAAACATTTTGACAAACCGCAAAAACCGCTCATCAATTTGTTCGAGAGAAAGTTCAGCATCGATATACAATTTTGGAATCATCAAATCCGGGGTAAGACGTTCCCGCGCGACGGCTTCGAACCGGCGTCGAAATTCTTCGATCTTGTCCGCCTCAATGGTAAGTCCTGCCGCATATTTATGTCCGCCATAAGCAACGAGCAGATCTTCGCACTGCTTGAGGGACTCGTACAAATCAAAGCCCTGCACACTGCGCGCCGATCCTTTACCGACACCATCTTCCACAGAGATAAGAACCGAGGGACGATAATATTGTTCCACCAACCGGGAGGCCACAATACCGATCACACCCGGGTGCCAACCCTCCTGATGCAGTACCAGAGAGTGGGTACAGGTCCGGTTAAAGAGCTCTTCCGCCTGAGATTTGGCTTCCCGGAATGTTTCTTCGTCCACACTCTTTCGATAGCGGTTCTCCGTTTCCAGAATACCCGCGATATGTCTGGCCTGGGCTGGATCGTCGGTGGTGAGCAATTCAACCGCCCGTTCAGCATCTCCCATACGTCCCACTGCATTGATACGCGGGGCAACGATAAAGACAATATGCCCGGCGGTAATTTCCTTTCCATAAAGCCCCGCCACTTCCAATAAGGACTTGAGACCGACATTTTCGACCGCATTGAGCTTTTGCAGTCCAATTTTCACAAAAATCCGGTTTTCATCCACCAGAGGAACGATATCGGCCGAGGTGCCAATGGCCACAAATTCCAGATAATGTTCCAGAATAGAAAGATCAATATTCATACGGCTCAACAGTCCTTGAGCCAGCTTGTAGGCCACTCCCACACCCGCCAATTCCTTAAAGGGGTAGGGGCAATCAAACCGTTTAGGATCGATAACCGCTACGGCCTGCGGCAGATCCGACCCCGGTTGATGATGATCGGTCACAATCACATCGACACCGAGTGAATGTGCCAACCGCACTTCCTCATGGCCCGTTACACCACAATCCACCGTCACAATGAGGCCAGCACCGTTCCGCGAGGCCTCTTCAATACCCTCACGCGACAATCCATATCCCTCAGTCCGGCGATTCGGAATATGATAACTGACCTTCGCACCGATTTCCTTTAGAATCATGTAAAGAAAAGATACCGAGGTGATCCCATCCACATCATAATCCCCATAGATGTGAATTTGCTCTTCACTCAACACCGCCTGACGAAGCCGATCGACGGCTTGAGTCATATCACGCATCAGAAAGGGATCGTACAGTTGATCCAGAGAGGGACGAAAAAACAAAAGCGCTTGGTCCCGATCATAGATTCCCCGTCGCAATAGCATTCTTGCCATGATAGTTGGAATGTTCAGGCTATCGCAAAGAGCGTTCACCTCCTCGGACTGTTCTTCATTCGTATATACCCACCGTAACTCCATTATATCTTACTCCAAAACTATCCTGTCCCACTCGTTCAAGGGGTACAGCTATTCTTTTACACTCACCTCCTGATTGGACCTTGTAACTCCAAACAGAGATGCAGATCGTTTCACACTCGTTTTTCATCGCGTTAAAAACAGGGAGACACATATGTTGCCGGTATAAAAAGACCCAAAGCGAATCGATAAGCCGAATTCTGTATCCCGCAGGATGGCAATCATTTATCTGGGACTGTCGTTGCCGACAGCCTCAAGCGACCTACCCGAGGGTCTGACGAGACGGGCCGCCTCTCCCCTCCTATTTGGTCTTGCTCCGGGTGGGGTTTACCCTGCCCTCAATGTCACCATCAAGGCGGTGAGCTCTTACCTCACCGTTTCACCATCACCCTGTCCACCGACAGTATCGATCGACCGGGCTGTCTGTTTTCTGTGGCACTGTCCTCGCCTCGCGACGAGTCCGTGTTACGGACCACCCCGCCCTATGGAGTTCGGACTTTCCTCATTCGGCACGATCTCCGAACGCGATTGCCTGATCCGCTTTGGATCTATGATGACTCTGCGCCTGCCTTGAACTGCTCCAGACTGGGATCGTATATGATAATTCGACCGCAGGTCTCGCAAACATAAATCTGGTTCATGGCGCGGATCTCCACACGGTGCTGCGGAGGAATTTTGGATGAACACGCACTGCACGCACCATTTTCCAACACGGCGATGGCCACACCGTTCCGCCCCTGTCTTATACGTTCATAACGGTTGATGAGTTGCGGATTCAACCGTCCCAGGATGCGCTCACGGTTCTGATTCAACTCCTCTTCCTGCTTGCGGGTTCTCGTGGTCAACGCTTCCAGCTTTTGTCTCTGCTCTTCCAGGCTCGCCTGCATACCCTCGATTTTCTCCTCAAGACCCTTGATCGTCTCTTCATCCGACTCAATCTGGTCATCCAACTCCAATCCCGTCAATTCGAGATCATCCGCTTTGGATTCCGTCTCCTCGATTTCGAGTGTGATCGCGTCATATTCCTTATTGTTCTTAACCTGATAGAGCTGCTTTTGATATTTCTTTAACTGTTCACGCAACAGGCTGAGATCATTGCCAATCCCCGCCTTTTGCTCCCGCTGTTGCTCAACCATGGCCTGCTTTTGATTGCGCTCTTGTTCCAATGCTGCGAGCTGCACTCGCAAATCTTCCACTTTTTGAGGTAAATCCCCCTTTGATTGCGTTAACGCCAGGAGAGCTTGATCTACCTTTTGCAGTTCAACCAACGCTTCCACTGCAGTTTTCAACACAGACACTCCTCTTTTTCATCATGCATCATACAAAAAAAGTGCACCCATCAGGATGCACTTTTATGAATTCTCGACGCTCGACATTAAATGATCGACTTTGTTTTGGTCGTCCGGGATTGTATTCTGTCTTTTCTTCGTATCCATCGATCCTTATAAAGAACTTTGTTCATGGTTTAGCACAGTAAATTAATTGAAATAGAGCAAAAATGCAAGAAAAATATCCACAGGACTCTGTTCACATCCTGCCGAGGTCTCTGATAACCATTCATTCCCCCTGTATCAAGCGTTTGATCGATCATGTCAGTCGGACTTGCCTGCCAATCTGATGTCAATATGCTGACAAGCCAGTGCCGGTTTGTCAGTCCGACACCGGGGATTAAAAGCAGTGATAGATTCCGTTTTCCATCAACATTTGCTCTTGTCCGGATGGATAAGTCAGGACGATATGTTTTACAGCAATCCGGGGTTGAACCTCTGGTATATATATCCGGTCGATATGAACCACTGCCTCCTCGGAGGAAAATTGCTGCGGACCCACAAACCCGTCAAAATGATCGCTGCGTCCAAAGGCGATATGAAATCCCAACTTTTCATCCAAAAGAACCTGACCAATGGGCTTTAAGCCAAAATCAGCCAGAACCCCGAATCCCAATTCAGCCATGTTGCCATAGGCAGGTTCCTGCGCAAGGTAAAGCCGCTCTTCCTTTGCCTTTGGCCCTTCCCCGTCCACACTCCGGGCTCGATTGCGCCGGATCGTATAGACCACAACCTCATCTCCAAACTGTACCGGCAACCGCCCCTCTGTGCGACTCTCTTCTTCCTTTTCCCCCTCATACGGCACGATGTAGGTCTCTCCGCTGGGCAGATTCCCAGCCATTCCCTCATCGGGAAACCAGCCACCGCTGGCATGGGCCTGACGATGCCGCAAGTCAAAAAACAGATTCGTTGTCTCTCGCCCATCCACCGTGAATGTGATCGTCGCGTTTTCAGCCTCGTCCAACATCTCTTTCAGGACTGCCACCCGCTCATTGACTCGACCATAATCGATTTTTAACGCGGGAATCATATCAGCGCTGAATCCCGGCATGGTGGCGGCACGAAACCCATATTTCCGCGCACCCAGTTTCAGGGGGGCAGTGGCTGAATACTGGGTGGGTGCAAAAAACAGTGAAAAGACCCGAAAAGCACTCTCGAGCGAACTCGTCTCCCCATAAGAAAACAATTTTTCGGCAGTGTCTGGAATTCCGGTTTTTGAATTCAAGCGATAGAGCGAACCCGGTAAATTGGCATTGTTCGATCGCACCGCCGGATAGGCAAGAACCTGCACGTCGGACAATCCCACCTCTTTGCCCACCTCTTGTAGCTGCTGTAACCACTCGCCCACAATCTGCCGGCGTTCCCTCCAACCCGGGGTATCGTCCTCGTGCTTTAACGGAACATCCACCAAAAATGCCAGCTTGTCGCCATCCAGATCACCCGGAAATACTGATTGTATCAATTGTTTCCATTCTGCGTGGGTCAGATTTTCCATATATACCCCTCCAGTAATCAGTACCGACCACAGCACTGTTTATATTTTTTCCCACTGTTACACGGACAGGGATCGTTCCGTCCAACATGTGTGGTATCGATATCCGGGGTGGACGCTCTGCCACGTTCGCGTAACCAGTCCTGTGCCAGAATTTTAAACTTACCGTCCGAATGTTCAAAAAACATCTTGTATGCTGTGCAGAAATGATTGCTGCCCTGGTCGCCTGGATCATTCTGACGATCCTTGGGACATCCCCCCCAGCAGAGTTCAAGCCAGTCACAGGTGCTACATTCATCAGGTAGCCGGGTCTTGACAGCCGCAAACCGGTTCTGCTTATCCGAATTGAGCAACTCTGTGAGAGAATCGGTCATCACGTTTCCCAAATGCCAGGGGGATTCGACAAAAAAGTCACAGGGATAAACATTTCCATTGTGCTCCACAACCACATACACCCCACACTCTTTGAGCAGAGTGCATTCGGGAGGTGTCAGATTGACGTAATGATAAAAAAGCGAATCGAAATACCGAATCGATGTTGTGGGCTGTCCATAACGAAAATCAGAGATCCACAAATCAAACAGCTCGCACAAAAACGCTCCGAATGCCTCACCCGAGACCGAAAACGGAGCCACAGCTCCCCTGTGCACCGGATCGGGCTCCACACACGGAATAAACTGCATAAACGGAAGACCGTTTTTTTTGTGATAATCGTAGATTTCAGCCGGATACTGTACAGAATAGTCATTCACAACCACCAGGGCATTCACCTGTGTGCCAACCTCCAGCATGCAATCTCTGGCAGCGGTCACCTGAGCCCATGTTCCCTTGTCATTGCGAGTCCGCCGATACCGGTCGTGAATATGCTCGGGACCATCCAGTGAAAGTCCGACCAGAAATTCGGCGTCCCGGAGAAACTCGGCCCAGGAGCGGTCGATCAGAATCCCGTTGGTCTGCAAGCCGTTACCAACTGTCTGACCGGTGCGGCCATATCGTTTTTGCAATTCGACCGCTTGTTTGAAAAAATCGAGACCCATCAATGTGGGTTCACCGCCCTGCCAGCCAAAATTGACCGAGGGGCCTCCCTGCTGCATGACCTGCCGGACGGTTGCTTTTAATACCTCTTCGCTCATTCGATGAACCGGTGTGTCCGAGAACAGCTCCGACGTTTTCAGATAAAAACAATATTCACAGCCGAGGTTACAATCCGGTCCGGCTGGTTTTATCAAAACGGACGAGAGTGTTCGAGGCTTATGCTCCATATCTCCTCTCGCAGATCGACAACAGGCGATTCAAAACAGTCACGGCATCGTTCAAGTCCGCCAGGGCGATGCGTTCATCCGCCGTATGAGCATATCGTATATCACCGGCGCCCCACAAAAGAGTATCATAACCCGCTGCCGCAAAATGGGTGGCATCGGAAAACCAGGGCTCTCGTCGTCTTTCGACGGTGCGATGGCTGTCGATGAGAGCCTCTTCCAACAGGGCCAACAAACAGGAATCGGGACGGCACTGATACGCAGGTTCTTGTTGAACAGCGATATATTCGGAACGGGAATGGTTTTGGATGATATCGCCAACTTCCCGGACAAACTCCTCTATCGGTGTTCCGGCATGATATCGGGCATCGACATCCAGTCGACAGCTATCGGGTACGATATTGACCATGGAGCCACCATGTAGCATGGTATAGGTCAGGGTATTGTCCTGGTCCGCCTCAAACCCGGACTTTACACGCTTGTCTAGCTCCTGTACGATACGGAGCATATTTTCCACCGCATTCTCGCCATTTTCGGGTCGGGAGGAATGACAGGAGAGTCCACGAGTTTCCACCGCAAACCGCCACAATCCCTTGTGAGCCACTACAGGTTGAAGCGAGGTGGGTTCGCCCACCAATATCATATCTACAGACTCGGGAGTCTGACAAAAGGCTTTGGCGCCCAGAGTGCCGCCTTCTTCACCCATGGTACCGATAAAAATCAAATTATAGGACGATGCAGGGGATCGTTGATACCAATCCATCATAGCCGTGAGCATCACTGCCATCGTTCCCTTGACGTCGCACGCTCCCCGGCCCCAAAGCGCACCATCCCGGCATTCGGCGGCAAAGGGATCAATGGTCATCCCGGCGACATCCACCGTATCCATATGGGTCGTCAAAGCCACCACCGGACGACGGGGATCAAACGTGTTGTGACGGACAATGATATTGGGTCGCCCGGGGAGAACAGGTATCTGTTCACAGGTAAACCCATAGTCCCGGACAAATCCCTCTATCCAGTCGGCCACCTGTTGTTCTCCACCCGCCCCGGCATCCTCACTCTGCCCGTGCGGAGCGACTGAATTGATTTTGATCAAAGACCTGGCCAACTCTGTGACAGAGGGCCTCTTTTGCGAATTTAAAGATCCAAGATCAGTCATAAAAAGTTCACGCGTTTTCCGTACTCTGATGACAGGGCATTCCCGATCCGTTATATAGACGTGCTATTATACTCATTTTTTTCAGTTCAATCAATAGAGAAACTCAGAGTCTCGACAACACCATACCACTTGTGGGAGCACAGACAATCGTATCTGCATCCACAGTATACATCTGTCTCGTAAACACATCTCCGAGCCCACGAGACTAAGGCGAATCTCGTATTACGTCTTATGCTTGAAAAAAGGGGGGGGGGGGGGGGGGGGGGGGGGGGGGGGGGGG
>CAYPUH010000015.1:0-28164 GCA_964413725.1 uncultured Cytophagia bacterium
ATTCAACGATGTGGGAGCATCGATGATGCGGCATGGCTATGCCCGGGAGATGGATGTCTCTGAAGGACTGGATCTGTTACAGCAGGCCTATGACCACAACCTGGTCCAGTTTGGCGAAAATGTCCGCGAAAGTGTGAGTTTTATCTGTAATTGCTGTGGATGTTGCTGCGAGGCCATGATTGCCGCGCAGCGGTTTGGATTTCTCAATCCCGTGCATACCACCAATTTTTATCCACTCGTCGAGGACTCGTGTACGGGATGTGGACGGTGTGTTGAGGCCTGTCCGGTGCAAGCCATGAGCCTGCTGTCGGCCAACGATCCGAAAAAACCCAAACGAAAAGTGGCGCAGGTAGATCAGGATCAGTGTCTGGGATGTGGTGTGTGCGTGCGGGTGTGTGACCGGGATGCTCTGGATTTGCATTCACGTGAGGAGCGGGTGATCACACCTCTGAATTCGGTCCATCGAGTGGTGATGATGGCCATCGAACGAGACCAGCTGCAGAATCTGATTTTTGACAACCGCGTGTTGTTCAGTCACCGTTCCCTGGCAGCGGTACTGGGGGCAATTCTGAAATTGTCACCGGTGAAACGCCTTTTGGCGAGCCATCAGGTCAAGTCTCACTATCTGGAAACCCTCATCCAGCGATTCAATCCGGGCCAGGCCTAGGCGTTCCACCAGTAGGTCAGTTTGATCATAAAGATGTTATCCGACGTTCCGGACCAGAAGCGGCGAACCGAGCGGGACAGGTTGAACGACGGGTAATAGTCGTCATCCTGCTTGTTTTGCGTCCAGACAAAATAGAGCGTCGAGCCCGGCTGGTATTCCCACCTAAAGACGGCATTTCCCCGAAGGGATTTGACGTGAAAATCCGGATCGGAAAATTCAAACCGGTTCCCTCCCTGTGGTGTGATGGTATAATCTTCTCCGTTCTTTTCGATCTCATCCGGTGTGTATTCCCGATAGTCATAGCTTTTCGGCCGGGCCAGTTCCTTGTACGCGTAATAGTCTCCATGTGAAATCAGGGGCTGGACATAGAGTTGCAGACTCGTGGTGGAAGAAAAGGTCCAGTTCAGGCGCAGACTTGCGCTGAGTTCGGTCTGATCCATGCGGGCATAGACGTACCGACTGCCATAGGTGCGGGTGGCCTCGGGATCGGAAACTGAATCCACCCACTGGGCGAGGTCCCGATTCCATCGTAGTTCTGGTTCGAGTTCCAGAGAGAGGTTGGCGCGGGGTTTCCATTCGATTTCAGTATCCACACCCGCTGTCCATTCGTGATCGGTTCTGTGATATCCCCAGCTGCCCAATTCGACGACCACTGCTTTGCGCCGGTCGCTATACAATTCAAATCCAAATTCACGTCCCGCTCGCTGCCGCGTCAAAGGGCCTCCACGGGTATGCCGACTGTCCCAGGATTCGGGATTGTAGGCGAACCTGTACTCCATTCCCCAGTAGTTGGGCAGCTGGACCCAGCACAGACCAAAAATCCCGTTCCGAAGAGTGTGGCCGGAAAAATCCATGGATTGAAAGTATGCTCCCAGCAAAAACACCTCGCGGGTCCAGCGTCCCGGTTTTGTCCACTGATAGCCGCTGGCCATGTGCATGTTGATCACATCGGTATGCCTCAGATACCCCAGATCGTTGATATCGAATCCCGGTGAAATGGCACCCACAGCCGAATTGAATATCACGTTTCCCTTTTGTTTCACCAGACCGATGCGTCCGGCATAGCCGCAAAGAGAGGTGGCAGCGGAATCCACCGACACATGAGCGGCGTCCGGTCGCTGGAAATAGTGTGTCGATCCGGTCTGCAGGTCCAGGATCCGTTCCGGCGATCCCTGAACGTGTGAGGCACCGGCCCAGGCCGATACCACCCAGCTTTGATTTTTGTTTAAAAAGGTCCATCCATCCATCCCAATCACGCCGGAACGGTTGTTGAATTGAGGGTTCAGAGCAGATTCATCGAGTCGGCGATCGGTCAGGGTGCCGATAACGCCCACACCGCGGTGTCCGTCGTTGATCTCCTTCTGCGCCCGCATGACCCCGTAATAGGTCAGAGGCTCCAGGGTCTGATCGAACATTTCACCGTCCAGGGAAAAGTGTCCCCGTTCCTTGCGGGTCAGAGCCTGCACGGTTCCCACATTCCAGCCCTGACCCACCTTACCTGTCAGTTTGACCGCCCCGAGGATATGAGTGCCATCCGGGATATCGGCATAATCATTATCCGGCTCCTCACCCTGCGGGCGTCGACCGATACGGCGGCTGTGGAAAAAACGGGGATTCGCCCAGTTAAAGCCCCAGATTTCGCGAGCACCTCCCTGTCCAAAGTGAAAGATGGATTCCCCTTCGATGAAAAAGGGCCGTTTTTCCCGGTAAAAGGTTTCAACATCGCTTAGATTGACCACTGCCGGGTCCACCTCGACCTGGCCAAAGTCGGGGTTGATTGTCAGATCCAGGGTGAGGTTGCTTCCCAAACCATACTTGAGATCCAGACCAGCTGAGCCGGAAATATCCGAACCATCCCGAAACGGATGCTCCGCATCCACCGGCATAAATTCTCCCTTACTGCGGACATAGGGCAAGAGTTCCAGGTGCCGGGCCGACGGAATATCCCGTATGCCGGTCAGGTGAACAAACCGGGACACAAAGCCACTGCCCGCTTTGGGTGTAAAAACCAGAAAATCCTCTTCTTTTTTTCTATGGATGTTACGATAGAAATTGACTCCCCAGATGTGGTGAGCCGCTTTCCTGAAGCGAAGCTGGGAAAAGGGGATCCGAAATTCCGCTGTCCATCCTGTTTTTTCTATTTGGCAGTGACCCTCCCACACGCCGTCCCAGGTGTCATCCATATGATTGTCATTATAAAGAACCCCGTCGTATCGTGTTCCTCCCACACTCATACCGAAAAAATATCCACTGCGGTGGTCATGATAGGAATCGATGAAAACGGCAAACGCATCCGCATCCACATTGGAGTCACGACGCCCCAGACGACTGACGATGGAATCCGGAGCCGAATCCGAGAGGGTCGCGCCCACATAGAGCGCCTGATCGTCATAGGCCAGCCGAATTGTAGAGACCTCTGTGGCAACCGCTCCTTCTTTGGGTTCCGCTTGATGCAGACCGGTGACGGGATGTGCATGCTGCCAGATTGGCTCGGAAAGCTTTCCATCCACAGCAATAGGTTCCGGGGTTCGGACAGCGACCACCTCGTCCATCGCCTCGGTTGTGAAGCACAGCCCGAGTGCACAAGAGTTGAGTAGAATCCAGACAGGAAGGAGTAGAAAACGGTTCATCAGTGGGCCTCTGCAGGGTTGCATATCCAGGCGGGGAGGTTTCCTCCTGGTTATGGTTTTTAGAGTTCGGGCCTTTGTGATATATACGGTAAGATGGGCAACGAGGTTTCTTTTTCAGCGAATTTATGGGTACCCTGAGGGCCGCAGCTGTTATGATCAAAGGGCGATAACAGGCTGACAAGAGGGGGGACTCGATTGCTACGACGTTCAAAATTCCGGTCATTCAGCCCATCACAACATCTACCCTCACCGTAGAATGTTGTGTCACGAGCGACCGGATAGCAGGATTGTCGAGATCCACTAGCTGTTTTTCAACAGGAGTATTATTGATGTTAACATGCTGAACTCCAGTATTGACGTGATCCGGATTGGTGACGCGGATATCATAGTTTTTTTCCCGATAACGCCGTTGAACGCGAAACCCGTTCCACTGGTGCGGAATACAGGGATCGATCAACAGACCGCTGTAGGTTGGTCTGACACCGAGAATGTAATCCAGACCATCGCGGAACATCCAGGTAGACGACCCGGTCAGCCAGGAGTGGCTGGCCTGGCCATAGGTGGGATGATCCGGACTGGTCACATATTCGGCATACACATAAGGCTCCACTTCGTAGCGATCGATGTCGATCACGGGATTCATCGGCAACGCCCGTTTGTAGAGATCAAAGGCACGATCACCGTTCCCCAACAGACACTCTGCCAGGATGGCCCAGCTGACGGGATGATTAAATACCGCACCGTTTTCCTTTTTGCCCGGCACACAGCGGGTGGCAAGACCGATGTGTTGATCCACAGTCCGATAGGCCGGATCGAGGATCTTGGGCCCTTTCGGGGTGTCCAGATGATCCTGCACGGTTTGCATACATTGTTTGGCCCGTTCAGCGCCGGCAATGCCACTGATAACCGCCCAGCTCTGGGTGTTGAGAAAAATTCTGCCTTCCCGGTTTACCGAAGAGCCAATGGTCTGTCCGGTATCGGTGGTTCCACGGATATACCAGTTTCCATCCCAGGCATATTCGTTGACCGCCCTGCAGACCGTCTGATATTCTTTTTCGTAATGGCGCTGTCGTTCCGGTCGATCCAGGGTTTTTGACAATCCTATGATTTCCTTAAGAATATAGGCCAAAAACTGAGTGACCCATATGCTTTCTCCCCGACCTTCCCGGCCGAGATAGTCCAGGGTATCGTTCCAGTCGCCCGGCCCGAATTTGGCCAGTCCGCGTTTGGTGAGGTTTGCCAGGGTGTAATCCACAGCGGCCACGATGTGTTCGAGAATGGTGGCATCTCCCGTATCGTAAAACCGTGTCCGTTCTTCCAGCAAGGCAAAGTCACCCGTCTCTTTGAGATAGGTCATCACTGCGAGGGGAAGCCACAATGGGGTATCGCTGTGACCGGTTCGTTCGCCTCCGCCGGAAAGGGGGTGATAGAGATGAAAGACACTGCCGTCTGAAAACTGATAGTGACACATTTCCAGGATCCTCGACCGAACCCAGTCCGGTTTGGGGATGACCGGTCCCATGATATCCTGGCAGGAATCCCGGTAGCCCCTGCCGAACAACAATCCGCCATGGTGGTATGAGGCATCACGTGAGAACTGAAAGGTCACCGATGTCTGATAGGGATTCCAGACGTTTAGCATGGTATTCATATCCTCGTCCGGGGTCTCCACGGTGACGGCCATGAGATAGTGGTCCCAGAACTGTCGCAGGTTTTCATACGCAGCCTCTACCATGTCCGGTTGGCGATATTTTTCAACCCAGGTCCGGGCCCGTTCGGGTTCAGTGCGGGGAACCACACCGAGCATAAAGGTGACCGTGCGCTCTTTTCCCGGATCGAGTCTCATCTCCGTCTGCAGAGCGGCGATGGCATCGCCGGCCGTAATGTCGCTGTTGCGGCAACGGCCCTCTTCCACGGCAACGGGGTTGGCCTCGGAGCGCCAGCGGCCGATAAAATCGGACTTGCTGCCATCCCATCCCTTTACCGGCAGCGACGACGCAAAGAACGCCCAACGGTCCCAGCTTTCATTGGCCTGCTTGACTGTTGGACCGTTGTGCCGCACCCAATAGCGCTTTGAGGCATAGAGGATTTGGCTGTTCCGGTCAAACATCACGTCATTAAAGTGCTGATCATTGGGCTGGTTGATGAGATCCACCAGCGCATGCCCCAGGGCCAGCTCCTGAAACGCAAATAGATCCAGATCCACCCTTTGCGTTCCCTCATTCCGCACCGTCATCGTCCACAATTCCAGGTCTTCATTGGGAACGAAATAGCGAACCGATGCCTCCACATCGCGGTATCGCGATGAAATCCGGGTGCTGTACAGTCCATGTCGACATTCAAATTTCTGCAGCGCCTTGCCGGTGGGTTGCCATGTGGGAGACCAGTATTCACCATCATCACGATGTCGCAGGAGTATATATCGGCCCGGCCGATCCATGGGCAAGCTGTTGTAACGCCAGCGGGTGATTCGACTGTCTTTGGCGGAGCGGAAGAAACTGTATCCGCCACCAGTATGACTGATGAGGCCGCTATAGCGGCCGTTGGAGATATAATTCACCCAGGGGGCCGGTGTATCGGGCCGGGTGATGATAAATTCTCTTCGGTCTCTTGAAAACGTTCCGTATTTCAATATTCCGCTCCTTTTAACAATGGACTCGGATTTGTTTGTGTCCATGACATCTCGAACGCATCGGGATTTGTGATCTTTGTACAAAGACGCCGTGTGATAACAGGGGGCAGTTTTATGATGTTGGCCGGATCAGGCGGGCAATCCCCAGATCCAGCAAGTGCTCGACTTTTTCCTGTTCGTCCGATCCCACATAGACCCGTGCCAGTGGTTCGGTCTGAGAAACGCGCATCAACATCCACGAGCCGTTGGTGAAATAGAATTTAATGCCATCCACTGTGCTCACCCGATCGACTTTGAATGACTCCCAGCGATCCGGAGGATCTGCGACGAGTTGCATCAGATTGGCGTGCAAAATTGTCGCGTCGTGGTGGCGATCGATTCTGCCGTAATGAAAGGGGCCATATTCCCTGCGCAGATCCCGAACCAGTTCACTTATTCTCGTTTGGCGATCTGCGAGCATTTCCAGCAACAGCAAGGCCGAGAGTAAGCCGTCCCGTTCCGGAATGTGATTTTTATAGCCATAGCCACCACTTTCTTCGCCGCCGATCAGGATATCCTGATTCAGCATGGTCTCGCAAATGTTTTTAAATCCCACCGGCACTTCCGTGACCGAACGACCCAGTTGACTTGCCATCCGGTCGATGGTATCGGCCATGGAGGTGCTGCGCACCGCATCTCCGCTCCAGCCGCGACTCTCGACAAGGTACCGGAACAGCAGCGGCAAGAGATCGTGGAGCTGTACAAAGGTCCCGGTCTCATCCAGAACACCAAAGCGGTCGGCATCCCCATCGGTGGCGATGCCCAGGGTCGATGTCCCTCTGCGAAGCCGCCGACTCTGATCCGTGAGATTGTCGGGAATCGGTTCCGGCAGCCGTCCGCCAAAGGTGGGGTCCGGTCTGGTGTTCATCGAGACATGGGGTATTCCCAGCTCGGAGAACAGTCGATTCAGAAAGCCGCTGCCGGCGCCGTGCATGGGGTTATAGAGAACCCGTTCCCGTGTTTGGCTCAGGCGTTCCGTGTCAATATAGCCGAGGACATGGTCGCGGTAGGGTGCGAACAGGTCTTTTGTGCGGATACGCTGTTCGGCTCGATTATCTGTCTCTCGTGGTGGCTGTTGCTGTAATTTCGCCTCGATGGCCTGTGTCAGATCTGAGGACGCCGGGCCTCCTGTGTCTGCTTTGAATTTTAGGCCGTTATACATATATGGATTGTGGCTGGCGGTGATCATAAGGCCTCCACTCAACCCGTGATGCCACACCGCAAATGAAAGCACCGGAGTGGGAATGAACCGGTCACTCAGGAGTACAGGAATATCATTGGCAGCGATGACTTTGGCTGCCGTTCGCGCAAAGTCGGCTGACAGAAAGCGGGTGTCGTATCCAATGGCAATGCCGACGGGAGGGGTAGGTTGATCATTGAGATGGTCGGCAATCGCCTGCGCGATGATCCGCACGTTTGAAAATGTAAACGACTCGGCGATGATGGCTCTCCAGCCATCGGTCCCGAATCGAATGGGAGGGGGCGATGATGTCGATTTGGTATTCATGAGTGTTATTTGATCACTGTCAGTTTTCGCGTTATGCTGATGTGTGCTGACCGGAGCTGCACAAAAAAGACACCGCTGCTCCGGGAGCCGGCATCCCAGGTGATGCGATGCGACCCTGCTGTCACGATGCCGTTCACCAGGGTGTCCACCCGCCGGCCGGTGATGTCATAGATGTTGACAGATACCGGCCCGGTCCTGGAGAGTGTCATGTCAAATGTGGTGCTGCTGTTAAAGGGATTGGGATAGGCCGGACTCAGATGATAGTGCTGTGGGGAGGCCAGAGACGGCGAACCGGGCACCGAGGTGATCACCGCATCGGGTGATTTCTGTCGGTGAATCAACGCCATCACCGCATCCGCCACCAGCATTCGTCCGTCTGTCGTCACACCGTTATCCAGTTTGACCACCTGGTGTTGACCCGCCTCGAGAAAGACGGTGGTCAGGGGGTGCCAGCCCCGGTTGCGAAAATCGGTTTGATCCTGTATCACCACCACCGAATCCCCGGATGTATATAGGGTATAACGGGCCGTTTTGCTGGCATTGCTGCCGGTGACGCCATAGACATACAGCGTATACCACGCGGAAGCGGGAATCTGCATCGAATAGCGCACAGATGCCGGGTCACTCGTGTTGTTGACGAGGATACTGCCATTGTATCCGCCCGTGGTGGATTCACTCCAGACCCCGGACCGTTCTGTCTGTGCGGTGGTTTCATCTGTAATCAACCCTCCCGGACGCCAGGTCCGGTCGCTTCGATGCGGAACGATCGCCGGTTCGGAATAGACGGTCTCTTTGAGGTGCAGGCCCAGTTCATTTCTATTTTTTCTCAGACCCTCATAAAAAAAGAAGGCCTCTCCCTGCACACCCCGGTCGCGATTGGCTTTGATGGAGGCGTGGAGAAAATCGGGCGTTATCAGATATGACCCCACATTCATCAGAATGCCGGCATACAGGAGATCGTGTGTTGAGGGATCCAGGGTGCTGAGCGTCTTGTTCAGCTCATAGACGTAATCGTTGTATGTATAGCGGTACAACTGGGGAATCAGATTGTCCGTGATTCCGGTTTCGATCCAGGTCTTGGCATCCTGAAGGTATTCATTGTATCCCCAGGGATAGAGACTGGGGGAAGAGGAGACCACCAGATGGTCGCCCAGGGCTTTGACCGAATCGTGGACGGCTTGGAAAAAGTCAGAAAGTTTGTCCGCCCGCCATCGTTTCCAGTCGGTATCCCTCGGATTGGACGGGGGCAGCGCGCCGTCGTGTTCGCTCTGATAGAGCTCGACCGTAGCGGTCTCGTATCCCCCCTCTACGGGCATGGCCGGTATTCGATCTGAATATTCGATGCCATCCACATCGTACTGTGTGGCTACCTCCAGTGTCAGTCCCAGAATCAACGACTGAACCTCGGGGTGAATGGCTGACATCCAGTCGAATCCGTTCTTGACCACCAGCTCTCCCTGATTGTTTCGACAGGTCCAGTCCGGATACATATCCAGCATATAGCCACCGTTCTGCGAGTAGGAGGGAGAGAACCCCATTTCGAACCAGGGCATCACTTCCATGCCGTTCCGGTGGGCCTCGATAATGAGGCGCTCGAGCGGATCCTGCCCGGCAAATGCCGGATGGATGGGGCGTCCGAACAGGCTGTCCATCACCGCACTGGGATAGAGAGTATGGGTACCATCCACACCGCTGCCATTCCACACCACCGGCAGAATGACATTGATACCGATGTCGGCACAAAAATCCATGGCCTCGGCGATGGACGTATCGGAAAACAGAACGTCACTGTCCACATTGGTGATTTTGACGGCCCGCAGTTCCTGGGGGGAATCTGCCGAACCGGGCATGGAGAGCAACGGCAACAACAGCGCCAGCGCCAGGAATATCTTTTGCGGCATCAGGTTCTCCAATAGAGTTTGTGGCGACTGAACAGGCTGACAAACAGAGCCACCACCAGTGTATACGTCATGCCTTTCAGGACACCCAGCCAGGGTGTCGAGAACAGAGAGGCGATGACGGGATCCAGTCCGGTGAGAGCGAGAAACGGCCAGATGACATTGGCAAACGCGACATAGGCGATCATGGGATTCTTGCCATTGTGGACGAGCAGGCGAACCGGTCCTTTCTGCTTTTCAAACCGCTCGATGACACTGGTGAACACGATCAGCACCAGAAACGCCATCCCGGCGGTCACAAAATAGTAGCTCAGTGTGGGGTGGTCCTTTTTGATTCCCCCTTCAAAGGGTTCAAACGTCAGCCCCAGTACAATACAATAGGCCCCCCAGTGCAGGCAGGTGCGACACAGCCGTTCCAGTGGATGCGTTGCCCCCCGGGTCAGAAAAAGAGCGATACCCAGTAGTGCAGCGGTCACGAGGAGCGTTGCCACGACCCAGCGGGCTTGCAGACCCACCAGCAGGATCAAAACGGTCGTTGTCAGCAGTGTGGTCAAAATGATCCACTGGATCCGGCTCCACCCCGAAGCGGTAGAGTCTGCTTGCGCGCAGTGTCGCAGCAACAGATCTCCGGCGATGGTGCCGGGAATGACGATAAATAGATATTGCAAATAATAGACGTTAAAGATCCAGGGTGCCGGTGACAGGTTCCAGACCACCTCGGTCCAGCCGGTACTCTCATGAGAGAGACGCAATGCCAAGAGAATGCCCAGAATCCCGATTCGAAGCAACAGCCGGTTCCGGGTGGCAAGCCAGATCAACGCAGCGAAAACCGCCATATTGGTCAGGACGATGATGATGATATCACTTTTTCCGAGAGAGAATCCAGTGCCATCCGGATACCGCAGCCATGCCAGCATGAAAATGGCACCGCCCCAGCCGATGCCCCGTAGGATCCACTTTATGGAGCCGGATACGGAACGAGGCAGGCGGACAAAGATAGCGAACATCAGGATAAATCCCAGCAGAGCAATCCACCAGTGTATGGCCTGAGGAGACGGATTCATCACGTGGGGTCGCACATGGCGCAGAAAGATGGCAAAAAAGCCGAGCAACACGCCCCGTTCCAGAATATCCAGGATCAACCGCCATAGAGGTCGGCCCTGTTCGAGCCGGCGTGAGAGGGCCAGGGGCAATGCGGCGCCCAGTGCAAACAGAAAGAGAGGAAAGACCAGATCCACCCAGGTGAGACCGGCCAGATCGGGTTGAAAGACATGATTCGGTGGTGGCAACTGGGCGTGATACATCCATGGTGGCAGATTTCCATAGGGGATGACGCCGGACAGCACCATGGTCAGGATGGCAAAGCCGCGCAGTGCATCCAGCGAGGCGATACGAGAGCGCGGAGCCAGTATCGTGTCGGCCGTGACGTGTGGACTCGTTCCGGGCATGCTGCGGTCCTACTCTTTTCGTGCTGCGATCACGATCACCGGATCGGAGGGCAGCACGGGGTTTAATTCAATGTCCACCAACGCCATGATCTGTGATTCCCGGACCAGTCCGGTCATGTCGATGATCTTGGCGGATATTCCCAAAAAGATATCCGGCACCAGCGCACCTGCATCACCATAGGTGGTGAGCTGATCGACAAAATTCGACAGGGTGCGTTTGACGTCACTGGCCTGGACTTCCCCGGCCAGGCAGTGGTTGACTTGTAGTCTGATAACTCCCTCACGGTCCACTATGCGTATGTTTTCCACCTCCCGGGTGATCAAGCCAAACAGTTTTTTCTCCGTAAAGGCATGTCGAACGCAATAGAGAAATGGCGTTTGTCCCACCCATTCCACCTGATCCGGTGTGGTTTTAAACGAAGTGGTGGCTGTTTGCAGAATGTCGTCTGAGCTCAATTGTCTGGCGGCCACATCGCGCGTGCGCATCTCGCTGGAGCCTGTGGCGATGGCGATAACGCGTCTGTTCCGGGTGTCCACTTGCACGCTCACCTCGATACTTTCCGGTACGGCTCCCATGGACTCTACGGATTCCATCGCTTCTTTTCGGATGGCGATGAGATCGGATTCCGTGGGATTGAGGATGCTGCGCTCCACGGAATCCCGGATAATCCCCAACGCCACACCGATAGCTGAAAGGACCTCGCAGTTTTCGGCAAGGGTGTGCTCGAAATGGAGGTGGCGGGCTGTAAAGGGTACCAATGCCGGGGCACCGCCGCCCCCACCGACGATACGGATGAGATCGGGGTCCAGTTTGTACTCGCGCACCAGGCTTTTGATCACCGGATGATATTTTTCCGCCGCATGCGTCAGGATGTCGGTGGCCAGGTCTGCCGGCTGCCGGTTCAGATGTGTGGCGAGGCGTTTAAACGCCGACCGTACGGCTTGGAGGTTGGCGTCTCCGTGTCCCACTCCGGTGGTGGGTTCCAGAAACGCGGCCGCTTCTGTGGGCGTCAGGGTATGGCGCGCCCGCTCCTGGTCCGGCATTCGTATGGCGAGATAATCTTCGGGATCGCCTTTTCGGGGTTGCACGGATTCCAGTTCAATGTCATCAAAATCGGTCC
Source organism: uncultured Cytophagia bacterium (assembly GCA_964413725.1). Taxonomy (GTDB): domain Bacteria; phylum Zhuqueibacterota; class Zhuqueibacteria; order Residuimicrobiales; family Oceaniaggregativiventaceae; genus CAYPUH01. Next base: position 11,943 of record CAYPUH010000015.1, read on the forward strand.
GCTCGTCAAAGGCGATATAGCTGAGGTCGGCAATATGTGCGCTGCGCGGACCCACGTCGATAATCGTGGATCCGTTGAGACGGGCCATGGAGCCACCTGCGATTCCCAGGGTGCGCACATCCAGTGTGCGCAGAAACAGCCGGTTTCCACCGATTTGGGCGCTCTTGATCTGGGGTTTGCCGTTGCGGATGACCGAGATGTCGGAGGAGGTGCCACCGACTTCGATAAAAATGCCATCCGAGATTTTGACATACATAAGCGCGGCCGCCACGCCGGCGGCTGGACCCGATAACATGGTCAGGATGGGACGCTTGCGCATTTCATGGATATCCATAATGCCCCCATCCGAACGCATAATCATCAGCGGCGCATCGATTCCGCTCTCCCGCACCGACTGTTCGGTCATATCGGCTGTCTCCAGCATCCTGGGCATCATGGATGCATTGATCACTGCCGTGCGGGTCCGGATGCGCAACCCATACAGCTTAGAAATCCTGCTGGAGGCCGTGGCCAGGAACCCCATCTCTTCGGAAACACGGACCACGAGTTCTTCGTTGGCGGGATCATCGACTCCAAAGGCCTCGGACGCGACGATCACCTCGGCACCCTCGCGGCCCAGCGCGTCGACCGCCCGCTCGGCTGTTTTGCGATCCAGACGAGATCGGATATCGATAAACTGGTGCCGGATGGGTAACAGCTTGCCGGGCGCCAGTTCGATGTCATCGGCACGCGTCTGCCGGGCTGCCACTCGCCCCTCCATGCCGTGTCCCATACCGACAATGCCCACTGTGGCCACGTCGCCTTCCAACAGGGCGTTGGTGGCCTGTGTGGTCGAGTGAGCGATCAGAACAATGTCAGCGGGATCGATGGCCGTCTCTTCGAGCAACATGTGCAGGGAAGAGACCACACCCCGAGCCACACCTGCCTTGTCCCGATGGGTGGTGGGAATGCAGGCCTTGCCCATGATGCTGTAATCGGCTATATCCAAAGCCACAGCATGGGTAAAGGTTCCCCCGACGTCGATACCTATTTTGATTTTGCGTGTCATGGACGGGTCCCGAATGTGTCGTTTACAAAAACATCAGGGCAGAGGCGATCAAACCCATCACCGCCAGAGACCATGTATAGGGTAATGTGTTCCACAATAGTTTTTGCACATCCTGCTGCATCTCATTGGCCAGCCATACATTATGGGTATTGGTGGGATCGCTGATCCCCTGAACCTGGCCCACCGAGAGCAGCAATCCCATAATCGCGCCCGCGTTCATCCCACTGGCCAAAAAGACAGCGGCGATTCCATACCCCATTCCCCAAATGTTCAGGGGGCCGCGATACAGAGCCAGGGGGGCCGCAAGACAAAACGTCAGTACATATAGCAATCCGGTTTCCGGAATAATCCGGACCATCAACGGCTTGAGCAGGTTGAGCACCGGCCACCCGCCGGGATGCACCGCGTTCCATTCGGGTCCGGGACCGATGATGGCATTCAGGAGCATGCCGATGCCAAAGAGCATGACCACGGCCGGCATGACCACCGATCCGCCCTCGAGCATGGATTGCACGAGGGTGTTCACACTGCCTTTGCCGAATGTGGATAGGAATCCATAGATCAGACCACAGACAAAGGCTGCGATAAAATTCATGTCAAAAATCAGGATCAACAACAACGGAATGACCGGTGTAAAATAGGCTGTCCAGTGGACTCTGCCGGCGGGTTGGTGTCTGCGCACCATCCGCACCAGACTGGTGATCAGCAGGGCGATCATCCCCATTCCCAGACTCCATTTGATGACGGATCCAGCTGTGCTCATGATGTCCTGCAGACGTGCACGTGCCGGATCGGGAAGGATCTGATAACCCGCAGTGAGCGCGGCAATGAAAAGGAGCACAACCAAACTGACCCGGATGATTTTTTTGAAATTCAGATCATGGCCATCGCGATAGATCTGTATGGTGATATAGGTGAGGGCTGTGAGAAATGTGATACCGAACATGATCAGGGCAAACGGTCTGACCTGATGCACGGAGAGACCAAGGACATCCACATAGATGGCCCAGTTTTGAGCATTGAGAATGCCTCCCATGGACAGACCGATGAGAAAGATGCCCACCACGGTCATCGGACCGATACCCACCGAGGTCATGATGGGCAGGACCACTGTGGCCACCATGATGATCGCTCCGAGTCCGCCCATGGTGGTAAAGAGAAGGGTGATCAGAATCATCATGATGACGGCGATGATCCAGGGATTGTCTCCGGACAGTTCCGCGCCTTTTTTGATAAAACTCTCTGCGACCCCGGTTTTTTGTAGCAAAATGCTCAACATGCTTCCAAACAGAGCCACAGTATAGGCAGTATGGAGTTTCAGGGCGCCCTCTCCGAGAACATATTGCAGGGTATCGGAGACCGAGACCCCTCCGATCAGGGGGATAAAAAAAGCCATGACCGGCAGGGCGAGCAAGGCCGGAATTTTGCGGAAAAACATGGACAGGGCCATAACCAGAAACAGGGTGATAAACAGAACAATCTGAAGGGTCGCCATGATCGATTTACCGGATAGTTGGTATACAGTCTGGGGGTAAACTGTGTCTTGACGGGACCTCGATTCCGGCTCACCAGAGTCAGGCCCTGAGGTGGAGTCGCAAAGACAGATAGCGTCCCGCGGGAAACCGCATCAGGGCATCCCCGAGCGGGTCCGGGAACCGCCCCGAAAATAGTTAATAAGATGTGTTTACTAACTGGATCGATTCAATATAACGGAAAGGCGGGAGAGAGGCAAGGAAAAAAATGTGAAATGCAGCTATGACCGATTCAAAATTGACACTCATCCGGTCGGCCAGTCGGCACGCCGTATCCAGAAACTGCGGACGCGTCCTCTGGTTATTATGCTTTTGTTGCAAAAATCTATTGGACATGAATGAATGCACGATAAACGTTCAGTGTGGGGAGTATGATTCGATTCCTTTTTGATATGGAATGTGGAGCGTCTTGAAGGGTTGATGTTCGGTTCAGACTGATGTCATTTAAATTATGGTGATTTGACTAAAAAAGAGGAAAATATGTCGTAAAAATTATGCTTTTTTATTGACATTGTCACTTATTTATTCTACTTTGTCAAATAGAACGGGGACCAGCTTCTACTTATTCATTGGGCAACGAATCATACACCTCTCGCATCCCAGTTGCCGCAACGATCTCGACCCTCTACACGTCACAAACCAACGACACCCATGACACTCGAAGAGCATTCTCGTTCGCTGTGTCCGGTATGTTGACATCCAGGTAGCTGACCCGGATGTCAACGCAAACAAACGACAAATCAGGGGAGAGAGCACTGCGTTATGATTTGTATTGTTTGCTAATGCATCGTTGTAAACGCAATAGGAGGGGGAGCCATCGAAACGCTATAGGGGGGGACGGGTTTTTCGGACAAGAGCCGGTAGTCCGGTCTTGATCCGACAACGTACTCGTATGGACGGTCATCACAGATCACTGCTCCAGGAGTGGGGGACCGGTATATATCTTTCCTGGCAACGGGCCTTTCGATTTTCCTTCCTGCTTCTATCCATCATCTGCTGTCTCTACCACAGGTGCAAAAAGCGGCATGTCATTCCAGAGGAAAGGGGGTGAGTGAATGTCAGGCAGTATCGGTATGGTACCGATGCATTCGGATACCAGGTTGGAGACGTATGACCACCGATCATTTATCCCACCATAAGTTCATTCTTCACAGTGCCAAGAAACGAACCACAAACAGGCACTACCCTTGCAAGACCACGCAGCAAACAGAAACAAGCTCAACAAAGGGAGGGTGTTTTATGAGAATCACAGTACTATCCATTGTAGTGGCGATTGCGGTACTTTTTTGTGTACCGATCAACGCCATGGCTGCTCTCGACATCACCATCAACGACGCCTCTGTCGTGGAGGGAGATGCCGGTGATGTCGTCGAAGCAGTCTTTACCGTCACCATGAGTCGGACGGCTACCGGCTGGAAGCAAATTCAATGGCGAACCCAGCCGGGAACGGCGACCGCTGACGTCGATTATACCTCATCGGGGTGGACCGATCTCCGGTTTGACCCGGGAGAAACTCAAAAAGAGATTCATATTCCCATTCTGAATGATGACCTCTTTGAATTGGATGAAACGTTTACCGTCGATCTTCAGGATCACCCCACCAATCCGGTCCAATGGGGGCCCGCTCCCACGATCGTGGACAATCAGGGGGACGGCACCATCGAAAATGATGATTTCGATCTGCACTTTACGGTCGAGGATCTCACCTTCGATCCGGAAGGAACCAATCCTCCGCCACACAACTTTTCACGCGCGTTTATGACCGTTGATCCTTCACAATTGCCTCCGTCAGGATATGAATTTCATGTGTCCTATGAATTCGTCGACGGTACGGCAGTCAATCCGGATGACTATGCCGATCCGCTGGATGGCCCGCCACTGATCATCATCGAGTCTTCCAGTGATCCGACACAAACGACACGCCGTGAGGTTCGTGTCGTTCAGGACGATCTGGCTGAAGATACCGAGACTTTTGACATCAACATCACGGGTGTGGAGGTCAAGACGGGCAATGGTGTGGTGGTACCGGGTTTCAACATCACCTGGGATGACGGTCTGGTGACCATCATGGACGATGATCCCCGTATCTGCAGCATCGGAGACGCCACCATTCCTGAGGGCGATCCTGCCGACGGACCCGAGACCTGTGTCGAAATGACCGTGACCATGGAACAACCGGCGCTCGGTGGCGAAGAAGTACATCTGTCGCTCTCCACCGGACCCACACCCCCGACTTTGGAAGATGGTACGGACTGGACGGCTCCTTCGCCCCAGCTCCTCACCTGGACAAAGGGGGAGGTCGAGAAAAAGATCCAGGTATGCGTCAATACCGATTTGCTCTTTGAAGCCGATGAAATCGCTCAGATGCGCCTCTGGGGACATGCTGGCTGTCTCATCGGAGACACCGGAACCGACAATCTGGGGACCCTGACGGTTGAAAACGATGACTATGATCTTCACTTTGCGGTTCAGGATATTACATTTGACCCGGAAGGGACCAATCCGCCTCCCTTTAATTTCTCACGTGAATTTATGACAGTGGATCCGTCTCAATTGCCGCCGGCCGGTTTTAAATTTCACATCCATTATGAATTTGCGGATGGCTCTGCCACCAATCCGGCCGATTATGCCGATCCGCTGGACGGACCGCCACTGATCATTCTTGAATCGTCCGATGATCCCACTCAAACCGCCCGACGAGAAGTCCGGGTCGTTCAGGATGGAATACCTGAATATACCGAAACCTTTGACATCAACATCACTGATGTCGAGGTCTATGATCCCGACGATAATCTTGTCACCGGCTTGAATATCACCATGGATAACGGTCTGGTGACGATTGTCGACGATGACAAAGTGGATATGACCGTCGTCAACAAGGTCGCACGATTGAATGACGGCTCGCAAACACAGGTCGACGAAGTGTGGGTCGGTGATGATTATGCGTATCGATATACCCATCGCGTGGACAATCTGGGTCCGGACACCACAGCTCATGTGGTGATTACAGATCCATTGCCGGAATATGTTGTGTTTATGAGTGCCACCAACGGGGGGATCTATGATGCCGGGACTCATACCGTCACCTGGGAATTTGACGACTGGGAACCCAATGATCCCAAATGGTTACGCGTCGAATTCTGGATTCATCACGATGCACCTCAGGGCCTGGAATTGATCAATACCACCTGTTCTGAAACGCCCAGTGATGCGGATATGGATAACAACTGTGCCAGCAGTATCGTCACCGTGCGTGTTCCGGATGTGGACTATTGCTGTCAGTTCGATTCTGATCGCAATGTGGGTGTTGCGCCGCTGCTCAGTCATTTCAACAGTCTCAAAAATATGATCTATTACAAGTGGTGGCTGGACCTGGATGCCAAGTTCGGTACCAAAGAAGCTCATTATCTCTACTGGGATGTACAGTCTCCCACCGGTAAGGATCAGTATATACCCAGACTGGCAGGACCCATGCATGACTGCAAGTTCCCGGATTTTGTCAAAGTCTACGAACCCGGCGGGTATGGACATCTGCAGGTCGTAGAAGGCAGTCCCGCTCCCAAACTGGGTTGGGACAATGCGGTGGACGGAGATACCTATTGGTTCAACGGGACCACCATGGCCACTCAGGATGAAACCGGAAAAGCCTGGGCTATTTTTGAATTCACCGATCAGGGAACCCGCAATGTATCCGCATTTCGGATGATGACCGATACAGGTATCGATCGTCTCAAACATCAGGTGGAAGCATTCACCGTTTCTGTCTCTACGGACGGTGAGACTTTTACCGAGGTGTTGGATGCAGAAAAGACCAATAATGTCAACACTCCCTGCACTCTCAACGATGACTGGATGCAATGGGACATCGAGCCGGTGGAGGCAAAGTATATCAAGCTGGTCATCAATGAGCCCAGCAGTGAACAATGGCAGGCTCTTGGTGAATTTGAAGTCTGGTTTGAGACCACACTGCCCAATCCGGCGATGAGCACCATGGAGGTCAGCGGCGATCAGGTGACTCTGACGCTAAAGGATGCTGATGGCAACATGGTGTCCGGTAAAACCGCTCACGACATCGTTATCTATAGCTATGAATCGGACAAACTTCACGGACATCCCGTTCCCCATCTGGCTATGGATGTGGTTGAAGATGCCGATAATCCCGGTGTTTACACAGCTACCCTTTCCGGACATGGAACGGTAAAAGCTGCGGTCAATGGTGTGATTATCGGAAGTGCAGAGGTGGCTGCCATGGGTGACGCTCAGCCTGCCGCCCAGCCGGAAGAAAAGAAAGCTCCGAATCCGGAAGAGGGTGCCCCCACCGAGATGGAAACAGGTGATGGTGAGGGTGAAGGCAATGAACTGGTGTTCGTAAAGGGTACACCCACCTATCGCAAAGGATCCATCAATTATGGATGGGACAATGCCATCGATGGTGAAATCCAGGGCAACGATGCCATGGTTTTGGCACACGGTGCCACCGCTCCGTCCGATCCCGCATGGGCTGTATTCCGTTTCGGTGACGGTGAGATCTACCAGTTCAACTATGTCACGCTACAAACGGATAATGGTGCAGCCGATGACGGCAAACCCTTCCAGACCATTGGTTTTGAGGTCCTGGTGTCCACAACCGGTATGGAGGAAGACGATTTCACCTCTGTGTTGAATACAAATCGGGCCGGAAACGGCGAGATGCGATATTACAATCTGGGTGAATATGTACAGGCCAAATACATTAAACTGGTGCTGTTGACACCATCCTGGACCAGCAATGGATGGCGTCAGCTTGTCGAGTTTGGCGTGACCACAGAAAACAAGACCGGTGCGGTTCCAGCGGCAGCAGAGATACAATTCAGCGCTCTTCCCAATGAATTCCGTCTGGATACCAATTACCCGAATCCCTTCAATCCGGAAACCACCATCCGCTATCATCTCAAAGAGACGAGGCACGTAACGTTGACGATATACGACATCAGCGGACGCGAGGTGGCACGCCTGGTTGATCGGGTTCAACCCGCCGGTTCCTTTAATGTCTCCTGGAACGCAGCACAAAGTCCCAGCGGCGTCTATTTCTACCGCCTCCACGCTGGCTCCTTCCAGGATGTCAAACGTATGATACTCCTCAAATAACCCTCCCCTCTCCCCAAGCCCGTATCGGTGTCCCCCCGGCCCGATACGGGCTTTTTTTTTTCCTCAGGATTTCCTATATTCTTCCAAATCACTCTTTTTGTTTCAGACATTCTGACGTCAGGACTCGATTATGACCGAACCTATTCAAACCTGGGAGTGCTGGTCACCGGATCGTTCCCTTCAGGCCAAACTGATCTGGGATCCATCTGCTGCTTCATCCCGATTGTCCTATTCCGTAACGCTCACAATCCCTGACCGTGACGAGATCGTTCTTGAATCCTCCCCTCTCGGGATCCAGCGCGATGATTGTCTCTTTGAAAACGTATCACCCGTTCAACATGATGAAACGCAGGGTACCGATTCTTTCATGTGCATCCATGGCAAAAGCCGCTACTGTCGGGCTGAATACCGCGAGTGTCGTGTCCGGTTTGAAACTCTGGTCCACCAACATTTGGAACTCCATTTGCGAGTCATGAACGACGCGGTTGCAATCCGCTATCATTGTCCCGATATATCGGGATCTGACCATACTTTTTTAAATGAGATGACGGGCTTTGCCTTTCCCAAAGGCACTATCGGATTCTTACAACCTCATGACGCCCCCGGTTGGACCACACCGGCTTACGAGACCGTCCACCAGGAGGTTGCCGCAGGAACCCCTGCTCCTTCTGATATGGGTTGGTCTTTTCCGGCATTGTTTAAACTGTACGATGGCCGGGTCTGGGTCCTGTTGAGTGAGGCATCTCTTGATGAGACCTATTGCGCGGCCCGTCTGGCAGCCGAGTCGCCGGACCGGACTTATCATATACGGTTCCCGGATTCGGCAGAGGGCAATGGTGTGGGAGAAGTGACTCCCCGCTCGTCGTTGCCATGGACCAGCCCGTGGCGGGTCATCATGGTCGGGACTCGTCCCGGATCAATTCTGGAATCCAATGCCATCACCCACCTGAGTCCACCACGTCGTGTCGCTCCGCATGACTGGATCAAACCGGGCTGTGTCTCCTGGAGTTGGTGGTCAGATCAAAACTCTCCCGTTCAGTTCGATGTTCAGAAACAAGTTGTGGATTTTGCCGTCGAGATGCGCTGGCCCTATACGCTTGTCGATGCCCACTGGGATGAAATGGGGGAAGACCGCATCCGGGAACTGGTGGCCTATGCGGATGAGCGGGGGGTGGGAATACTCCTCTGGTATAATTCCGGTGGACGACACAACTCGATGCCGGAAAAACCACGTGACCGTATGCACGAACGCGGTGTGCGACGACGCGAGTTCCGATTCCTCTGCGAGTTGGGCGTAAAGGGAATTAAAATTGACTTTTTCCACAGCGACAAACAGGACCGCATCGCGCAGTATCTGGACATTCTGCGCGACGCCGCCGAGTTTAAACTCATGATCAGCTTTCATGGGTGCACGATTCCACGCGGATGGTGTCGTACCTATCCGCATCTCATGACAATGGAAGGGGTCAAAGGGGCAGAGTGGTATATCGCATCCGAAGACTTTCCCGCGCAGGCGCCCCGGCATCACACCCTGTTGCCGTTTACCCGCAATGCCGTGGGTCCCATGGATTATACCCCTGTTGCATTGAGCGACAATCGCTATCCCCGTCTGACCACCGATGCTCACGAACTTGCTCTGGCCGTCCTGTTTCAGTCCGGGTGGCAGCATTTTGCCGATCACCCCGATCGCTACCGACAGCTTCCAGAATCTGTTTTGAATCTCTTGAAGGGATTACCCGCCTCCTGGGATGAAACGCGCTGTCTCGAGAGTGATCCGGGCCATTATGTTGTTCTGGCCCGGCGCATCGGCTCGATCTGGTATGTGGCCGGAGTCAATGGCCAGGACCAGCCGATGCAACTCAACCTGACTCTTCCGCTAATGGAAACCCCGGGAACCCTGACTCTGGTCTCTGATGATGAGCAACCACGATCTCTACGCGTGGAGACTCTTTCATCCAACGCACCCGTTGCAGTGTCTCTGGCGCCCTTTGGCGGATGCCTGGCTCAATGGAGACCCGAAGAATCGCTATAAGGACAACCATGTCGATTTCCATCCTCTTTGACACCGATATCGGCAACGATGTGGACGATGCCATGGCCCTGGCCATGTTGCATACCTATGAAGACCGAGGACTGGCCCGGATCCTTGCCGTTTCCATCAACAAAGATAATCCCACGACTGTGCCGTTCGTCCGGATGATCAACCGTCTCCGCGGTCGTCCTCATATCCCGGTGGGACGCATCGACAACGGACCCACTCCGAACAACGGACGCTTTCTGAAACCGGTACTGGACAAACTGGGCGGTGCTGAGACAAAAGCGCCCACGAGGACTGAAGATTCTGTCTCTCTGATGCGCCGTATTCTCGTCCGACAACCGCACCGGTCCGTGGTCATTGTGGCGGTGGGATTTTCGACCAACCTGGCACGGCTGCTCGCATCCGGTCCCGATGACATCAGCCCCCTGGATGGACGGACTCTGGTGAGCCAAAAAGTGGCATGGGTGTCTATGATGGCGGGACATTTTGTATCGATACCACAGCCTGAATATAACATTGTTACCGATCCCGGCTCTGCGCGACAGGTCCTGGAGCAATGGCCCACACCTATTGTTTTCAGTGGCCTGGAGGTGGGCTGGTCTCTTTGCTTCCCGGCGTCTGCTGTGAGCCGTCGGCTGGAAACCCACCCCCGGGATCCCGTCGCTCTGGCCTATCAGGTGTTTGATACCATGCCTCATGAGCGACCCTGTTGGGACCTGACATCGGTGTACTATGCTGTCGAACCGACAGCCGGCTGTTTTTCTGTATCACCCACTGGATTCGTCACTCTGGATGCATCAAATTGCACCCATTTCGTGCAACAAAAAGAGGGTACACACCGGTATCTTGTCTTTCGCGAAACCGCAGTGAAACGATGTCGTGCCCGGTTGGTCGATCTGGTCTTTCCGACCTCCGGCACCTTTAATTCCAAACCGGAGTTGTCATGATGCAAAATGGACGCCCAAAACCCAGTGCTCTGAATTTTACAGACATTCATCCCTCGGGCGATCTGGAACGGCGGGCAATGAAAAATCTTGATCGTATGGAATCGCAGAGATACCAACCCCCCCGGGTCTTTCTCACCGAGGAAGAGAGCAATTATTGGCCGGGGGATACAGAGGGAAGAACCATTCTCGCACTGACGCTTCTGGCGCAGGCCCTGCACCGGGAACCCCGGCACCTGATCCCGATCATCAATCAATTTCCCTCGTATATGAATGAAAAGGGCTACTTTGGCACCATTCATACCGATTTTGTCGATGAACAACAGCTTTCCTCCCACAGCTGGGTGCTCCGCGGCTTGTGTGAATATGCCGAATGGACGGAGGATAACCGGGCATTGGCGATGATCGAAGGGGTGGTACGACAGCTGGCACTGCCCACGCGGGGGCGTCATACCCTCTATCCTCTGGATCCTTCCATCCGGTCCCATACCGGATGCTATAGTGGCACCCCGACCATGAAAGAAGCGGGATGGAGACTGTCCACCGATGTGGGGTGTGATTTTTTGTTTCTGGATGGCCTGACCCATGCCTGGAAGCACCTGGACCTGCCGGACTTGCGGGAGTTGATCGAAGAGATGATCACACGTTTTCTCGAGATGGACCTGATAACCGTTCGGGCTCAAACGCATGCAACCCTGAGTGCCTTGCGGGCTCTGCTTCGCTTTGCCAGCCTCACCGATGATCACTCTCTGGTCACCGCTGTGGAATCCCGATATTCTCTCTACCGGCGGCAAGCCATGACAGAAACCTGGGCCAATTACAACTGGTTTCAGCGACCCGAATGGACCGAACCCTGTGCCGTTATCGACTCGTTTATGATCGCCGTCCAGCTGTGGCAGTGGACCGGAAAGACTGAATATCTGGCTGACGCACATCATATCTATTGGAACGCTCTGTTGCATGGTCAACGTCGGAATGGAGGAATGGGTCCGGATTCCTGTACCGGAGCACAGGACCCGTTTTTAACGGTAGCGACTCCCGAAGCTCACTGGTGCTGCACCATGCGGGGTGGAGAAGGACTCTCTCGGGCCATTCAATACAGCTATTTTCTTTACCCGGATGCCATTGTCGTTCCCTTTTATCACAACAGTGTGGCGACCTTTCATGTGGACGATTCGGTTCTGACCCTGGAGCAGGTTTCCGAATACCCGGAATCCGGCCGCATATCCTTTTATGTTCGTCAGGTCAGCGGTTCCGCACGTCCCCGCATCCGGTTTTTTGCGCCCTCCTGGATGCACTCGCATCATTTGATGGTCAATGGCCAGCCGACGTCATGTCGTCATGAGAACGATTTTATCGAATTTTCGCCCCGGTGGCAAACAGGGGATCGATGGGAATGGTCCTTTGACCTGCAATGCTGTTCCCGTCCGGTGAAAAATCCCCTTTCGATTCAGGGATACCACAGTTATCAGTATGGACCGCTGATGCTGGGGGTGCCCACCGACAAGGAGGTGGTGTTACCGGCACAAACCCGGTGTGTCCGGGAGGGGAAAAACCGATTTCGATTGCAAGATACCTCAATTTGTCTGTCTCCCATAAACGATCTTATCGATATACCCATGGATTCTCTTGAGACGATCAAGAGACAGGTGCTATTCACCACCGGCGCAAAAAGCGCCGAATGACAATCGATGACGATCCGAAATGGTGAGATCACGGTTTTAACCATCCCATGTAATAACCGGAGATCATCAGTATATCATAACTGATTCGTATTCGTTTCGATAGGGGCGCAAGTTTTTGTTTTTGTTTGCAAATGAGTGATAAAATCCGTATCCTGAAAAATAATGCGAAAACGGTTTTAAATGTGTCCAGAATTGGAGCAATCGTCACCGATGCCTGATATCCCGGCATCAGGTAAAGGACATCAACAGGAGGTGTTTATATGACACGATATCTTTTAGCCTGGGTAGTGACCGCCGCACTTGTTGTGGGATGCGGACCCAGTCAGGAGGAGCAAAACGTGAATCAGTTTATTCAGGACCATGTGGCCACCGTCAAGCCATTGATGCGTGAGGCAAATCTGGCCTATTGGCAGGCAGCGACATCGGGCGATAAAGAGGCCTATGAACGCTATGCTGAACTGGAGCTAAAAATCCGCCAGGTGTACAGTGACAGTACGGATTTTAAAATCCTCGAACAGTTTAAACAATCAGAAACCATCGAGGATCCATTGTTAACGCGTCAGATTGAGGTTTTGTACAACAGCTATCTGGAGAATCAAATCGATCCCAAATTGCTGAAAGACATTGTCAACCTCTCTGCGGGTGTGCAACAGACCTTTAGCACGTTTCGGGGACGCATAGATGGAAAAGCGGTCACCAGCAATACCATCGAAGACATACTGAAAAAAGAGACTGACTCGAGAAAGAGGCGGGATGCCTGGCTGGCCAGCAAACAGGTGGGTCCCCGGGTCAGTGACGACTTGATCGAACTGGTCAAGCTTCGCAACAAGGCGGCCCGGAAGTTGGGATTCGATTCGTACCATACCCTGTCTCTGAAAACATCGGAACAGGATGTGGCAACGCTGGACAGTCTGTTCAACGGGTTGTACGAGTTGACCAACGAACCCTATGCCGAACTCAAGGCCGAACTGGACAGTATCCTGGCCTATCGCTACGGGATTCGGGTTGCCGGGTTGATGCCCTGGCATTACCATGATTCCTTTTTCCAGGAGACACCGTTGGTATACGATCTTGATCTGGATGCCTATTATGAAGATCATGATGTGAAAGCGCTGGCTGCTGATTTTTATGCCGGAATCTCGTTGCCGGTGGATTCCATCCTTGCCCACAGCGATCTGTATGAACGTGAGGGCAAAAATCCACACGCATTCTGTACCGATATCGACAGGGAAGGGGACGTTCGAATTCTCTGCAATTTAAAGAACAACGAGCGCTGGATGGAGACCATGTTACACGAACTGGGCCATGCGGTCTATGACAAATATATGGATCCCGATCTTCCGTTCCTGCTCAGAGAACCGGCTCATGCATTTACCACAGAAGCCGTTGCCATGTTCTTTGGTCGACTGAGTCGGGATCCGGACTGGATGCAGGAGATGCTCGATCTTAGCGATGTACAGCGCAAAGAGATCGAAACCGTCAGCGAAAAATATGCCCGTCTCAAGCAATTGATCTTTGCCCGCTGGGCCATGGTCATGTACGAGTTTGAAAAACAGTTGTATCAGAATCCGGATCAGGATCTGAACGGGCTGTGGTGGGATTTGAAATCAAAATACCAGATGCTGGCGCCACCGCCGGGACGAAATCAACCCGACTGGGCCTCAAAAATTCATTTTGCCATCGCTCCCTGTTATTACCACAACTATCTGTTGGGTGAGTTGCTGGCGTCGCAGTTGCATCATACTCTCGCTCTCGAAGTGTTGCATCAAGAGAATGCCAAACAGGTCAGCTATGTGGATCAAAGACCGGTGGGTATCTTTTTGCGTCGAAAGGTGTTTGAGACAGGTGACCGCTTTCATTGGAACGAAATGATCAAACGGGCGACCGGTGAATATCTGACCCCGACCTTTTTTGTAGAGCAGTTTGTCCGCTGAGGTAGCTTGTTCCAATACATCAAAGATGCCAATACTCTGCGTTTTGCCCGGTTATTCCGGAAATATTCTTCCGGAGTGACCGGTTTTGTTTAACCCCCGGGATTCTCAGCAGCTTGTCCCCATTGTCCGTTAAAAACAAATTGATTATGGCGCTTTCGGGTTCTGCGACGCTGTTCCCGTTTTTGCAACCCCTGGCGCGACTTCCAGCAGACCGGCGAGTTTCTCGGGTTCAAACGGTTGCAATGAAAATGCGACCGGACTCCATCGACGCTTAAACAGTTCATGTACGGGATAGTCTGGCTGTGCGATGTGTTTCCTGTTTTCCTCCATTAAATCCCGCTCCGGACTCTTGCTTGTTCTTTGGGTGTTGAAATCCTGTAATCAAATATCAAGCCGGGATCTGTTTGTCATTTCACCCAAGTGTCGGTGATCGGGGAACAATTTCCAAGATGGATCCGTTTCTCGTGTTTACCCTTTGACAGGCATCCAGTCCGAACCGCATCAGGGAACGGCGGCTACCGTGCCGGACTGTCACCGGTTAGCGGTGGTCCGGTTCCTTCTTCTTTGAGGATCGACACCTGGCTGATACATCAATCGATTCTTTTTACACCTGCTACACAACCCTCGCATAAAACATTGCATTTTTGGTGTTTCCGCCTTATCTTTCGATGTAAAAAAAGTATCCTCCCGAATGGATTTAACACTTTCAACCCGAACCATTGTACTTTTTTGGGTGACAGGTTGTGAAGCGAAAAGGAGCACACCGTACGACTATGGCAAAATCCCTGGTTATCGTAGAATCTCCGGCCAAAGCCAAGACCATTAACAAGTATCTGGGACCCTCGTATACAGTCAAGTCCAGCGTGGGGCATGTCAGAGATCTGCCCACCTCGGCCTCCAGACGCAAGGGGCAGCGAACCGCCACAAAACCGATTCCCCGTAATCTTCCTGATGAGGAAAAGCAGGCATTACGGCAGGAACGGGAGCACAAACGACAGATCCGCAGCATGGGCATCGATCCGGAAGATGGTTGGACCGCCCAATATGAAATTCTGCCGGGAAAAACAAAAGTGGTAGAGGAGCTGAAGCGACTGGCACAACAGGTCGATACCATTTATCTAGCCACCGACTTGGACCGGGAGGGAGAGGCGATCGCCTGGCATCTGATGCAATCGATCGGCGGAGATCCGGAGCGGTTTCAACGCGTTACGTTCAGCGAAATTACCAAAAACGCGATACAGAGAGCATTTGAAACACCGGGCCGATTGAATATGGATCGGGTGAATGCACAACAAGCCCGCCGGTTTTTGGATCGGGTTGTTGGATATATGATCTCCCCCCTGCTATGGAAAAAGGTGGCACGTGGCCTTTCGGCGGGACGTGTACAGTCCGTGGCCGTGCGACTGATCGTGGAACGTGAGCGGGAGATCCGCGCCTTTGTCCCGGAGGAGTACTGGAAGCTTTTCGCCCATCTTCAGGGAACGTCCAGTGACGAGTTTCGAGCTCAGGTCAGTAAGGTAAAGGGTAAGACCTTTAGACCGGGCACTGAGGACGAGGTGAACAAAGCGATTGCCGGGTTAAGACCGGCAGAGTTTGAGGTGGCGGATCGCAAGGACCGACCCACCAAACAGCGACCCAATGCCCCCTTTATCACCACCACGCTTCAACAAGCGGCCAGTGTCCGGCTGGGATATGGTGTCAAGAAAACCATGCTGATGGCACAGCGTCTCTACGAAGCCGGACTGATTACCTATATGAGAACGGATTCCACCCAACTGAGTCCGCAAGCGATTCAGGCATGCCGGACCTATATATCAGACACGTTTGATGACCGCTATCTTCCATCCAATCCTCCTGTTTATGCCAGCAAAGAGAGCGCCCAGGAAGCGCACGAGGCGATTCTACCCAGCCAGG
>CAYPUH010000015.1:28174-29324 GCA_964413725.1 uncultured Cytophagia bacterium
GTTATACGATCTCATTTGGCGTCAGTTTGTGGCCAGTCAGATGAGTTCGGCTGAATTTGACAGCACCCGCATGACGATCACAGCCGGAGAGTATGAATTGCGAGCCAGCGGTCGGGTGATGCGATTTGACGGTTGGATGAAAGTCTTACCCCCGGTACACAAAAAGGGGGATGACAGCAACGTCAAACTTCCCGATGTTAAAGTGGGAGAGAAACTGACGTTGCTCGATCTCGATCCGTCACAACATTTTACCAAACCACCCCCTCGCTACACCGAGGCCAGCCTGGTCAAAGAATTGGAGAAACGTGGCATTGGCAGACCCTCCACGTATGCGTCCATTATTTCCACCATTCAGGACCGTGGTTATGTGGAACTGGTCAAGCGCCGATTCTATGCCCAAAAAATCGGCGACATTGTGACGGATCGACTGGTGGAAAATTTTAACGATCTTATGGATTATGGATTCACCGCCTCTCTGGAGCAGGATCTGGATCGCATCGCGCAGGGCAACGCCGAATGGAAAGCCATATTGGATGCTTTTTATGAGGAACTCAAAACCCAGTTGCGGGAAGCCGGAGACCAGATGCGTCCCAATACAACGGTGACCGTGGACATTCTATGTCCCAAATGCGGACGGCCCATGGCCATCCGCACAGCGCGTACAGGGGTATTTCTCAGCTGTACCGGGTATGAGTTGCCAAAGGATGAGCGCTGCAAAGAGACCATCAATCTGGTGCCGGGCGAAGAAGCAGAATCTGTGGATGACTCGGATGCGTCACAGGAAGTCAATGAACTCCGTGCCAGGGAACGATGTCCGCGTTGTGGCATCGCCATGGATAGCTATCTGGTGGACGAGACCCGGAAATTATGGGTGTGTGGAAACAGTCCGGATTGTCCGGGAACGCAGGTGGAAACCGGAACTTTTCGCATTAAAGGCTATGATGGACCCGTGATCCAGTGCGACAAGTGTGGTGCGGATATGCAACTGAAAACCGGCCGGTTTGGAAAATATTTTGCCTGTACAGCCTATCCGGAATGCAAAAATACACGCAAACTCATGCGAAATGGCGAGCCCGCCCCCCCGAAAATGGATCCTATACCCATGCCCGAACTCCCGTGTGAGCGGTCGGATGCTCACTTTTTATTGCGG